>NZ_JBHYJD010000060.1:0-59254 GCF_042740555.1 Nonomuraea sp. NPDC059007 | reverse complement strand
AACCCGGAAGTTAAGCTTCCCAGCGCCGATGGTACTGCACTCGGGAGGGTGTGGGAGAGTAGGTCACCGCCGCACAAAAACATGCAAGAGGAGAAAGGGCCCGACCGGTTGGTCGGGCCCCTTTTTTTTGCGTTCCCCTAGACCCCGTTCACTACGCGGCCGCCTCGCACGGTCGCCATGGGCGTTCGCTCGCGTGTCCGATGCTTTGGGCACTACTCGCCCCGGTACACGCGCCGCGTCCTTCTCGCCCTCTGCCGGGGCGTGGCGTGCCCCTTGAGCCTCGGCTCCCCGCCGCTTCGGCGTAGGGGCGGCGGGCGTACTTAACCGGTGGCGTTGCGGGGGGCGGCTATCAGGCCGTAGATGATTACCACGCAGAGGGCGATGCTGATGATGGACCAGACCGGGTAGGCGGGGACGAAGGCGAACTGGCCGATCATGGCCAGGGCGGCGAGGAAGACGCCGACCGCGCGGGCCCAGATTTGGCCTGCCATGATGCCGGCGCCGGCGGCGATCTGCAGGATGCCGACCGCGAGCCAGATCCAGCCCCAGGTGGTGTAGTCGAAGACGAGTAGGCGGCCGGCCGGGGTGATGAAGTAGTCGTTGCGGAACAGGGCGATCAGGCCTTCGATGGCGTTGAAGACGCCCAGCACGACGCCGAGCATCCCGGCGAAGGTCAGCCAGCCGGATTCCTGGCGGAAGGCTGGGCCGTGGTGCGTGGATGCAGTTGCCATGTCGGGATATATCCCCTGACGTGGGGAGAATGTGGGGAGATCTGGGTTATGGGTTGGGCAAAGGTATGGCTGGGCGGAGGATGAAGACGCCCCAGCCGAGGTACTGCCGGCCGTACTTGAGATGGGAAGTTCGGCATTGACGGAGGAAGTCACGCATCGCGGGGGCTTCCGGGTCGTCGGGGTTGTCGAGGAGCCAGTCGCTGATCGTCCACCATTGGGAGGCGGTGTAGCGGTCCCAGCCGTCGGGGTTGGCCAGGATCATGTCGAGGAGTTCGAAGCCGGATCGCTCGATGCGTTCGGCGGTCGCGGCCAGTGAGACGCAGGTGTGGTTGTCGATGCCCAGAGCCGTGGCTGCTTCCGTGGGCAGCGTGGTGTTCCAGAAGATCTCGCCTACCAGGATCAGGCCGCCTGGGCGCAACAGCGGGCGCATGAGGTCCAAGGTGCCGGTGAGGCCGTTGCCGATCCAGGTGGCGCCTATGCAGGAGACGATGTCGTGGGCGCTCCGCTCGGCCTTTTCTGTTGCGTAGGTGGCGGCTTCTGAGTGGATGAATTGCACGCGGTCGGTGACGTTCAGCTCATTTGCGCGTTCGCGGGCGGCGGTGAGGAAGACCTCGCTGAGGTCGACGCCGGTGCCGTGTACGCCGTACCGCCTGGACCAACGGTTGAGCAGTTCGCCTTTGCCGCAGGCCAGGTCGAGGTGCCGGGCCCCTGGGCTGGGGTGACAGATTTCGCCGAGGAGGTCGAGTTTGTCTTCGGTGAAAGGGTTGAGGATGGGGTTGCGGGCTTCGGCTATCTCGTGTGCGCGTAGCGACATGCCGTCATCCTGGTGGAGCCGGTCTTTGGGGGCGACCGAATATCGGCCCGGGTCGGTGAACTGCTGGAGCTTGCTAGGCTGGAGGCGCCGGGCCACCCCACCACGGGTGGCCTTCTTCGCGTAAGACCCGCGGTGCGGGCAGCCACAGTGGACCGTTGGGTGAGACACGGGTCCGCTGAGTGAGCCAACGAAATGGACCAGAAGTGAACAGAGATAACGGATCGGACGGCGGACAGAGCGGGCGTGGCGACAGCCCCCGCGACGGAGACAAGCGCCCAGACGAAAACAGAGGCGGGTACGGCTCCCGCGACTCGCGCGGAAACCAGGGCGACCGTCCGTTCCGTTCCGACGACCGGGGACGGGAGGGTCGCCGGGAAGGCGGCTACGACCGCGGCCCCCGTCGGGATGACCGCGGGCCGCGACGAGAAGGCGGCTACGACCGCGGTCCTCGTCGTGAGGGTGGCTATGACCGTGGTCCTCGTCGTGAGGGTGGTTACGATCGCGGTCCTCGTCGTGAGGGCGGGTTCGATCGTGGTCCGCGCCGGGATGATGATCGTGGGCCCCAGCGTGGGGGCGGTTACGACCGTGGCCCGCGTCGTGAGGGCGATGCTCCGCGGCGGGCGTTCCCGGACCGGGATGAGCGTGGGTTCGCCGAGCGTCCGGACTTCGGGAGCGGCGGGCGGCGCGACGGTGGTTACGACCGTGGTCCGCGCCGGGATGATCGTGGTCCGCAGCGTGAGGGTGGTTACGACCGGGGTCCTCGCCGCGACGATGATCGCGGGCCTCGTCGCGAGGGTGGCTATGATCGCGGGCCGCGTCGTGAGGGCGGTTTCGACCGTGGCCCACGCCGGGACGACCGTGGTCCGCGCCGGGATGATCGTGGTCCGCAGCGTGAGGGTGGTTACGACCGGGGACCTCGCCGCGACGATGATCGCGGGCCTCGTCGTGAAGGTGGGTATGACCGTGGTCCTCGTCGTGAGGGCGGTTACGGTGGTCCTCGCCGGGACGATCGCGGGCCGCGTGGAGACAGTGGGCCTCGCGAGGATCGGGGCGGTTACGATCGCGGGCCGCGTCGCGAAGGCGGCTACGACCGTGGTCCCCGTCGCGAAGGTGGCTACGATCGCGGTCCCCGCCGTGAGGGCGGTTTCGACCGTGGCCCACGCCGGGACGACCGTGGTCCGCGCCGGGATGATCGTGGTCCGCAGCGTGAGGGTGGTTACGACCGGGGACCTCGCCGCGACGATGATCGCGGGCCTCGTCGTGAAGGTGGGTATGACCGTGGTCCTCGTCGTGAGGGCGGTTACGGTGGTCCTCGCCGGGACGATCGCGGGCCGCGTGGAGACAGTGGGCCTCGCGAGGATCGGGGCGGTTACGATCGCGGTCCTCGTCGTGAGGGTGGCTATGACCGTGGCCCCCGTCGCGAAGGCGGCTACGACCGCGGTCCCCGCCGTGAGGGCGGGTTCGATCGGGGCCCTCGCCGCGACGATGATCGTGGGCCGCGTCGTGAGGGGGGCTACCGGGATGACCGGGGGCCCCGCCGTACCGACGGATTCCGTGACGAGCGGGACTCACGCGGCGAGGAGCGGCGTGACTCCGGCCCTGGCCGGCCGTTCTCGCGCGACGGCGACAGCGGGTCGCGGGCGCGCTTCGGCAAGCCAGAGCGGGAGGAGACGCGCGAGCGTGAGCCGCTGCCCGAGATGCCGGCGGACATCACCGCGGACGAGCTCGACCAGGAGGTACGCGACGAGCTGCGCGCCTTGCCCGGCGACCTCGCGGATCTGGTGGCCAGGCATCTGGTCGCGGCCGAGCGGGCGCTTGGTGAGGACGATCCGGATCAGGCCTACGAGCACACCAAGGTCGGGCGGCGGTTCGCGGCCCGGATCGGGGTGGTGCGGGAGGCCGCGGGGATCGTGGCCTACCGGGCCGGGCATTTCGCCGAGGCGCTCAGCGATCTGCGGGCGGCGCGGCGGCTGACCGGGTCGGATGCGTACCTGCCGGTCATGGCGGACTGCGAGCGCGGGCTTGGGCGGCCTGAGCGGGCGCTTGACCTGGTGCGTTCGCCGGAAGCGGAGCGGCTTGACCGCGCCGGGCGGATCGAGCTGGCGATCGTGGAGTCCGGGGCCCGCCGGGACCTGGGGCAGCACGACGCCGCGGTCATCACGCTGCAGCGGCTTCCCGAACTGCGTGACCCGCAGGCGCGTCCCTGGTCAGGGCGGCTGGCGTTCGCCTACGCGGACGCGCTGGCCGAGGCCGGGCATGGCGAGGCGGCTACGGACTGGTTCGCGCGGGCCATGTCCTTCGACGAGGACGGCGAGACGGACGCGGCCGAGCGTTACGCGGAGCTGACCGGAGCGGTCATCGAGGACCTTGAGGAGGACGACGAGGACCTCGACGCCGACGCCGAGACCGATGTCGAGGCCGAGGAGGTGTCCGACTCGGCGGCGTTCGCAGAGGCGGGTGACCTGCTGGGCGGCGACGAGCCCGTGGCCGTGGACGAGCCGGCGGTCGATGAGCCCGAGGCCGAGGTCGACGAGCCCGATGTCGACGAGCCCGTGGCTGCGGAGGAGCCCGCCGACGTTGTCGCGGAGGAGCCCGCGGCTGACGACGCCAAGGAGCCGGCCGAGGCAGTTGCCGAAGCGGTGCCTGAAGCCGAGACGGTGGCCGAAGCTGAGCCTGAGGCCGACAAGCCGGACGAGGAGGCCCCGGCCGCGGCCGGTATCACGCCCGCGTTCATCGAGCCGGACTTCGGTGACATCCTCGACGAGGCGCCTGAGCCCAAGGATGGCAAGACCGAGTCCTGACCTGCGCCGCCCGCCGTACCGTGGAATTCTTCTGGGGTACGGCGGGCGGCGCCGTTACGGTGAGACGCGGTCGAGCCAGTGGAGGATGCCGGCGACGTTGGAGGCCGCGCCGCTGAGCAGTTCGAACTGCTCGGCCGTCTCGTCGTCGGCCTTGAGCGCGAGGTAGCGCTCCTTGGTGCGTTCGTGGACCATGGCGACGGCGTGATCCAGATCCATCCCCTCGGAACGGGCCTGGCGCGTCATGTCCACCCAGACACGTAGTTCTTCCGCGGACCTCTCCAGAGTCTCCTGAACCGCCTCGACCGGTCCGTAGTGGCTGAACAGCAGCCGTTGCGGCCCCAGCGCCTCGAACAGCGCGATCGAGTTGAGTGCCGTTTCCAGGTCGAAGTCGGGCGGCGGGGTGGCGGGGCGGAGGTCGCCGGTCTCGGGGAGGTAGACCCCGGCCGCGTCGCCGACATAGAGGTCGCCGGTGCCCGAATCGACCAGTCCGACATGGTGTTTGGCGTGGCCGGGGGAGTAATGGCTGCTGAGCGTGCGGCCGTTGCCCAGGTCGATGGCGCCGGTGTCGCCGAGGGCGACGATGCGTTCGGCCTCGGTGGGGGTCAGTTCCCCGAACAGCGTGTCCAGCCGATCGCCCCACACCATCCGGGCACTGGCCATCAACCTCGACGGATCGGCCAGATGCCGCGCGCCCTTCTCGTGCACCACGATCTGCGCGGACGGGAAGTACTTCGCCATGTCCCCCACTCCGCCCGCGTGGTCGAGGTGGATATGCGTGACGACGACCGTCGCGAGGTCCTGCGGCCCCACGCCGAGCGAGGCCAGCGCGTCCCGCACGACCGGCGCGGAGGTCGAGGTGCCCGTTTCGACCAGGCATGGCCGGTCACCCAGGATCAGATAGCCTGCGGTGATCCCGGAGTATCCGGCCATCTTCGTGTCGATCTCGTACACGTCGCCGCCAAGGGCGGTGATGTTGTCCACAAGCACTCCCGAGTCGTTCACCACAATCCCCAGAACGGCGTTCGAGCCGATCCGGCCATGCCCTCATCGTAAAGAGTGATCTCGGCCAGTTCACCGACGAGGGAGGCCTGAGATGGACCACAACGACGTCCAGCTGACCGGCAAGCTGTCCGGCGCACCGGAGCACAGGGAGATGCCGAGCGGCGACACGCAGACGGCGTGGCGCCTGGTCGTCCGCCGCCCGCAGCCTCGGCCGCGCGCGGTCGTCGACACGATCCGGTGCGTGACGTACGACCCCGATGTCACCGCGTTCGTCGAGGGCCTGGCGTCCGGCGACCGCATGGAGATCAGCGGCGCCATCCGCTGCCGCATCTACGGTCCGTCGCATGCCAAGGTCTGGCGCTACGAAGTCGAGGTCGCCTCGGCCACCCGGGCGGTCGTCCCCGAGGCCGGGGCGGTGGCCGCATGCTGAGCCGCCCCGGCCGGATCAGTCGGCGTCCAGCGTACGCAGCACCAGTCCCGTGCGCGGCTTCGGCCCGAACGACGTGGACTTGCGCGGCACCCGCTCACCCTCGGCCGCCACCGCGAGCACGTCGTCGACGGCCAGCGCGTTGAGGATCACCGCCGTGCCTCCGGTGGTGGCGGCCAGGTCCGCCGCGGCCTGCGCGTCGTGGTGCACGATCCGGACGTCGACCTCGTCGTCCCGCATGCCCCACACCCTGGGCATGACGAACTCCGTCAGGACGGAGGTGTTCAACGCGTTCCACCGCGCCGAGCGGTCGGCCGGCATGGCACGGGCGAACTGCACCGGATCCGGATCGGTCAGTAGATGGCCGCCACCTTCTCCGGCCAGCAGGAATGCCGGTTCGGGTGCTTCCCGCAGCGCCGCCAGGCCGGAGGGCAGGTCCGCGAAGTCCTGGACTCGCCACGCGCCCTTGGCACGGGCGGCCGCCTCTTCGAGAGGCAGTCCGGGGATGACGCGATGGATCGCCTTGAGGTCCGGCGGGTAGGCGTCGGAGTCGACGAGCAGGGCCAGCCCGAAGTCCCACGGGCCGGAGTCCTGGTCCTGCGTGCCGGACACCTGGTCGGTCTCGGCGGGGCTGGTCGCCGGTGCGGGGGTTGCGGGGGTGGTCGTACGGCGGGCGTGTTCGTTGCGCTGGAGTTCGCGGTAGGTGGCGTAGCGGTGATGGCCGTCGGCGATGAGCGCCTGGCGGTGGCGGAGGTCGGCGTTCACGGCGTCGATCTCGGCCTGGTCGGTGATGGCCCAGAGGCTGTGCCGTACGCCGTCGGTGGTCTGGGCGGTCACCAGGGGCCGGCGGGTGGTGGCGACCTCGTCGACCAGGCGGCTCGCCCTGCCCTGCCGGGCTGCCGAGCCGGACGTTCCGCTGCCTCGGTAGCCGGCGGTCGGGGTGTCCTTGGGGTCTGAGTGTGTGCTTGGGGCTGCGGTGGGGTCGTTGCCGTTGTACAGGAGGAGGATGGGTTCGAGGTTGGCCTGGGTGGTGCTCATGAGGGCCAGGCGGTCGGCTACGGGGCCGGGCATGACGTTCTCGTGGGGGAGGATGACGCGCTGCTCCGGGGCGGCCAGGCCGACGTCGCCGATCAGGCCGCGTTGCAGCATGCCCGGGGCCTGCTGCTCGTAGACGTACAGGGCCGGGCGGTCGTCACGGACCAGTACACCGTCCGCCAGCCAGGCGCGCAGGGCGTCTCGGGCTGCGCCGTACCGGCGGGCGGTGGGTGACGGGCGGTCTTGCGTCTCGGCCTGCGCGTGGGCCGTGGTGTGCTCGGCCGTCGGTGTGGCCTGCCTCGGGGCGTGGTTGTGCTCGTGATCGGTGGCCTCACCGGCGTCCTGGCCTGTTCCCGATGCCTGGTCCGCGTCTTCGGGGTTGGGCGGTGTTCTGGGGTGTGGGCGGTGCGTGGGAGCTTGTCCGACGTCGTCGAGGCGTGCGGTGACCGCGGGTCCATCGACGGTGGAGGCGCGAAGGGAGGCTTGGGCCGTGCCGGGCTGGCCTGTGGTGTTCGCGCCGTGCTGCTCTGTGGCGTCCGTGGGCTGCGGGCTTTCGGCGTCCGTGTTGTGCGGGCTCGCGGAGGGCGGCTGGGGTGTGGCCTGGGGGGCGGACGTGTGAGGGACGGGGACGGGGGCCGGTGGCGGGGAGGCCAGGTGGGCAGGGGCGCGGGGAAGGATGAGGCGGACGACATTGTTGGGATGAGAGTCCAGGAGAGCTTGGACGTCGTCGTCCGAGATCAGGTCATAGGGCGGGGAGGTGACCGCCCCGGGGTCGTCCACGGAGAAGCGGACACCGCGGAAGGGGCGCAGCATTAGCCCATCTGGCACCGGTAGTTCAGGAGTCCCCATACCGGGCATGCTCCCATAGAGGTCCGAGTCTTCCCCGGGTTGCCCCCATATCCCGGCGATGCCCGTTCTCTCCGGGAATCGCGCGGAACTGCCGTCGTTCGATGAAGGAGCCCTCACGCATGATCCAAGGCAGAAACGTCCCTGATGATTCCCCCGGAGCGCCTTCGGGTGAGGTTTATGACTGGTACCAGCGTGGGGTGAAGCTTCTTCAGGAGGGCAGTCCGGCTGCTGCCGCGTCGCTTCTGGAACGTGCGGTGGCGGCTGAGCCGGAGTCGCGCAGCATTCGGGAGGCGTTGGCTCGGGCGCAGTTCAACTCGCGGCAGTACGTGCAGGCCGCGGATACCTTCCGGTGGATTGTGGATGCCAATCCGGCGGAGGATTACGCCTATTTTGGGCTTGGGCTGTCGTTGTGGCGTACGGGGGATATGGAGGCGGCTCAGGAGCCGCTGGCTATCGCTGTGGCCATGCGGCCGGATGAGCGTAACTATGTGACGGCTTTGCGGAATGTGCGGGCGACGTTGCGGGCTCGGCGGGCTATGTGAGGGGTTCGGTGGCGTTCCGATTCTCTGGGCGGCTTGGCCGGCGGGGCTGGGCGTTACGCGGGTGCTTGACGCGTGTGCGGGCGGCTGCCGATCTTCTGACGGGGTGGAGCTCCGCCGAAGGGAAGCTTGGGCTCTGTGCGTAGGGCTTTGGGGTCTGCGCCTCTGGGCTTCGTGCTTGCGGGCTCTGTCGCTGACGGTTGCTGCCTTGTTCTTGGCGTGGGCTCCGGGAGTTCGGGCCTTGGGTCCTGAAGCTCGGGCCTCGGGTTTTGGGTTCCGCTTTTGGGCTTGTTCTTGGGTTTCGCCTTCGGTGTCGCTGTGATGCTCTCCTGTGTGCGGGCGGACAACTGGTTGTGGGTGGGTGAAGGCGCGGGGGTTAGAGTCGCTGGCGGTGTTGGTCGCGGGTTAGGGGATATGTGGTGCTGGTCGATAGGTACGACACCTTGCTGCTTGACCTTGATGGGGTTGTCTATCTGGGGGCTCATGCCGTGCCCGGGGCGGCCGAGTCGTTGGTGGCGGCCAAAGGGCGGGGGGTTCGGCTGGCTTATGTGACGAACAATGCTTCGCGTACTCCCGCTGCCATCGCGGGGCATCTCCGGGAGTTGGGGGTGCCCGCGGAGCCGGAGGATGTGGTCACTTCGGCGCAGGCGGCGGCTCGGTTGATCGCTGAGCGGTTCGAGCCCGGGGCGCGGGTGCTGGTGGTGGGTGGGACGGGGTTGCGGCTGGCCGTACGGGATCAGGGGCTTCGGGTGGTGACGACCGCGATGGACCAGCCTGTGGCGGTGGTGCAGGGGATCGCGGCCGGGTTGTCGTACGGGCTGCTGGCTGAGGGGGCTTTGGCGGTTCGGCAGGGGGCGCTGTTCGTGGCGTCCAATGGGGACACCACGATGCCTTCCGGGCGGGGGGAATTGCCGGGTAACGGGGCTATGGTGCGGGTGATCGCCTCGGCGACCGGGGTTGAGCCTGTCTATGCGGGTAAGCCGGCGCCGCCGTTGCATCGGGAGTCGATGTTGCGGACGGGGGCCGAGCGGCCGCTCGTGGTGGGGGATCGGCTGGACACCGACATCGAGGGGGCCAGCAACGCGGGGGTGGACAGTCTGCTGGTGCTGACGGGGGTGGCGGGTCCGCTCGATGTGCTGACGGCCGCGCCCGAGCATCGGCCCACCTACGTCGCGGAGGATCTGCGGGCTCTGGGCGAGGACTATCCCGAGGTACGGCGGGGCTGGCGGGCCACCTGGGTCGACGGGAGCCTCCGCCTGGAGGGTGACGGGACGTGGATCGACGGGCTCCGGACGGCCTGCGAGGCGGCTTGGGCGGCGGCCGGGGCGGGGCGTGTGGATGAGGACAGCGTCAAGCCGGTGCTGGAACGCCTCCAGGCCGGCTGATATGGGGTAGCGGCGCGGATCCGGCCGACCGGGCTCGGGGGCTCCGGGGTGGACGGGCCGCGGTGGTGGGATGCCCGTAGGCGAGGCGCTGGGTGGGGGATCGGGTGCTGGGCGGGCCGCATTCGTGGCTGGTCGCAGGGGGTCCGAAGCGCTGCTGCGCTGGGCAATGTGGGTGGTCGAAGGCACCCCGGGGTCGAGGGCGTCGGGGCAGTGCGCCGGGTAAGAGGCCGGGCTGGGTGTTGGTTCGGGGGTGGGTGCTGGTTCAGGTGGGCGTTGGGGGTCGGGGTTGGGCGCCGGGGGGTGGTGGGGTTAGGCGGAGGTGGGGCGTTGGGGGGCGGTGGGGTGGGTGAGGGCGCCTTCGGGGGAGAAGAACAGGTGGTCGATGTGGTCCAAGGCCAGGCAGGCAGCCCCCAGAACCACGCATTCCTCGCCCAGCGTAGAAGGCCGGATCTCCGGTACGCGCAGGCAGTGCGGGGCCAGAGCGTGGCGTAGCGGGGCGAGGAGGACGTCGGCTGAGCGGGAGAAGCCGCCGCCCAGGACCACGACCTCGGGGTCGAGGGTGAGGACCATGGCCGCGGTGCCCAGGGCCAGGTCCCGGGCGTAGGCCTCGACGGCGGCGCGGGCGGTGGGGTCGCCGGTGCGGGCGGCGCCGAAGACGAGGGCGGCGGCGTCCTCCGCGGGGGCGCCGGCGGCGGCGGGGCAGGATTCCAGGTGGTCGGTCATGGTACTCCAGCCGGTGATCTCCATCAGTCCCACCTCCCCGGTGGCGCCGCTGAAGCCGTGGTAGGGGCGCCCGTTGAGGATCAGGGCGGCGCCGGGGCGGCGGCCGGCGTGGAGGTAGACGAGGTCGCGTACGCCCGCGGCGACGCCGAGGCGTTGTTCGGCGAGGGCGGCGAGCTTGCTGTCGTTCTCGATCGTGATGGGGCAGGGCAGGCGGGCACCGAGGTGGCCGATGAGGTCGGTGCCGGCCCAGTCGGGCAGCGCCTGGACGCGGGTGATGACGCCTTCGCGGTCGACGACGCCGACGGTGCCGGCGGCCACGCCCCACAGGTGGGCGGGGGTGAGGCCGGCGGCGATCAGGGCGGCGTCCATGGCTCTGTTCATGGCGTCGAGGCGCTGCTCGCGCGGGGTGCCGGGGCTGACGGAGGTGCGGCCGCTGGCGATGGCCCTGCCGTTGAGGTCGGTGATGGTGGCCAGGACCTTGTGCACGCCGATGTCGATGCCGAGGACGTGCCCGGCGTCGGAGCGGAAGCGGTAGCGGCGGGCGGGCCGGCCCATGCCGCCGGGGGAGGGTTCGACCTCGGCGATCCAGCCGCGTTCCTGCAGGTCGGTGACGACGTCGACGATGGAGCCGCGGGAGAGCCCGGTGTGGGCGGCGAGTTCGGTGAGGGTGAGCGGGCGGCGCGCGTCGCGCAGGGCGCGGATGCTGCTGAGCGAGTTCAGCTGCCGCAACCGCTGCAGGTCCCCACCGCTGACGTGCACGTCGATGCCTCCTTTTTGATGGAAACCTCATTATGTACGGCAAGCGACGTCTCCGCCACATCGAAACCTGGGGCTTGACCACGGCCGGTCATCCATGAATATTTATGGACTCCCACATAAGTCGCGGAGTGAAACACATCGATGACCGTAACCATCGCGATCGCCGGCGCCGGAGCGCGCGGGCAGATCTACGCCAGGGCGGCGGCCGCCTCCGGCCGGGCCAGGGTCGTGGCCGTGGCCGATCCAGATCCGGGGCGCCGCGCGGCCGTGGCCCGCGAGCACGGGCTGCCCGAGGAGGCCTGCTTCCCCGGCTGGGAGGAACTGGCCGCGGTGCCGAAGCTGGCCGACGCGGTGGTCATCGCCACCCAGGACCACCAGCACGCCGATCCCGCCGTCGCCTTCGCCGCGCTCGGCTACGACATGCTGCTGGAAAAGCCCCTGGCTCCGACCGAGAAGGAGGCCCGCCGGATCGTCGAGGCGGTCGAGCGGGCCGGGGTCGTGTTCGCCGTGGGCCACGTGCTGCGCTACACGGCGTACACGAGAGAGCTGAAGCGTGTCCTGGCCTCCGGCGTGCTCGGCGAGATCGCCAGCGTGCAGCATCTGGAGCCGGTGGGGTGGTGGCACCAGGCGCACTCGTTCGTGCGCGGGGCGTGGCGCGACGTGGCCGGATCCGGCCCGATGCTGCTCACCAAGTCGTGTCATGACCTCGACTGGCTGCTGCACGTCGTCGAGGACGAGCCCGCCCGGGTCGCCTCCTTCGGCTCGCTGATCCACTTCCGTCCCGAGAACCGGCCGGCCGGCGCCGCCGACCGCTGCGTGTCGTGCCCGCTGGAGATCGAATCGGCCTGCCCGTACTCGGCGAAGCGGTTCTACATGGAGATGATCGGGGACCCGCACAAGGAGTTCTGGCCGCTCGGCGCGGTCACGGCGGACGCCAGCGTGGCCGGGGTCACGCGGGCCCTGGAGACGGGCCCGTACGGGCGCTGCGTCTACGCGGCCGACAACGACGTGGTCGACCAGCAGGTCGTGATCGTGGAGTTCGCCCGCGGCGCGACGGTCGCCTTCACCATGACCGCCTTCACCCCGCTCGAACACCGCAA
This sequence comes from Nonomuraea sp. NPDC059007, assembly GCF_042740555.1. Classification (NCBI taxonomy): domain Bacteria; kingdom Bacillati; phylum Actinomycetota; class Actinomycetes; order Streptosporangiales; family Streptosporangiaceae; genus Nonomuraea; species Nonomuraea sp. NPDC059007. The sequence continues at coordinate 47,089 of NZ_JBHYJD010000060.1, read as the reverse complement.
GACCAGGATCTTCGGCTCGCACGGCTACGCCGAGGGCGACGGCGCCTCGATCAGGGTCGTCGACTTCCGCACCGGCCAGGAGCACACCGTCGAGGCCACGGGCGGCGGCGCCTCGCTGTCCGACGGGCACGGCGGCGGGGACGGCGGCCTGGTGGAGGCGTTCCTGGACGCCGTGGCCACCCGGGACCAGAGCGCGCTCGGCGGCGACGCCACCGACGCGCTCGCCGGGCACCTGCTGGTGTGGGCGGCGGAACGGGCCCGCGAAACCGGCACGGTGGTGACCCTGTGACGCTCGTTCCGGCGCCGGTCGCCGCCGTCCCCGGGCAGGGCGTCTTCAGCCTGGGCCCGGCCACCACGCTCACCGCCGACCCGGCCCTGGCCCGCGCCGCCGCCTGGCTGCGCGAGGCGCTCGTCCCCGCCACCGGATTACCCCTGCCGGAGGGCCCCGGCGGCATCGAGATGCGCCACGTGCCCGGCATGGCGGAGGAGGAGTACCGCCTCACCGCCACCCCCGGCCGCGTCCTCATCGAGGCCGCCACCGCACCGGGCGCCTTCTACGGCGCCCAGACCCTGCGCCAGCTTCTCGGCCCGGCCGCCTTCCGCGCCGGCCGTACCGCGCGCGGGCCGTGGCAGGTGCCCGCCGTCACGATCGAGGACCGTCCCCGGTACGGCTGGCGCGGCTGCCTGATCGACGTCGCCAGGCACTTCCTGCCCAAGCACGACCTGCTGCGCTACATCGACCTGCTGGCCGCCCACAAGCTGAACGTCCTGCACCTGCACCTGACCGACGACCAGGGCTGGCGGCTGCAGATCAGGAAGTACCCGAAGCTCACCGAGATCGGCGCCTGGCGCCACGAATCCCCGCTCGGCGCGAAAAAGCACCGCAGATGGGACGGCCGCCCGCACGGCGGCTACTACACCCAGGACGACATCCGGGAGATCGTCTCCTACGCGGCCGACCGTTTCGTCACCGTGGTGCCGGAGATCGACCTGCCCGGCCACACGCAGGCCGCCATCGCCGCCTACCCCGAGCTCGGCAACCTGGACACGACCCTGCCGGTACGCACCGAGTGGGGCGTCGGCGAGAACGTGCTCAACGTCGCCGACGCCACCATCGCCTTCTTCAAGGACGTCCTGGACGAGGTGCTGGAGCTCTTCCCCGGACCGTACGTGTGCGTGGGCGGCGACGAGGTGCCCAAGGGCCAGTGGAACGAGAGCGTCCCCGCCAAGGAGCGCATCCGCGAGCTGGACCTGCGCGACGCCGAGGAACTGCAGAGCTGGTTCGTCCGCCACTTCACCGACTACCTCATCGCCCGCGGCCGCAAGCCCGTCGGCTGGGACGAGCTGCTGGCGGGCGGGCTGCCGCCCGGACTGACGGTGGCCGCCTGGCGCGGGCAGGCGTGCGCGGCGATGGCCGCGCGGGCCGGCCACGACGTGGTGGTCTCGCCCTTCGCCGAGACCTATCTGGACTTCCGGCAGGCCGAGGGCGAGCAGGAGCCGGTCGCGATCGGCAGCGTGACCGGGCTGCGCGCCGTGCACGGGTTCGACCCGGTGCCGGCCGGGCTCTCGGCCGCCGAACGCGAGCGGGTGCTGGGCGCGCAGGCGGCGCTGTGGACCGAGCACATCGACTCGCCCCGGCTGCTGGACTACATGGCCTTCCCCCGCCTGGCCGCGTTCGCGGAGGCGGTATGGAACGACGGGCGCGACTTCGAGGACTTCCTCGGCCGCCTCGCCGTACACGAAAGGCGGCTGGACGCGCTGGGCGTGGAGTATCGCCCGGCCGGCGGGCCGCACCCCTGGCAACGGCGCCCCGACGCGCCGGGCCACCCACGAACCCGGGCGGAGATCGACGCAGAGCTCGCCGCCTGGACGGCCAACCTTCGATGGCCGTAGCCACACCCCCTGTTTGGAGAACGACCATGCGTAAGCGCCTGCCCATCGCCGGGCTGCTCGGACTGGCCCTGTTAGCTTCCGGCTGCGGCTCCAGCGAGCCCGAGAAGCCCGGAAAAATCGAGATCAGTTATGCGCTGTGGGAGAAGAACGACGCTCCCGCCGCCCAGAAGATCATCGACGCCTTCCAGAAGGCCAATCCCGGCGTCACGGTCAAGCTGGAGATCACCCCCTGGGACCAGTACTGGACCAAGCTCCAGACCGCCGCGGCCGGTGGATCGGCGCCCGACGTGTTCTGGATGAGCAGCCTCAACGTCCGCATGTACGCCAAGGGCGGCGTCATCGCCCCGGCCGACGAGAGCAAGACGACCGGCTTCACCCCGGCCACCGTCGCCGGATACCGCTACGACGGCAAGCTGTGGGCGCTGCCGTTCAGTGTGAGCCTGCCCGCGCTCTGGTACGACAAGAAGATCTTCGACGCCGCCGGCATGAAGTACCCGACCGCGGACTGGACCTGGGACGACGTCAAGGCCGCCGCCAAGAAGCTGACCGACCCGGCCAAGAAGCAGTGGGGCATCATGGCCCCGATGTGGGACCAGGGCGGGTTCTACAACACGATGATCCAGGCCGGCGGGCGCGTGCTGTCGGCCGACGGCAAGAAGTCCGGCTTCGACGAGGCCGGCTCCATCCAGGGCCTGGAGTTCTGGACCGACCTGATGAACAAGGACAAGGTCGCGCCGCAGGCCCAGGTCTACAACGACACCGAGCCGCTGCAACTGTTCCAGACGGGCAAGTACGGCATGTACTACGGCGGGTCCTGGTTCGCCGCCACCTTCGCCGCCAACCCCGAGGTGAAGTCCCGCGTCAACCTGGTCCCTCTGCCCAAGGGCCCGGTCCAGAAGGGCATGATCGTGGCCTCGCTGGCCAACGCGGTCTCGGCCAAGACCGAGCACCCGAAGGAGGCCGCCGCCTTCGCCGCCTTCTTCGCCTCTGAGGAGGGCCAGAAGATCTTCAGCGACGCGGGCGGCGCCTCGATCTCGGCCCGCGAGGGCACCCAGGACGGCTTCTACAAGGCCTACCCCGACTTCGACCTGAAGGGGCTGTTCGAGGGCTCGATGCCGCACGGCGTGGAGTACCCCGTGACGCTCGACACCGCGAAGTGGCAGGACGTGCAGCAGAAGCTGCTGGTCGACGCCTGGACGGGCAAGCGGCCGACGGCGGAGGTGGCCAAGGAGATCGCGGTCAAGATGAACGAGATCCTGGCCAAGGAATGAAAGGCAGGGAACGGCTCTGGGGTTATGCGCTGATCGCCCCGATGGCCCTCGGCCTGGCCGTGTTCTACGTCTGGCCGATCGCGCAGACGCTCTACCTCAGCTTCACCGAGTCAGGCGTGTTCGGCGGGCAGACCTGGGTCGGCCTGGACAACTTCACCGCGCTGGCCGCCGACGAGGAGATGAGGGGGGCGCTGGGCAACACGCTGCTGTACGCGGTGCTGGTGCTGGCGGGCGTGCCCCTGTCGATCGTGGTCGCGGCGCTGCTCAACGTACGCGGCCTGCGCGGGCTGGGCTTCTACCGGACGATCTACTTCCTGCCGGTGGTCACCATGCCCGCGGCCGTGGGCCTGACCTGGCGCTACCTGTACAACGGCGACTTCGGTCCGATCAACCAGCTCCTCGCGGCGGTCGGGATCGACGGCCCGTACTGGGTGGCCGACCCCGACGTGGCGATCTACGCCCTCGCCCTCGTCGGTATCTGGAGCTCCATCGGGTACAACGCGGTGCTGTTCCTGGCCGGGCTCCAGGGCATTCCCCGCCACTACTACGAGGCGGCCGAGATCGACGGGGCCGGGCGGCTGCGCCAGTTCTTCCGCATCACGCTGCCGCTGCTGACCCCGACCACCTTCTTCGTCCTCGTCATCACGCTGATCAACGCGCTGCAGGTCTTCGACCTCGTCTACCTCATCTTCGACCTCAAGAGCCCGGCGCTGCCCGGCGCCCGCACGATCGTCTACTTCTTCTTCGAGCAGGGCTTCCTGCAGAACCAGCGCGGCTACGCCGCCGCCATCGCCGTCGTGCTGCTCGGCCTGATCCTCGTGCTCACCGCGATCCAGTTCAGGCTGCAGAAGAGATGGGTGCACTATGCGTAGGACCTGGCCCGCGCACGTGACGCTGATCGCCGGGGCGCTGGTCATGCTGGCGCCCTTCGCGTGGCAGCTCATCGTCTCCCTGCAGACGCTCAGCGACTCGCTGCGGGTGCCGCCGGTGCTCACGCCGTCGTGGCGGTGGGAGAACTTCACCGACGTGTTCAAGACGGTGCCGCTCGGGCGGCAGTTCCTCAACACCGTCGTGGTCACCGCCGCGGTCACGGCCGGGCAGTTGCTGTTGTGCTCGCTGGCCGCGTTCGCCTTCGCGCGGCTGCGCTTCCCCGGCCGGGGCGTCATCTTCATGGTGTTCCTGGCCGTGCTCATGGTGCCGCAGGAGCTGTTCCTGCTGCCCCGCTACGAGATCATGCAGGGTCTCGGCTGGCTCAACACGCTGCAGGCGCTCATCTCGCCCGGCGTGTTCGGCGCCTTCGGGACGTTCCTGCTGCGGCAGTTCTTCCTCACGCTGCCCACCGAACTCGACGAGGCCGCCCGCCTCGACGGCGCCAGCCCGCTGCAGATCTACTGGCACGTCATGCTCCCGCTGGTCAGGCCGGGGCTGCTGGCGCTCGGCCTGCTCAGCGTCATGTGGTCGTGGAGCAGCCTGCTGTGGCCCCTCGTCGTCAACACCGACCCCGAGCAGATGACGCTGGCCGCCGGGCTGGCCTCGCTGCGCGGACAGTTCCAGACCAACTTCCCGATCCTGTTCGCCGGATCGATCGTCGCCTCGCTGCCGGTCATCGTGCTCTTCGTGATCATGCAGCGCCAGCTCATCGCCGGAATCGCATTCACCGGAACGAAGGGTTAGATCCCCCATGCGTTTACCCCTGCTGATAGGCGCGGCCGCCCTCGTGGCGCTCACCGCACAGCCCGCCTCCGCCGCCGGGCGCCAGCCCGTCGACGTGCAACTGCTGTCCATCACCGACTTCCACGGCTACATCACCCCGCAGAACAACGCCGCCGACGGCACGATCAAGGACGGCGCGGGCAACACGCTGGTGGTGGGCGGCGCGCCGTACGTCTCGACCCACCTGAAGAATCTGCGGAACGGCAAGCGCAACACCGTCACCTTCACCACGGGCGACGATTTCAGCGGCTGGCCCGTGGAGGTCTCCCACCACGCCGACGAGCCGACCGTCGAGTTCCTGAACCGGATCGGCGTGCAGTTCACCGCGGCGGGCAACCACGAGTTCGACCGGTCGCTGGAGTTCACCCGCGACCACATGGGCAAGGGCAGGTGCTTCGGCGAGGTCGGCCTGGACAGCTGCTTCACCGACTCCTCCGGCAGGCGCTTCCCCGGCGCCCGCTTCGAGATCTCCTCGGCCAACATGACCCGCAAGGGCAGCACCCGCCCGGTGCTGGAGCCGTTCGTGATCAAGCGCTTCCAGGGTGTGCCGGTGGGCTTCATCAACCTCACCACGCCCACGACGGTCGCCGGCTCGACCTCCTACCAGCCCACGCTGGACAACCTGCCGCTGGTGGAGACGGCCAACAAGTACGCCGCGATCCTCAAGCGGATGGGCGTGGAGGCCATCGTCGCCAACGTGCACGAGGGCGGCGCCGCCGGCCAGGACTTCAACGGCTGCGGGGCGACCAAGAGCGGCCCGATCTGGGACTTCGCCCGCGACGCCTCGCCCGACATCGACGCGATCGTCACCGGCCACTGGCACTGGTTCTTCAACTGCTCGCTGCCCGACCCGGCGGGCAACCTCCGCCCGGTCGTGGAGGCGGCCAACCACGGCCGGCTCATCAACGAGATCAACCTGAAGATCGACCGCCGCACCCGCGACGTGATCAGGCCGGCCACGACCGCGCGCAACCACCCCGTCACCCGCGACGTGCCCGCCGACCCCGAGATGGTCGCGATGGTCGACTACTGGAACGCCAAGGCCAAGGAGACCGGCGCCCGCCAGATCGGCACGCTGACCGGTGACGTGACCAGGGTGCGCGACGCCGACGGCGAGAGCACGCTGGGCAACCTCGCGGCCGACGCGGAGAAGGCCGCCTCCGACGGCGCCGACCTGGCGATGGTCGCGGTGGCGCCGGTGAAGGGCTCCAACTCGCTGCGCGGCGACCTCAAGGCCGGTCCCGTCACCTTCGCCCAGGCGTGGGCGGCGTGGGGCTACGCCAACCCGGTGCTGACCGTGTCGGTGAAGGGCGCCCAGATCGACCAGGCGCTTGAGCAGCAGTGGCAGACGCAGGCCAACGGGACGGTCCGGTTCGCCCCGCTTGCCGTATCAGGAAATGTCCGCTTCTCGTATGACGTGAGCAAGCCGGTCGGCGAGCGCGTCGAGAACGTGCTCATCGACGGCAAGCCGCTCGACCCGGCCCGCGGCTACCGACTCGCCGCCCTCGCCTACACGCTGATCGGCGCCGACGGTTACACCGCCTTCACCGGCTACACCGACGCCGTGCGCGGGCCGCGCGACTACGAGGCCCTGCGCTCCTACCTCGGCACGGGCCCGGTGAACCCGCCCGCCCTGGACCGCGCCCAGCCGCTCCTCTAGGCGACGCGTTCGCTGGTCTGGCGTCCGAACTGCCACGCTCCCACCACGAGCAGCAGCGCGGACGCCAGCACCAGCGCCCCCATCGCCACCGGCAGCCCGGCGCTCCAGCCGTCCAGCATCAGCAGCCGCATCGCCTCGATCGCGTACGTGAGCGGGTTGGCCCGCGCCACGACCTGCATCCAGGCGGGCATCGCGGTCAGCGGCACGAAGGCGTTGGACATGAACAGCAGCGGCAGCGAGGCGAACCCGGTGACCGCGAAGAACGTGCCGTGCGAGGGGACCGCGCAGGCCAGCGCCATGGCCGCCGCCGTCATCGCCAGCGTCAGCAGCGCCGCGGTGAGCAGGATCGCCAGCACACCGGGCAGGCCGGTGGCGGGCCGTACCCCGAGCAGGAGCGCGACGAGCAGGATGACCAGCACCTGCGCCGAGTTCATGCCCATCTGGAAGACGAAGCGCGAGACGATCAGCGAACTGCGCCTGATCGGCATGCTCATCAGCTTGTCGAGGTAGCCGGTCTCCTTGTCGAACAGCAGCGGCATCGCCGCGCTCACCCCGTTGCCGACGACGGTGAAGGCGATGATGCCGGGCACCGCGAAGGCGAGGTAGTCGGTGGTGCCCACGACCTCGGCGTTCATGGCGCCGCCCAGCGAGCCGGCGAAGAACACCAGCCACACCGCCGGCTGGAGCACGCTGAACAGCAGGTTCAGCCGCTCGCGCAGGGTCATCAGCAGCCAGCGCCGCGACAGCGCCAGCACCTCCTGGGCCCACATCACGCCGCCTCCTCACGCAGCGCGTGGCCGGTGTGGCGCAGGAAGACCTCGTCGAGGCTGTCTGCGCCGATCTCCGCCTTGAGCTCGGCCGGAGTGCCCGAGACGATCTCGCGGCCGTGGTCGATGATGGTCAGCCGGTCGCACAGGCGGTCGGCCTCGTCCATGTAGTTGGTGGCCAGCAGGACGGTCATGCCCTCCTGGCAGAGCTGCCTGATGTGGTCCCAGACGTGGTGGCGCGACTGCACGTCCAGGCCCAGCGTCGGCTCGTCGAGGATGAGCAGCTCGGGCCGGTGCAGCAGGCCGCAGGCCAGCTCCAGCCGCTTCTGCATGCCGCCCGAGTACGCCTGCACCAGGCGGTCGGCGTGGGCGCTCAGGCCGACGAGCTCCAGGACCTCCGCGGCCCTGGCCTTCACCCGCTTCCTGGGCACGTGGTAGAGGGCCGCCTCGATCTCGGTCTTCTCCCGGCCGGTGAGCATGTAGTAGCCCATCGGGGAGACCTGCTGCATGACGTAGCCGATGCGCAGGCGCACGTCGCCGGCCGCGCGTACCACGTCGAAGCCGCACACCCGCGCCGTGCCCGAGCTCGGCGGGAGCAGGGTGGCCAGCATTCTGATGGTCGTGGTCTTGCCGGCGCCGTTGGGACCCAGCAGGCCGACGACCTCGCCGGCGCCGGCCGTGAGGGTCAGCTGGTCAACCGCGGTGCTCTGCCCGAAGCGGCGGCTGAGCCGCTCCGCGTCGATGATCATTCCCATGGACGCACCTCAAGTACTTAACGGATGCGTTAAGCATATCAGAGCAACTTCCGCAGCCGCAGGAGGTCACCGAAGCTGGCGTCCACCTTGACCCGGCCGCCCAGCAGCGCCCTGGCCAGGTCGAGCTCACCTTCGACCAGCGCGATCAGATCGTCGCTCGTGATGGTCAGCTTCACGTCCGCCTCCTTGCCGTCGGCCGGAGGCACCTCCGTGAACGGATCCAGGCCGTCGTGGCTGAGCCGGCCGTAGAAGACGACGTCGAGGTCGGAGACACGGCAGCTGACCGTCCGCTCGACGACGTGCTTGGCGCGGTCCTCGTCGCTGATCTCGTCGAAATTGGCGACGAGCTTGGCCAGAGCGGCCCGGCACTCCTCGACGCTTGCCATGGATGCGCTTCCTTTCTCCCCACTGACACGGACCGTAGCGTTCCATACGACTGCATAACGTGTGACACGCCTGCCGAGGTGCCGGGTGTCGGTGCCAGGCGTTACGGTCGTGTCATGACTGAGATCCCGGAGGGGACGGGCGACGAACGGGTCGACGCCGTTCTCGCAGGTCTGGAGCGTCTGTCCGGGCTGCCCGTGGGCGAGCACGCCGCCGTCTACGACGACGCGTTCGCCGGGCTGGAGGAGACCCTCGCCGCGATGGACGAGCAGTGAGCCGACGCGTCCGGCTCGACAGCGAGCTCGTACGGCGCGGCCTGGCCCGCTCCCGCGAACAGGCGGCCCAGCTCATCGAAGCCGGCCGGGTCAGCGTCGGCGGACAGGTCGCCGGCAAGGCGGCCACCCAGGTCGACACCGCCGCCGCCATCGTCGTGGCCGAGTCGCCCGACGGCCCCGACTACGTCTCGCGCGGCGCGCACAAACTGCTCGGCGCGCTGGAGGCCTTCAAGGCCCTGAGCGTCGAGGGCCGCCGCTGCCTCGACGCCGGCGCCTCCACCGGCGGCTTCACCGACGTGCTGCTGCGCCACGGCGCCGCCCACGTCCTGGCCGTGGACGTCGGCTACGGACAGCTCGCCTGGTCGCTGCGGACCGACGAGCGGGTCACCGTCATGGAACGCGTCAACGTGCGCGACCTGACGCCGGAGATGGTCGGCGAGGCCCCCACGCTGATCGTCGGCGACCTGTCGTTCATCTCGCTGCGGCTGGTGCTGCCCGCGCTCGCCGCCGTGGCCGCGCCGGCCGCCGACTTCGTCATGCTGGTCAAGCCGCAGTTCGAGGTGGGCAAGGAGCGCGTCGGCGCCGGCGGCGTGGTGCGCGAGCCCGCGCTGCGCGCGCAGGCGGTCCGCGACGCCGCCGCCAAGGCACAGGACATAGGTTTGGCGGTGCGCGGCGTCACGGCCAGCCCGCTGCCGGGACCGTCGGGAAATGTCGAATACCTGCTCTGGCTGGGCAAGGGGGAGGGCGAGCCGCCGGTCGCCGGGCTCCTCGACCTCGACGCCGAGATCCAGCGCGCCGTAGAAGAAGGGCCCCAATGAACCGGACCGTTCTGGTCACCGTGCACACCGGGCGCGGCGCCGCCGTCGACAGCGCCCGCCTTGTCGTCAACCGCCTGGTCGACGCCGGGATCACCGTGCGCGTGCTGGAGCAGGAGGCCGTGGAGATCGGGTGCGTCGGCGCCGAGGTGGTGCCGTGCGACCCCGGTGCGGCCAAGGACGCCGAGGTGATGATCGTCCTGGGTGGCGACGGCTCGCTGCTGCGCTCGGCCGAACTGGCCCGCTCGGCCGGCACCCCGCTGTTCGGCGTCAACCTCGGCCACGTGGGCTTCCTGGCCGAGGCCGAGGTCGACGACCTGGCCGCCGCCGTCGACAGCGTCGTCGCCGGGAACTACGACGTCGAGGAGCGCATGACCATCGACGTGCTCGCCCGGCTCAACGGCCAGGTGATCGCCGACACGTGGGCGCTCAACGAGGCCACCGTCGAAAAGCGCGAGCGCATGCTGGAGGTCGTGGCCGAGGTCGACGGCCGCCCGCTGTCGCGCTGGGGCTGCGACGGCGTCATCTGCGCCACCCCGACCGGCTCCACTGCCTACGCCTTCTCCGCCGGCGGCCCGGTGGTCTGGCCGGAGGTGGAGGCGCTGCTCATGGTGCCGATCAGCGCCCACGCGCTGTTCGCCAAGCCCCTGGTCGTCTCGCCGCGCGCGACCCTCGCCGTCGAGATCCTGCCCGGCACGCCGGGCGGCGTGCTCTGGTGCGACGGCCGCCGCCGCTTCGACCTGCCGACCGGCACCCGCGTCGAGGTCCGCCGCGGCGAGCACCCGGTGCGCGTGGCCCGCCTGCACGGCATCGAGAGCACCGGCGCGCCGTTCACCGACAGGCTGGTCGCCAAGTTCGAACTTCCCGTGCAGGGGTGGCGCGGAAGGGTGCGTCCCTGAGTCAATTGGCTCAGGAGCGCGTAGGATCGCTTGCGCACGTGTGTTCGGACAGTGGGCTCCGAAGCCGGGTGCGACCGTAAACGCAGGCAGCGACAGGAGTGGCCGGTGCGACCCAGGGTCGAAGAGGTCCGCATCCAGGGGCTGGGTGTCATCGACGAGGCCGTTCTCGAGCTCTCGCCGGGATTCAACGTGGTCACGGGCGAGACCGGAGCGGGCAAGACCATGGTCGTCACCGGGCTCGGCCTGCTGTTCGGCGGCCGTGCCGACCCCTCGCGCATCCGTCCGGGCTCCGACAAGGCGACCGTCGAGGGCACGCTGGTCATCGAGGCCGGCGGCCGCGTCGGCCAGCAGGTCGAGGACATCGGCGGCGAGGTCGAGGACGGCGAGCTGATCATCTCGCGCACCGTCTCCGCCGAGGGCCGCTCGCGCGCCTGGCTGGGCGGGCGCACCGTCCCCGTCGGCACGCTCACCTACCTGGCCGACGACCTGGTGGCCGTCCACGGGCAGATGGACCAGCAGCGCCTCCTGCAGCCGGCCAGGCAGCGCGCCGCGCTCGACCGGTATGCGGGGGACGATCTGGTCAAGCCGCTGCGGGCGTACTCGCAGGCGTACAAGCGGCACAAGCAGGTGGCCGCGCTGCTGGAGGAGCTGACGACCCGGGCGCGCGAGCGCGCCCAGGAGGCCCACCTGCTGCGCTTCGGCCTGGAGGAGATCGAGAAGGTCGACCCCAAGCCCGGCGAGGACGTCGAGCTGCGCGCGGAGGAGGAGCGGCTCTCCCACGCCGACGCGCTGCGCACCGCCGCCACCGGCGCCCACACGGCGCTGCTCGGCGACCCGATGGAGTCCGCCGACGGCACCCACGACGTGATCTCGCTGCTGGGCGAGGCCCGCTCGGCGGTCGAGGGTGTGCGCGACTTCGACCCGCAGCTCGCCCAGGTGGCCGACCGGCTGGCCGAGGCGGGCTACCTCATCTCCGACGTGGCCACCGACCTGGCCGCCTACGCCGAGTCGATCGAGGCCGACCCGGCCAGGCTGGCGATCGTGCAGGAGCGCCGCTCGCTGCTGACCGGCCTGATCCGCAAGTACGCCGAGGACAGCGCCGGCGTGCTGGCCTGGGCGCAGCAGTCCTCGGCGCGCCTGACCGAGCTCGAGGGCGACGACGAACGCATCGACGAGCTCACCCGCGAGCTCGACGAGCTGACCGAGCGGCTCACCGAGCTGGCCGCCGAGCTGACCAAGGTGCGCGAGGCCGCCGCCGAGCGCTTCGGCGAGGCCGTCACCGAGGAGCTCACCGCGCTGGCCATGCCGCACGCCCGCGTGGTCGTGCAGCTCGCCCAGAGCGCCGAGTTCGGCCCCGAGGGCGTCGACGAGGTCGAGCTGCGCATGGCCGCGCACCCGGCCGCGCCGCCGCTGCCCCTGAACAAGGGCGCCTCGGGCGGCGAGCTCAGCCGCGTCATGCTCGCCATCGAGGTCGTCTTCGCCGGCGCCGACCCGGTGCCCACCTTCGTCTTCGACGAGGTCGACGCGGGCGTGGGCGGCAAGGCCGCGGTCGAGATCGGCCGCCGCCTGGCCAGGCTCGCCCGCACCGCCCAGGTCATCGTCGTCACCCACCTGCCGCAGGTGGCCGCCTTCGCCGACCAGCACCTCGTCGTGGAGAAGGCCAGCGACGGCAGCGTGGTGCGCAGCGGCGTGCTCACGCTCAACCACGAGGGCCGGGTACGCGAGCTTTCGCGCATGCTGGCGGGCCTGGAAGATTCCGAGCTGGGCAGGGCCCATGCGGAAGAATTGCTGGGGCTCGCCGCTGCCGACTCTGCGTGACATATCAGACACGCCGCGCAGTGCGTGGCCCCCGGGCTCTCCGGCTCTGGCAGGATGGTCTTGATGAAGGTACCGGGGAACAAGTTGCCGGGCCTCCGCGGCAGGAAGGTCGGTGACCTTCCCGGCCTCACGGCAGTGGCGAGAATCGACCGGCGGACGAAGAGGCTAACCAAGCGCCTCCGGCCGGGGGAAATTGCGATTATCGACCATGTTGACGTGGACCGGGTCAGCGCGGAGGCGCTCGTCGCGTGCGGCGCCGCCGCCGTGGTCAACGTCGCGGCGGGGATCAGCGGGCGCTACCCCAACCTCGGTCCGCAGATCCTGGTCGAGGCCGGCATCCCGTTCGTCGACAACGCCACGCCCGAGCTGTTCGAGCGGGTGGCAGACGGCGAACCGGTCCGCGTCTGCGACGGGATCGTCTACCTCGGCGAGGAGATGGTCGGCAAGGGCGACGTCGCGACCGAGGAGACCGTCGAGGCCGCCATGGCCGAGGCACGCGCCGGACTTTCCGTGCAGATCGAGGCTTTCGCCGTCAACACGATGGAGTACGTTCGTGGTGAGGGCAGGCTTCTCATCGACGGAGTCGGCGTGCCGGAGATCCGCACCCCCATCGAGGGCAGGCACGTTCTCATCGTCGTGCGCGGGTACCACTACAAAGAGGACATCGCCACGCTCCGGCCGTACATCCGCGAGTACCGCCCCGTCCTCATCGGCGTCGACGGCGGCGCGGACGCGCTCCTGGAGGCCGGATACCTGCCCGACGTGATCGTCGGCGACTTCGACTCCGTCTCCACCAAGGCCCTCACCTGCGGCGCCGAGCTCATCGTGCACGCCTATCGCGACGGCCGCGCGCCCGGCCTGGAGCGCGTGCACCAGCTCGGCCGCGAGGCCGTCATCTTCCCCGCCACCGGCACCAGCGAGGACATCGCCATGCTCCTGGCCGACGACAAGGGCGCCGAGCTCATCGTCGCCGTCGGCACCCACTGGACGCTGGAGGAGTTCCTCGACAAGGGGCGCTCCGGCATGGCCAGCACCTTCCTCACCCGGCTGCGCATCGGCAGCAAGCTCATCGACGCCAAGGGCGTGAGCAGGCTCTACCGCAGCCGCATCTCCACGCCGCAGCTGCTGCTGCTGGTGAGCACCGCGCTCGTCACGATGGGGGTCGCTCTGTTCAGCTCGCCCATCGGCCAGACCTGGCTCAACGGCCAGCAAGACCTTTGGAACGCCTTCATCTTCTGGCTGGTCGGACTTTTCTCGTGATCGATTTCCGCTATCACCTCGTCTCCATCGTCGCCATCTTTCTCGCGCTGGCGGTCGGCATCGTCATGGGCACCACGCTGCTGCAGAATCCGGCCATCCAGATGGCCAAGGAGACCACGGACGGGCTGATCAAGAACAACAGCGAGCTGCGCGCCGAGAAGGACGACCTGGCCCGGCGCCAGGCCGGCAACGACTCCTTCGTCAAGGACATGACCCCGGTGCTGGCCCTGGTCGCGGGCGGGCTCAGCGGCCAGCGCGTGCTGCTGGTCGACACGCCCGGCTCCACCGGCGCCCTGCGCGAGGCGCAGCAGCAGGTGCTCGACCAGGCCGGCGCGACCGTCGGCCAGCGGGTGACGATCAGCGACAAGTTCCTGGCCCTCGACAGCGAAGGCGTCCTCGACGGGCTGGCCACCCAGCTCAAGCCCGCCGACCTCACCTACACCGCCGGCGCGAGCGTCTACGACAAGGTCGCCCAGCTCCTGGCCGCGACGCTGACCACCGCCGACCCCACCCAGGCGGGCACCGCCAACGCCGAGACCGCCGCCGTGCTGGCCGCGTTCGAGAAGGGCGGCTTCATCAGCGTCGAGGGCGACGTCGACAAACGCGCCACGCTCGCGGTGATGTTCGCGCCGGACAAGCCCTTCGAGGGCGAGCGCGCCGAGACGCAGGCGGCCGCGCTCGTCTCCCTCGCCGCCGGCCTCGACGCCGGGAGCAAGGGCGCGCTCGTCGCCGGCAGCACGACCGCGGTGGCCCCCGGCGGCGTCATCACCGAACTGCGCGACTCCGGCGACATCAGCCAGCGGGTCTCCAGCATCGACACCCTCGACATGCCCGCCGGCCGCGTCGTCGGCGTCTACGCCCTGCGCGAGCAGATCGCCGGGCGGGCCGGCCAGTACGGCATCGGCACCGGCGTGACCGACTTCCAGCCGCCGCTGCCCAGTCCCACCCCCGTCCCCACCTCGTCAGGGAGCTGAACCATGGCCCGTGCCCTGCTGTGCGCGCTCGCCGGAGCCGCACTCGGCGCCGTCGCCGCCCGCGCCGCCTACTCCGCCTTCACCTCGCGTGTGGCCGAGGCTCCCGAGAAGACGGCCACGCCGTCCGGCGAGGTCGTGGCCACGGGCGGGCTGGGCGCCGCCGCCACCTGGACCCGGAGCAACCACCGCGGCGAGCCGATCACGCTGCTCGAAGGTCCCGCGTTCGTGGCGGGCGCGAGCGCCGCCGCCGCGCTCGCCCCCGGCCTGGACCCCCGCGTACGGCTGGCCGCCCTCCTGGCCGGAGCGGGCAGCGGCGCGCTGGGCGCCTACGACGACCTCTACGGCAGCACCTCCTCCAAGGGCTTCAAGGGCCACCTCAGCGCCCTGGCCAAGGGAGAGGTGACCAGCGGCGCCGTCAAGATCCTCGGCATCGGCGCCACCGGCCTGGCCGCCGCCGCGCTCGTCTCGCGCGGCCCCCTCGACACCCTCGCCAACGGCGCCACCATCGCCGGCGCCGCCAACCTTGCCAACCTCTTCGACCTGCGGCCCGGCCGGGCCATCAAGGTCGCGCTGCTGACCGGCGGCCCGCTGCTGGCCGCCTCACTGCTGCGCGGCTCCCCGTCGGGCGCGGCGCTGGCCGCCGTCCCGCTGGGCGCCGCCGCCGCACTGCTGCCCGACGACCTCGGCGAGCGCGCCATGCTCGGCGACGCCGGGGCCAACGCCCTGGGCGCCCTGCTCGGCCTGGCCGCCGTCACCACGCTCGGCCGCCCGGGACGGCTGGCCGTGCTCGGCACCGTCGCCGTCCTGACCGCCGCCTCGGAGAAGGTCTCCTTCACCAAGGTCATCGCGGGCAACCCGGTGCTCAACCGCATCGACATGCTCGGCCGCCGCCCCGCCCCGTGACCGGACGGCTGGCGCGGGGCGTCGCGGGCGGCGCGGTACTGATCGGCGCGATCACGATCCTCGCGCGCGTCACCGGCTTCGCCAAGCAGTACGTCTTCGCCCAGACCGTCGGCACCGAATGCCTGTCCACCGCCTACTTCACCGCCAACCAGATCCCCAACATCGTCTTCGAGGTGGTGGTCGGGGGAGCGCTGGCCGGCATGGTGGTTCCGGTCCTCGCCGGCGCCGCCGCCCGCGCCCGTCCGTGGGGTGAGCCGCCGCTGGAGGAACCCGACTCCCCGGAGGCCGCCCGCGGCGCCCAGGCCGTGGCGGCCTCGCCCGTCGAGGCCCACGCGTACGTGAGCCGGGTCTCCTCGGCCCTGCTGACCTGGGTGCTGGTCGTGCTGGTCCCGCCGGCCGTGGCCGTGGCGGTGCTGGCCGGCCCCATCGCCGGGCTCTTCTACGGCTCCGCGCTCCCGCCGTGCGAGCTCGAGGCCGTGCGGGCCGTCACCGCGGACATGCTGGTCGTCTTCGCCCCCCAGATCCCCCTGTACGGCGTGGCCGTCGTCCTCTACGGCGTCCTTCAGGCGCACAAACGCTTCGCCGGGCCCGCCGTGGCGCCACTGGTGTCCAGCATCGTGGTGATCGCCGCCTACCTGGTGTTCGTCCCGGTCAGCGGCGGCGTGAGCGCGCCGGTCAGCCCGCTCGACGCGGGCGAGACCGTGCTGGCGGCCGGGACCAGCCTGGGCGTGCTCGCGCTCGTGCTCACCGTCGCCGGGCCCGCGTCGCGGCTCGGGCTCCGGTGGCGGCCCACGCTGCGCTTCCCCGAGGGCGTGGCCGCGCAGGTGCGCCGGCTGGCGTTCGCCGGGATCGCCGGGTTGCTGGCCCAGCAGGCGGCCATGGTCGTGGTGCTGTACCTGTCCAACGGGATCGGCGTAGGGGCGATCGCGGTCTACAACTACGCGTGGGCCATCTACCTCGTGCCGTACGCGGTGCTGGCCGTACCCATCGCGACCAGTGCTTTTCCCGGGCTGTCCGCGCGGGCGGAGAGCGGTGACGAGGAGGGTTTCGCGGGCCTGGCCGCGCGCACGACGCGGGCGGTCGTGCTGGCGTCGGGGCTGGCGGCGGGGGCGCTTGCGGCGGTGTCCGGGCCGGGCGCGGAGGTGTTCCTGCTGGGGACGGAGTCGGCGGTGCCGCACGCGCAGCTCGCGCGGACGATCGCGCTGTTCGCGCCGGGCCTGATCGGGTACGGGCTGATCGCGCACCTGAGCCGGGTGCTGTACGCGGCGGGCAAGGGCCGCGAGGCGGCCGCCGGAACCGTGGCCGGGTGGCTGGTGGTGATGGTGGCGCAGGCCGGGTTCGTGCTGGTGCTGCCGGATGAGTGGGAGATCGCCGGGATGGCGCTCGGGATGAGCGCCGGGATGACCGTGGGCGGACTCTGGCTGCTGGTCGCGGTGCTGCGGGCCCGTGGCAGGGCGGCGGTCGCTGGGCTGGTCAGGGCGGCGTTCGCGGCGGTGGCCGGAGGGGCGGCGGGGTTCCTGGCGGGCGCGTGGGCGGCGGGGCTGGTCGGGGCCGAGGGGTTCTGGCCGCGGCTCGGGGCCACGGTGCTGGGCGGGGTGGTCGCGATCGTGGCGGGCGCCGCGGTGGCGGCGCTGCTGGACCGCGACGACGCCCGCGCCCTGGCCGGGATGGCCCTGCGGCGCTGACCGGGACCGGAACGGGCATCAGTGGATGGTGGAGAGGAGAAGCGTCGTGCGGGTGGTGTTCGTGCTCGGAACCACGTCAGGCGGGACCGGGCGGCACGTGCTCATGCTGGCCGAAGGCCTGGTACGGCGCGGCCACCAGGTGGTCGTCGCCGGGCCGGCGGCCGTCGGCGAGGCGTTCGGGTTCGGCGCGGCCGGGGCGCGGTTCGTCCCGGTCGCCGTCTCCGACCGGCCGCACCCGGCCCGCGACCTGGCGGCGGTCGCCGCGATCCGCCGCATCACCCGCGAGGCCGGCGTCGTGCACGCGCACGGGCTGCGCGCGGGCGCCCTCGCCGTCCTGGCCGGGCTCGGCCGGGCCCGCCCGCCGCTGGTGGTGACGCTGCACAACGCGCTCACCGCCGGGGGATTCATCGGCGCGATCCACGGCGTGCTGGAGCGGATCGTGGCACGGGGCGCCGGCACCGTGCTGGTGGTCTCACCGGATCTGGGCGCGCGGATGACCGCGCTCGGCGCCCGCGACGTGCGCCCGGCCGTGGTGCCCGCACCCGTGCCCAGGCCGCCGTCACGCACCGCCGCGCGGGTGCGCGAGGAGCTCGGCGCCGGGGAGCGGCCCGTGGTGCTGACGGTCGCGCGGCTGGCGCAGCAGAAGGGGCTGGAGTTCCTGCTGGACGTGGCGGCCGGACCCTGGGGCGCGCGGGAGCCGATGTTCGCGATCGCGGGGGAGGGGCCGCTGAAGCGGGAGCTCCAGGAACGTGTGGACAGGGAGAAGCTGCCCGTGCGGCTGCTGGGCAACCGCGACGACGTGCCCGACCTGCTGGCCGCGGCCGACGTCGTGTTCTGGCCGAGCCGCTGGGAGGGAACGCCGCTCAGCCTCAGTGAGGCGCTCATGGCGGGCCGTCCCGTGGTGGCCACCGAGGTGGGTGGCATCCCTGACCTGCTGGGGGGCGCCGGGACGCTGGTGCCGTACGGGGATGCGGGGGTGGCGCGCGCGGCCGTACGGGCGGTTCTGGAGGAGCCCGGCGAGGCGGAACGGCACGCTCGGGCGGCGGCGGAAAGGGGCGCGGCGCTGCCCCGCGACGACGACGCGGTGGACGCTGTCCTGGGCGTCTACAACGCGTGAAGACGCCTGGGAAGATTACGTCGCGACCCCGCGTTCTCCTATACTGCGTTGGTTAGGGGAGGGGAGTATCCCTTCGCGGCAGCCTCGTCATCACGGTGTAGCCCCGCTCCACGGGGCCCCCGGGGCTGCCGGTCGGCCGATCGCGCCGGCGGGAGAGACCTCCGGCTGTCAGTCATGCGTGCCGGAGGTAGGAACAACGTGACCGTACCCGTGTGGGCCTGGATCGCCGTGATCGGCGGGCTCCTCCTGGTCATCGCCATCGATCTGTGGATCGTCGACAGGGGCGAGGCCCGCGAATTCTCCATGCGGCAGGCGACCTACTGGGTCTCCTTCTACATCGCGCTCGCCGTCGCCTTCGGTGTGCTGTTGTGGGTGACCGAGGGGGGCGGCAAGGCCGGTGAGTTCTTCGCCGGCTACATCACCGAGTACAGCCTGAGCGTCGACAACCTGTTCATCTTCTTCATCATCATGAGCCGGTTCGCGGTGCCGAAGCAGTACCAGCACAAGGTGCTGCTGGTCGGCATCCTGATGGCGCTGGTCATGCGCGGCATCTTCATCGCGCTCGGCGCCGCCGCCCTCGAGCGCTTCAGCTGGCTCTTCTACGTCTTCGGCGCCTTCCTCGTCTACACCGCGATCAACATCGTCCGCCAGCACGTCAAGGGCGACGACGAGGACTTCCAGGAGAACGCGGTGCTGCGGTGGGTGCGCAAGGCGTTCCCGACCACGCCCGACTACGTCGGCTCCAAGATCATGGTCAGGATCCACGGCCGCCGCATGGTCACCCCGATGCTCATCGTCATGGTCGCGATCGGCACCACCGACCTGCTGTTCGCGCTCGACTCCATCCCCGCCATCTTCGGGCTCACCAAGGACCCGTTCATCGTCTTCACCGCCAACGCGTTCGCCCTGATGGGCCTGCGTCAGCTCTACTTCCTGCTCGGCGGGCTGCTCCAGCGGCTGGTCTACATCAGTTACGGCCTGGCGTTCATCCTCGGCTTCATCGGGGTTAAGCTGGTTCTGGAGGCTCTGCACGCCAGCGACGTCTCCTGGGCGCCCACCGTGCCCATCCAGCTTTCGCTCGCGGTCATCGGTGCCACGATGGTCGTCACCACCGTCGCCAGCCTGCTCAAGTCCCGCAGCGACGCGCGCAAGGGCGTGAAGAGCGCAAGCCAGAGCGGGGCTAGCTAAAAGGCGTTCTAGGCGCTTTGCTGTGTCTAGTTGCGTCGTGTCATAGTTGCAAGTTCTGTAACATCACGGCAAAGCGCCGGTTCGTTCACCACTCCAAAGGTTGTCCGTGTCAGACGATTCAGCTAAGACCGCCCGCGTGCGCCTGGCGCGCGGGGTGTCCCCGTGGCTCCTCCCGACCGTGGCGGCCGCCGCCGCGACCACGCTGCTCACCCGCAAGGACAAGCGCTGGGCGCTGGCCGCCGTGCCGCTGACCGCACTCACCGGCGGGATGCTCTGGTTCTTCCGCGACCCCGACCGGACGCCCGGTCAGGGCCGCGTCCTGTCGCCCGCCGACGGCGTGGTGCAGAGCATCGACCCGTGGCCGGACGGCCGGACCCGGGTGGCGATCTTCATGAGCCCGCTGAACGTGCACGTCAACCGGGCACCCCTTGCGGGAACCGTCACCTCCGTGCAGCATGTGGCGGGTGGGTTCCTGCCGGCATTCAACAAGGACAGCGACCAGAACGAACGCGTGGTGTGGCATTTCGAGACCGCGCTCGGCGACATCGAGATGGTGCAGATCGCGGGCGCGGTGGCGCGCAGGATCGTGCCGTACCTGAACGCGGGGGCCAAGGTCACCCAGACCGAGCGGATCGGCCTGATCCGGTTCGGCTCGCGCGTGGACATCTACCTTCCCGAAGGCATCACGCCCGCGGTCGCCGTGGGTGAGAAGACGGTTGCGGGGGTGACCCGAATTGACCACGGCTGACGCAGGCGGCTGGCAAGCCGACGACGAGGACCCCCGTGGGCCCGTCGGCAAGGCGTTCCGACTTTCCGCCGCAGACTCCCTGTCGCTGGGCAACGCGCTCTGCGGCTTCCTGGCCGTGTGCGTGCTGGCCACCTCGGCCGTCAGCTCCCTGCAGGCGAACAAGGGCCTGGTGATCCAGCCCGGCTTCTTCGCCACCGCCGTGGTGCTGCTGCTCATCGGCGCCACCTGCGACCTGTTCGACGGCCTGGTGGCGCGGCGCTTCCGCGCCTCGGCCATGGGCGCCGAACTCGACAACCTCGCCGACGT
This sequence comes from Nonomuraea sp. NPDC059007, assembly GCF_042740555.1. Classification (NCBI taxonomy): domain Bacteria; kingdom Bacillati; phylum Actinomycetota; class Actinomycetes; order Streptosporangiales; family Streptosporangiaceae; genus Nonomuraea; species Nonomuraea sp. NPDC059007. The sequence goes on along the minus strand of NZ_JBHYJD010000060.1, from coordinate 26,658 downwards.
CATCAGCTTCGGCTTCGCGCCCGCCTTCATGGTGGTGATCTGGGGTGGCTTCAACGGCACGGTGCCCATCTGGTGGGTGCTGACCGCCGCCGCCTCCGTGCTCATCGCCGGCGTCGTACGGCTGGCCCGCTTCGCCTGCGTGAAGACCAAGAGCGGCGACTTCATGGGCCTGCCCATCCCCATGGGCTGCATGACCGTCATCTCGATCGTCATGCTGTTCGAGGCGAACATCTGGTCGCTGCTGGCCGTGCTCGGCGTGTCCTGGCTGATGGTCAGCCGTGTGGAGTACCCGAAGCCCAAGGGTCAGCTCGCCGCCGTCGTCCTCGGCTGGATCATGGTCAACGTCGCCTTCCTGACGTTCTGGGTGGCCTTCCCCCAGGGCGGCGACCTGCCGATCAAGATCGGGGCGACCATGCAGATCGCGCTCGTGGCGGCGATCCCGCTGCGGATGCTCTTCTACAAGCGCGAGCAGCGCAAGGAAGCCCACCGCGTCGACAACTGAGCCTCCTCAAGCCGGGCGTCATCGGCTTTGATGGAGGCATGGCGCGCGAACACACTCGCACGTACTTCCTCGGCAAGCTCGCGAGGGAGCTGGAGTTCCGTGGCCTCGATGCCACGCTGCGCGCCGACCCGCCCTCGTTGCGGGTCGGCGACCCCGGTGCCCGGCTGCTGACCGAGACGGTCGACTGCGTTCCGATCGCCGAAGGCTGGTACTACCGCTGGTCCTGGGGCGAGGTGGTGGAGTCGACCACCAACCCCGCCGAGGCCGCCGACAGGATCGCCAGGATCCTCGGGCCGATCAGGTAGCTCATCTCGCGGCCAGGTTCACCATCCCCGGGCCTTCCACTCCGGCAGCGACGGGCGCTCGGCGCCCAGCGTGGTGTCCTTGCCGTGGCCCGGGTAGACCCAGGTCTCGTCCGGCAGCCGGTCGAAGACCCGCTCGACCACGTCGGTGTAGAGCTGGGTGAAGCGCTCGGCGTCGTCCCAGGTGTTGCCGACGCCGCCGGGGAACAGCGAGTCCCCGGTGAACAGATGCTTGATCGTCTCGCCGCCGTCGTAGAGCAGAGCGATCGAACCCGGCGTGTGGCCGCGCAGGTGGATGACCTCCAGCGTGACCTCGCCGACCGTGACGCGGTCGCCGTGCTCGACCAGGCGGGCGGGCTCGACGGGCAGCGCGGGCGCGTCGAGCGGGTGGGCGATCACCTGGGCGCCCGTGACCTTGGCCACCTGCTCGAGCGCCTGCCAGTGGTCGCCGTGCTGGTGAGTGGTGACGATCGTGCTGATCGCCTGCTCGTCGACCAGCGCCAGCAACCGGTCGGCCTCGGCGGCCGCGTCGATGAGCAGGCCGTCGCCGGTCTCGGCGCAGCGCAGCAGATAGGCGTTGTTGTCGAAGGGGCCGACGGCGAGCTTGGCGATGCTCAGCGCGGGCAGCTGCCGCACATCGGCAGGGCCGCCGACCGTGACGTCGCCGGTGTAGGTCATGAGATCTCCTCGGGGCCCGATCACGGATAGTCGTCGGGGGGCGCCGCCGGAAGGCCGGGCGGGGCCGGCTGGCTCAGCCAGGGCGGCGGCTCAGGAACGGCGTGCCCCTCGCGCACCACCCTAATCCCCTCGCCACGCGAGCGGCCCGTCAGCCAGGCGAGCACGTCCACCGGCCCGCCCGCCACCGCGGGCAGCCCTCTGCCGGGTGCCGCCGCGTTCCCGCCGAGGTCGCGCCAGATGTCCGGGGGCTCGCCCAGGAGGGTGATCTCGCCGACCGTGCTCCTCCTGTACGGCCAGCTCGCCAGGCAGTCGTGCAGCTCGCGCCGGACGAACGCGGCCGGCCAGTCGGCGGGACCGTAACCCGCGCCCAGGTCGGCGTGATGGAACTCCAGCTCCCTGATCCGCCTGACCAGCACGTACCAGGCGGGGTGCCAGGGCGGGCGCGGCGCGCGGACCAGGCCGCTCCACGCCTGCGCGGGCTGCTCGCGGATGGCGCGGGCGAGCCGTACCGCGCCGTCTTCCAGGTCGGCGAGATGTTCGGCCGGGGTACGGCAGGCGCCGTCCTCGATGCCGGCGGCCCGGGCGGCGAGCGAGGGGTACTGGGGCGTCTCGACCCCGGTCCTGGCCCAGGCGAGCAGGTTGAGCAGGCCGTCGGCGTTACGGGCGAGGTGGGCCAGGACGTGGCCGCGGGTCCAGCCGGGCAGGTTCGAGGGGGCGGACAGTCCGGCGGGCGACAGGCCGGCCGCGGTGGCCAGGAGACGGTTGGTGGCCGCCGTGATCTCGGAGTGGAGCGCGGGGGATGACCGTCATGGCGGCCATTCCAGCAGGGCTGTGGCCCCTTCACCAGCGGCGGCCGCCGTACGCGGGCATAAAGGCGCAGGTCGCGCGGTTGACCTCCAAAGAGCGCCTGCCCTCGCGGCGGGAGGCCGTAGTCTGAGTGGGACGGATTTTCGGGGGCCGGGGAGCGGGCCGCCGAAATTGTCGGTGCCCCCATCTACTATCCCCGTGGACCTATCCGTTTATCGACTTCCGGGATCGCCGTGGCTGACCGCCTGATCGTGCGTGGAGCACGTGAGCACAACCTCAAGGACGTCTCGCTGGACCTGCCGCGAGACTCGCTGATCGTCTTCACCGGCCTGTCCGGATCGGGCAAGTCCAGCCTGGCCTTCGACACGATCTTCGCTGAGGGCCAGCGGCGCTACGTCGAGTCCCTGTCGGCCTACGCCCGCCAGTTCCTCGGCCAGATGGACAAGCCCGACGTCGACTTCATCGAGGGCCTGTCGCCCGCGGTGTCCATCGACCAGAAGGCCACCAGCAAGAACCCCCGCTCGACCGTCGGCACGATCACCGAGGTCTACGACTATCTGCGCCTGCTGTGGGCGCGCATCGGCAAGCCCCACTGCCCGGTCTGCGCGCGCCCGATCGCCCGGCAGATGCCGCAGCAGATCGTCGACCGCGTGATGGACCTGGAGGAGGGCACCCGCTTCCAGGTGCTCGCGCCGGTCATCAGGGGCCGCAAGGGCGAGTACGCCGAGCTCTTCCGCGAACTGCAGACCAAGGGTTTCGCCCGTGCCCGCGTCGACGGCACGGTGATCAGGCTGGAAGAGCCGCCGACGCTGAAGAAGTACGAGAAGCACGACATCGAGGTCATCGTCGACCGGCTGTCGGTCAAGGAGTCGGCGCGCCGGCGGCTGACCGACTCGGTCGAGACCGCGCTGCAGCTGTCCGGTGGCACGATCACGCTGGAGTTCGTCGACCTGCCCGAGGGCGACCCCGGCCGCGAGCGCTTCTACTCCGAGCACCTCTACTGCCCCTACGACGACCTGTCGTTCGAGGAGCTGGAGCCGCGCTCGTTCTCCTTCAACTCGCCCTTCGGCGCCTGCCCCGAGTGCACGGGCCTGGGCACCAAGATGGAGGTCGACCCCGACCTGGTCGTGCCCGACCCGGAGAAGACGCTGCGCGACGGCGCCCTGCACCCGTGGTCGGGCGGCCACACCAGCGAGTACTTCATCCGCCTGACCGAGGCGCTCGGCCACACCATGGGCTTCACCCTCGACACGGCCTGGGAGAAGCTGCCGAAGAAGGCGCAGAAGTCGCTGCTGTTCGGCCACGAGGAGCAGGTCCACGTCCGCTACAGCAACCGCTACGGCCGCCAGCGCTCCTACTACACCACCTACGAGGGCGTCATCTCGTGGGTGCAGCGCCGCCACGCCGAGGCCGAGAGCGACGCCACGCGCGAGCGCTTCGAGGGCTACATGCGGGAGATCCCGTGCCCGGCCTGCGACGGCAAGCGCCTCAAGCCGGTCACGCTGGCCGTCACGGTCGCCGACATGTCGATCGCCGACGTGGCGAGCATGTCCATCGGCGAGTGCGCGAAGTTCCTGGCGGGGCTGAAGCTGTCCGACCGCGACATGCACATCGCCGAGCGGGTGGTCAAGGAGATCAACGCCCGGATGGGCTTCCTGCTCGACGTCGGCCTCGACTACCTGTCCATGGACCGCGCCGCCGCCACCCTGGCCGGCGGCGAGGCGCAACGCATCCGCCTGGCCACGCAGATCGGCTCCGGCCTGGTCGGCGTGCTGTACGTCCTGGACGAGCCGTCCATCGGCCTGCACCAGCGCGACAACATGCGCCTGCTCGACACCCTCATCAGGCTGCGCGACATGGGCAACACGCTCATCGTCGTCGAGCACGACGAGGACACGATCGCCGCCGCCGACTGGGTGGTCGACATCGGTCCCGGCGCGGGCGAGCACGGCGGGCAGGTGGTCGTCTCCGGCACCGTCCAGGACCTGCTGTCCAGCGAGGAGTCGATGACCGGCGCCTACCTGTCCGGCCGCAGGTCCATCGCCGTTCCCGCCAAGCGCCGCAAGCGCGACAGGAAGCGCCAGATCACCGTGAAGGGCGCCCGCGAGCACAACCTCAAGGGCGTCGACATCGACTTCCCGCTCGGCGTGTTCACCGCGGTCACCGGCGTCTCGGGTTCGGGCAAGTCGACGCTGGTCAACGACATCCTCTACAACGCCCTGGCCAAGGAGCTCAACGGCGCCCGCACGGTGCCGGGCCGCCATGCCCGGATCAACGGCATGGACCAGGTCGACAAGGTCGTCCACGTCGACCAGTCGCCGATCGGGCGTACCCCGCGCTCCAACCCGGCCACCTACACCGGGGTCTTCGACCACGTCCGCAAGCTGTTCGCGGCCACGACCGAGGCCAAGGTGCGCGGCTACCAGCCGGGCCGCTTCAGCTTCAACGTCAAGGGCGGGCGCTGCGAGGCGTGCGCGGGAGACGGCACCATCAAGATCGAGATGAACTTCCTGCCGGACGTCTACGTCCCGTGCGAGGTCTGCCACGGCGCCCGCTACAACCGCGAGACCCTGGAAGTCCACTACAAGGGCAAGACCATCTCCGAGGTGCTGGACATGCCGATCGAGGAGGCCCTCGGGTTCTTCGACGCGATCCCGGCGATCAAGCGCCACCTGCAGACGCTCAACGACGTCGGCCTCGGCTACGTACGGCTCGGCCAGCCCGCCACCACGCTGTCGGGCGGCGAGGCCCAGCGGGTCAAGCTCGCCTCCGAGCTGCAGCGCCGCCAGACCGGGCGGACGATCTACGTCCTCGACGAGCCGACCACCGGTCTGCACTTCGAGGACATCCGGCGCCTGCTCGGCGTCCTCGGACGGCTGGTCGACGGCGGCAACACGGTGATCGTCATCGAGCACAACCTCGACGTCATCAAGACCGCCGACTGGGTGATCGACATGGGCCCGGAGGGCGGGTCCAGGGGCGGCACGCTGGTGGCGGCGGGGACACCGGACGAGGTCGCGGCGGTGGAGGAGAGCCACACCGGGCGCTTCCTGCGCAAGATCCTGTCCGTCTGAGACGAGAGACCTCCCCTGTGCGGCCGGCGCGAGCCGCACAGGGGCTTTCCACCGGTCAGGCGCGTGCGGGACGGCGTCGGCGCCTGGCGGCCGGGCGATCCAGCCACCACTCGGCGAACAGGAGCGGCAGCACCCATCCCACCCAGGTGCTCAGACCGGCGACCGTCTGGCCGATCTGCTCCGGCGTGCTGCCCAGCGACTCCAGAGGCACGAACATCACGATCAGCGCGCCCCAGAGCCGGTTCGTGATGATGGACATGGTCAGGGCGAAGCTGCGGATCATCCAGCGCCGGTGGTCGGTGAAGCGCCGCTGCCTGGCCATGCGCCAGCCGGCCAGCGTGCACCCCAGCCACAGCAGCGCCAGCAGCACGTTGCTCGCCCGCGCCACGTGCCCGAACGGCGTCGCGGCGCCCACCACCAGGCCCAGCAGCCCGGCGGGCAGCACTCCGGCCAGCACGTACACGCGGCCCGTGTAGCGGTGCACCGTCGGATAGCGGCCCCTGAACCACGGCCAGATCTGCAGGCAGCACGTGATCATGGCGATCGACCCGAAGATGACGTGCAGGGCCAGCAAGGGGAAGTGCGGCGGGAAGAAGTCCGGCGCCGGCACCCTGGAGCCGCCCTCGTCGAACGTCGCGTACGGCGGCAGGGAGAAGGCGAGGAACGCCACCGCCACCACCGCGAGCGGGGCGATCCAGGGCCGCCGCCACCAGCGCACGCGCTGCGGGGCCGCTGGTTGTGGCGGGCTCAAGGTGTCGGTCACGACAGCTCCTTAGGGGGTTGCTGGGGTTGAGATCCGGTGCCCGGAGACCGGACGCTGGACATGACGCGGTGTGCGCGTTCAGGGTCCGGCGGAGCGCTGACCGTCCGCCTACCACCCGCTGACGGGACCGCCCTGGGCGGCCAATAGATTGGTGCGACGGGTAACGACCTGGCCTGTTGGGGGTCACGGGCGACGCGGAAGGGTCGGGAAATGACAAGTTCTGAGCGTGATGTCGTCATGCCGGAATTCGGCCGCCGGACGGTGCTGGGCGCGGCGGGCGTGGCCGCGTGCGGCGTGGCGCTGGCCGGATGCGGCGGCGAGCCCGAGGGCGCGGCGCCCGGCATCAAGGGCAAGGAGATTGCCAAGGCGGCCGACGTCCCCGTGGGCGGCGGCAAGGTGATCTCCAAGTGGAAGATCGTCGTGACCCAGCCGACGGCCGGCGTCTACAAGGCGTTCAGCGCCGCGTGCACGCACAAGGGCTGCGCGGTCGCCTCGCCGAAGGAAGGCGTCATGACCTGCCCGTGCCACGGCAGCGAGTTCGACGCCAACGACGGCAAGTGCCTCAAGGGGCCGGCCACGGCGCCGCTGGCCGCCTACCAGGTCAAGCTTCAGGGCGACGGGATCATCATCGTCTGAACCGGTAATTGTGCGTGGTTCCCAGGATCGGCACGCCTCAGGCTGAACCGGTGCCGGTGCGCCGGCCGTACCTGAAGTGAGCAAACGACCTGGGAGGACCGGATATGGCGGAGACGACACGCAGGGCCGTGGTGCTGGGCGCCGGCGCGGCGGTGCTGACCGCGTGCGCGGGATACGGACAGCCAGCCGGGGAGGACGCGGCCGCACCCAGTTCGGAGGCGCCGAGCTACGGAGCCACGGAACCGAAGAAGAGCAAGAAGCCGGCCGCCGGCGGCAAGGCGCTGACAGCCACCGCCGACATCCCCGAGGGCGGCGGCAAGGTCTTCGAGAGCGAGAAGATCGTGGTCACGCAGCCGACCGCCGGTGAGTTCAGGGCCTTCAGCGCGACGTGCACGCACGCGGGCTGCACGGTCGCCGACGTCGCGGACGGCACGATCAACTGTCCCTGCCACGGCAGCAAGTACGACATCTCCGACGGTTCGGTGACCGGCGGCCCGGCGCCGAAGCCGCTGCCCAAGAAGAAGATCACGGTGGACGGAGACCAGATCAAGCTCGCCTGACGCGGGCTGATTCATGCAATTCTCACGCGGGTGCGGTTGTCTGTCCCGCATGGGAGATGACCTTCAGAGCCGTAGAACGATGATCGCCGGCGTCGGCGCGGGCGGGCTGACGCTCGCGCTGGCGGCCTGCGGCGGTGGCTCCGCCGAGACCTCGGCGGAGGCTTCCGGCGCCCCGGCGACCTCGGGTTCCGCCGCGCCGCAGGCACCCGCGGGCGGGCTGGGCAGCACGGCCGACGTGCCGGTCGGCGGTGGGAAGATCTTCGCGTCCGAGAAGATCGTGGTGACGCAGCCGAAGGCCGGTGAGTTCAAGGCGTTCAGCGCGTCCTGTACGCATAGCGGGTGCACCGTCGGCTCCGTCTCCGACGGCACGATCAACTGCCCGTGCCACGGCAGCAAGTTCGCCATCGCGGACGGGGCGGTGGTCAAGGGACCGGCCGATAAGCCGTTGCCGGCCAAGGACGTCACGGTCGAGGGCGACCAGATCAAGCTCGCCTGAGAGCGCCGGATCGGCCCGTCGCGCATCGTGTACGGCGGGCCGCTCCGTCCTCCCGGGTCCCGGGCCGCATGAGGTTGTCGGTCGGGCGGGCTAGGCTTCTATCCGTGCCCAGCCCACTCAGTTTCCGCCCCCGATCCGGCTCCATCCCCGACTCCCCAGGGGTCTACCGGTTCCGGGACGCGCACCGCCGCGTGATCTACGTGGGCAAGGCCAAGAGCCTGCGCCAGCGGCTCAACTCCTACTTCGCGGACTTCGCCGGGCTGCACCCGCGTACCCAGACGATGCTCACCACCGCCGCCGACGTCGACTGGACGGTCGTCAGCACCGAGGTGGAGGCGCTGCAGCTCGAATACTCCTGGATCAAGGAGTTCGACCCGCGCTTCAACGTCAAGTACCGCGACGACAAGTCCTACCCCTATCTCGCGGTCACCATGGGCGACGACTTCCCGCGCGTACAGGTGATGCGGGGCGCCAAGCGGAAGGGCACCCGCTACTTCGGCCCCTACTCCCACGCCTGGGCCATCCGCGAGACCGTCGACCTGCTGCTGCGCGTCTTCCCCGTGCGTACCTGCTCGGCCGGGGTGTTCAAGCGGGCGGGCCAGATCGGCCGTCCCTGCCTGCTCGGCTACATCGACAAGTGCTCGGCGCCGTGCGTCGGCCGGGTCACCCCCGACCAGCACCGCGAGCTGGCCGAGGACTTCTGCGACTTCATGGCGGGCAACACCACCCGCTGGATCAAGCGCCTCGAACAGGACATGCGCCAGGCCGCCGCCGAGCAGGAGTACGAGCGGGCCGCGCGCCTGCGCGACGACATCCAGGCGCTGCAGCGGGCGCTGGAGAAGCAGGCCGTCGTGCTCGGCGACGCCACCGACGCCGACGTGATCGCGCTGGCCGAGGATCCGCTCGAAGCGGCCGTCCAGGTCTTCTACGTGCGTGGCGGGCGCATCCGCGGGCAGCGGGGATGGGTGGTCGACAAGGTCGAGGAGACGACGCCGGGCGAGCTGGTCGAGCACTTCCTGCTGCAGATCTACTCCGAGGGCGACATCCCCCGCGAGGTGCTGGTCCCCGAGCTGCCGCCGGAGCCGGAGGCGGTCGCCGAGCTGCTGTGCGAGCAGCGCGGCGCCCGGGTCGAGCTGCGCGTGCCGCAGCGCGGCGACAAGAAGTCGCTGATGGAGACCGTCGAGCGCAACGCCAAGGAGTCGCTGGCCCAGCACAAGATCCGCCGCGCCAGTGACCTGACCACCCGCAGCAAGGCGCTGCAGGAGATCGCCGACGCGCTCGACCTCGACCAGGCGCCGCTGCGCATCGAGTGCTACGACGTCTCCCACCTGCAGGGCGAGAACGTCGTGGCCTCCATGGTCGTCTTCGAGGACGGCCTGGCCAGGAAGAGCGAGTATCGCCGGTTCGCGGTGAAGACCAAGGAAGGCGACGTCGCCTCGATCTACGAGGTGATCAAGCGGCGCTTCCGCCGCTACCTCGAAGAGCGCTCCAACACCGGCGAGCTGACGCCGGAGGCGGGCGAGGACGAGGAGGGCGCCGAGGGCGTCGCCTCCGGCCCGATCGACCCGGAGACCGGCCGGCCGCGCAAGTTCGCCTACCCGCCCAACCTCGTCGTGGTCGACGGCGCCGGCCCCCAGGCCGCGGCGGCGCAGCGGGCACTCGACGAGCTCGGCGTGGACGACGTGGCCGTGTGCGGCCTGGCCAAACGGCTGGAAGAGGTCTGGCTGCCGACCGACGACCAGCCGGTCATCATGCCGCGCTCGAGCGAGGGCCTCTACCTGCTGCAGCGAGTGCGTGACGAGGCACACCGCTTCGCCATCACCTACCATCGAGCCAAGAGGTCCAAGTCCGTGAAGGAGAGCGCGCTCGACGCGGTGCCCGGCCTTGGTCCGGCGCGCAAGCAGGCGCTGCTCAAGAGGTTCGGCTCGGTCAAGAAGCTCAAGGAAGCCACGGTGGCCGAGATCCGCGAGGTCCCCGGCATCGGCGAGGCGACCGCGGAGATGATCGTGTCGAGGCTGAAGGGGGAAGGACAGTGAGCACCACCGAGCCGGCGTTCGTGATCGTCACCGGCATGTCGGGGGCGGGGCGCAGCACAGCGGCCAAGGCACTGGAAGACCTGGGCTGGTTCGTGATCGACAACCTGCCGCCCGGGTTGCTGTTCGCCATGGCGGAGGAGGCCGGCAAGGTCAAGCTCGCCGCCGACAAGGTGGCGGCCGTCGTCGACGTGCGCAGCCTGGCCTTCACCACCGACCTCAACGCCGCCATCGAGGAGCTCGAAGGCCGCGGCGTCCGCGTCCGGGTGGTGTTCCTGGAGGCCAGCGACGAGGAGCTCGTCCGCCGCTTCGAGAACGTCCGCCGCCCCCACCCGCTGCAGGGCGAGGGCCGCCTGGTCGACGGCATCGCCCGCGAACGCGGCATCCTGCGCGAGGTGCGGGCCAACGCCGACCTGGTCATCGACACCTCCGCGCACAACGTGCACGAGCTGCGCAACAAGATCGTCGCCTACTTCGGCGGGGAGGATCGGCCCGGCCTGCGGGTCAACGTGCTCTCCTTCGGCTTCAAGTACGGCCTGCCCGTCGACGCCGACCTCGTGGTCGACTGCCGCTTCCTGCCCAACCCGCACTGGGTGCCGGACCTGCGCCCCATGAACGGGCTCGACGTCCCGGTGCGCGACTACGTGCTCAGCCAGCCGGGTGCCAAGGAGTTCCTCGACGCGTACGAGGAGGTGCTGGGGGTCGTCGCCGCCGGCTACGCGCGTGAGGGCAAGAGCTACGCGACGCTGGCGGTGGGCTGCACGGGCGGCAAGCACCGCAGCGTGGCCATGGCCGAGCAGATCGCCGCCCGGCTGCGCGACCGCGGGATGGAGATCCAGGTGAGCCACCGGGATGTGGGCCGCGAGTGACTGATGAACTTCCGGGCGCGGCAGACGCTTCCATGGCGGCTTCCGGCGCCCGTTCCGCGTATCCGCCTGCCGGTTCCGGGGGCCAGGGTTCCGCGGCTGTTTCCGAGGTGCTCGGGGTGCTGCTGGGGGACGGGGCGGCGGTGCCGTACCGGATGGAGGGGCAGATATCCGTGCCGGCGGAGAGCGGCGGGACGGGCGGCGGGCCGCGGCGGGACGGGCCGCGGGTGGTGGCGCTGGGCGGCGGGCACGGGCTCTACGCGTCGCTGTCGGCGCTGCGCGGTGTGACCGGTGAGCTGACCGCGGTGGTGACGGTGGCCGACGACGGCGGGTCCAGCGGGCGGCTGCGGCGTGAGCTCGGCGTGCTGCCGCCGGGCGACCTGCGGATGGCGCTGGCGGCGCTGTGCGGCGACGACGAGTGGGGCGGCACGTGGAGCGAGGTCGTGCAGCACCGCTTCCGCTCCGAGGGTGACCTGCACGGGCACGCGGTCGGGAACCTGCTGATCGTGGCGTTGTGGGAGCTGCTGGGCGATCCGGTGGCCGGGCTCGACTGGGTGGGCAGGCTGCTCAAGGCGCACGGCCGGGTGCTGCCGATGGCGTCGGTGCCGCTGGACATCGTGGCCCAGGTGGAGCTCGACGGGAACATCTCGATCGTGCGCGGGCAGGTCGCCTGCGCGCTGACGCCGGGTCGGGTTCAGGCCGTCTCGCTGGTGCCCGAGGACCCTCCGGCGCGGCCCGAGGCGATCGCGGCGGTGCGGGAGGCCGACTGGGTGGTGTTCGGGCCCGGGTCGTGGTTCACCAGCGTGCTGCCGCATCTGATGGTGCCGGAACTGGCCAGGGCGCTGCACGAGACGCGGGCGCGCCGCCTGGTCACGCTCAACCTGGCGCCCCAGCCGGGGGAGACGGACGACTTCTCGCCGCAGCAGCACCTGGAGGTGCTCCGGCAGCACGCGCCCGATCTTTCGGTAGATGTCGTACTCGCCGATACCGGGGTGGTCGACGACCGCGACGCCCTGGAGAAGGCGGTGGCGGCGCTCGGCGGCCGGCTCGTGATGGCCGACGTCGCGACCTCCGACGGTTCACCCAGGCACGACCCACGCCGACTTGCCTCCGTCCTGGACGAGATTTTCCTCCAGAAGCGCTGATCAAGGCCACCTATCGGGGGCGGCGGCCCGAAAGGTGCGAGAGACTGCTGTGAGGCCGGTCTGAATGGGGGAGGACTAACGCTTATGGCGATGACAGGTGTGGTCAAGGACGAACTGAGCCGACTGCCGGTGCTGAAGCCGTGCTGCCGCAAGGCGGAGGTCTCGACGCTGCTGCGGTTCGCCAGCGGCCTGCACCTGGTGGGAGGGCGGATCGTGATCGAGGCCGAGCTCGACACCAACGCCACCGCCCGTCGGCTGATCAAGGACATCGGTGAGGTGTTCGGGCACAAAGCGGAAGTACTGGTGCTCGCGCCGGCCGGATTGCGCAAGGGCTCGCGCTACGTCGTGCGCGTCTACCGCGACGGCGAGGCGCTGGCCCGCCAGACCGGGCTGATCGACAACCACGGCCGGCCGGTGCGCGGCCTGCCGCGTCAGGTGGTGGCGGGGGCCGCCTGCGACGCGGAGGCGGCCTGGCGTGGGGCGTTCCTGGCGCACGGGTCGCTGACCGAGCCGGGGCGTTCGATGTCCCTGGAGGTCACCTGCCCGGGGCCGGAGGCGGCGCTGGCCCTGGTCGGCTCGGCGCGCCGGCTCAAGATCCACGCGAAGGCCCGCGAGGTGCGCGGCGTCGACCGCGTCGTGGTCCGCGACGGCGACGCGATCAGCGCGCTGCTGACCCGCCTCGGGGCGCACGACAGCGTGCTGGCCTGGGAGGAACGCCGCATGCGCCGCGAGGTGCGGGCGACCGCCAACCGGCTGGCCAACTTCGACGACGCCAACCTGCGCCGCTCGGCCCGCGCGGCGGTGGCGGCGGGGGCGCGGGTGCAGCGGGCGCTGGAGATACTGGGCGACGACGCGCCCGACCACCTGGTGATCGCGGGGCGGCTGCGGGTGGAGCACAAGCAGGCCTCCCTCGAAGAACTCGGCCAGATCGCCGACCCGCCGCTGACCAAGGACGCGATCGCGGGCCGTATCCGCCGCCTGCTGGCCATGGCCGACAAACGCGCCTCCGACCTGGGCATCCCCAGCACCGAGGCCAACCTCACCTCCGACATGCTCGCCCCCTGACTTTTCCTTCTCTCTCTTGTTTGTCGTTTCTCGCTTTTCTGTCTGTTGCTGTTTCGGGCCTTGTATCCGCTACGGCTCCCGCCCCACCACCGCGCACGGTCCGACGTGCGCGGGCCTCTGTCCTGGCCGGTCGTGAGGGCCCACGGGGTCGCTCGCCGTGACGAGCGTCCTGTGGGCCGGGCTCCGTGGCCGCCTTGCCAGGTGACGACCCGAGCGACCCCAAGCGGCTGCCTGTCGTGCCGTGGCGTCGGTCACCCTGTCACGTCGGGATTATGGCTGCCGGCTCTGGTGGGTTGCGGTGAAGGGGGCGGCTGTGGGGCGGGGTGGCTGGACGGGGTCGAAGGCGCCGCGCTTCTCGGGTGGCTGGACCGGCTCGAATGCCCCGCGTTGCTCCGGTCGCTGGACGGGGTCCAGCGAGCTGTCGTGGTCCGGGGTGCCGGGGGTGTTCGTGGTGGCCGGGGTGGTTCTGCGTATTCGGCGGACCTTGAAGGTGGCCAGGGCGAAGGCGATCAGGGCCGGGATCGTGGTGAGCGTCCAGTAGGGCCAGGAGCGCTGGATGGGCTCCGCGTAGGCCATGGCGGCCTGCTGGAAGCCGCCGAGGATGGCGTCCAGGGTGATCACGTGCTGTGCGGCCGGGGTGGTGGAGAGCGCGTAGGCCGTGGGTGCGGAGCCGATGATCAGGCCCAGGGTCATGGCGGCGCCCGCGTACAGGAGGGCCAGGAGCGGGACCAGGAGGCTGCGCGGGCGGCCGATGCGCAGGGTGAGGCCCACCACGAGGCCGGGCAGCAGGGCCTGGGCGGTGCTCCAGGGCAGGCCGTCCGCTGTCTGGGTGATGGCCGCGGGCAGGCGGTCGCCGAAGAGCCTGGCGCAGGCGAGGGCCGTGGCGCTGACGGCCATGGCGAGGAAGCCGAGGATCAGGGCACGCATCAGGACTCTCCCGGCTCGCGAGGCGGGGCGAACATGTCAGGGACGGGACGGCGCACGGGCGGCTGGAGCGGCTCGAACGCGCCACGCTCCTCGGCGGCGCTCCGCTCCTCCGAGGCTCCCCTGCGGCGCTCCCCGGCCCCGTGGCGCTCGCCGGCCCCGTGGCGCTCCCCGACCCTGTGGCCCTCGTCGGTTCTGTGGCGCTCCCCGATCCTGTGGCCCTCGTCGGTTCTGTGGTGCTCCCCGATCCTGTGGCCCTCCTCGGCCCTGTGGGCCTCCTCGATCGTCTGTGTGGCGTCCCGCTCGCTCGCGGGCCTGCGGAACGCCTCGTGGTCCGCCGAGGCTCGTCCGGCGCCGGACCGCTCGGCGGCCGCGGGGCCCTCGGCAGGCTGGGCGGGCCAGGGGTCCTGCGCGGGTGTGGCGGGCTGGTCGGGGGTGGGTGATGGGGCTGCGAGGGCGGCCTCCGCCCGGTCCCGGCGGCGCAGGCGCAGGACGCGGAGCAAGGTGAGGAGGAACGTCGGGGTCGCGGCGATCGCCACGCCCGTCCAGAAGATCGGGGAGGTGCGGAAGAGCTCGGGCAGTTCCGAGACGATGCGCAGGGCGTGGTCGTCCAGGGATGACGACGGGAAGCCGGCCCTGACGTAGTTCCCCAGTTCGGAGCCCATCGAGCCGATCGTGCGGGCGCCGAAGGCGAACAGGGCGGCCAGCACGGGCACGAGCAGGCCGCGGGGGCGGGTGAGCCACAGCGCCAGCCAGATGATCACGGCGATGACCAGGCCGAGGACGGTGTGGGCCAACAGGCGCTGGTCGCCTGTGAACCACCTCACGTTGTACGGCAGCAGGACGAAGCCGTAGGAGCCCGCGCTGTACGCGACCCCGGCGACCAGCATGGCGACGAACCCGGCGAACAGCCCTCGTACCAGGCCGGATCGTGGTTGTGACATCTCAGCCCCCAGAGAATGCCGCGAATTTACTCCGACGAGTCGGGCACTTTACTTCAATGCCGCAAATTGCGCTCCCTGATCTGTCATACGCAGGGCGGGGGTTGCAGTGGTCTAAACCAATTTAGGTCCGATAGGGTTCGTGATTGAGGTTTCAGCCCGCCATCACGTTCGAGGAGATCGGTTCCCGTGAGCATCCGCGTAGGCGTCAACGGCTTCGGCCGCATCGGTCGTAACTTCTGGCGCGCGGTCGCCGCCAGCGGCAAGGACATCGAGATCGTGGCCGTCAACGACCTGACGGACAACGCGACGCTCGCCCACCTGCTGAAGTACGACAGCATCCTGGGCCGCCTGCCGTACGAGGTGAAGGCCACTGCCGACGAGATCGTCGTCGACGGGAAGACCATCAAGGCCTTCGCCGAGCGCGACCCGGCCAAGCTGCCCTGGGGCGACCTGGGCGTGGACGTCGTGGTCGAGTCGACCGGCTTCTTCACCGACGCCAACAAGGCCAAGGTGCACGCCGAGAACGGCGCGAAGAAGGTCATCATCTCCGCCCCGGCGAAGAACGAGGACGTGACCGTCGTCATGGGTGTCAACCACGACACCTACGACCCGGCCAGCCACACGGTCATCTCCAACGCCTCCTGCACGACCAACTGCCTGGCCCCGCTGGCGAAGGTGCTCAACGACTCCTTCGGCATCGAGAAGGGCCTGATGACCACCATTCACGCCTACACGCAGGACCAGAACCTGCAGGACGGCCCGCACGGCGACCTGCGCCGCGCCCGCGCCGCCGCGCTCAACGTGGTGCCCACCTCGACCGGCGCCGCCAAGGCGATCGGCCTGGTGCTGCCCGAGCTGAAGGGCAAGCTCGACGGCTTCGCGATGCGCGTGCCGATCCCCACGGGCTCGGCCACCGACCTCACCGTCGAGGTCCGCCGCGACGTCACCGTCGACGAGGTCAAGGCCGCCTACAAGGCCGCCGCCGAGGGCCCGCTCAAGGGCTACCTGACCTACACCGAGGACGAGATCGTCTCCAGCGACATCGTCACCGACCCGGCCTCCTGCATCTTCGACGCCGGGCTCACCAAGGTGATCGGCAACCAGGTCAAGGTCATCGGCTGGTACGACAACGAGTGGGGCTACTCCAACCGCCTGGCCGACCTCATCGAGCTGGTGGGCAAGGACCTGTGACCTTCGCAGACACCGACGTCAGGGGCCGGCGCGTACTGGTGCGCGCCGACCTCAACGTGCCGCTGGACGGCGAGACGATCACCGACGACGGGCGCATCCGCGCCTCGGTACCGACGATCAAGGCCCTGGCCGAGCAGGGCGCCAAGGTCGTCGTCTGCGCCCACCTGGGCCGGCCCAAGGGCGAGCCCAACCAGAAGTACTCGCTGAAGCCCGTCGCCGCCCGCCTGGGCGAGCTGCTGGGCCGCGAGGTCGCCTTCTCCGGGAAGGTCGTGGACGGCGAGCTCGTCGACGGCCTCAAGGACGGCG
Organism: Nonomuraea sp. NPDC059007; assembly: GCF_042740555.1. NCBI lineage: Bacteria > Bacillati > Actinomycetota > Actinomycetes > Streptosporangiales > Streptosporangiaceae > Nonomuraea > Nonomuraea sp. NPDC059007. The sequence continues at coordinate 10,366 of NZ_JBHYJD010000060.1, read as the reverse complement.
AGGTGGCACTGCTGGAGAACCTGCGGTTCGAGCCGGGCGAGGAGTCCAAGGACGACGCCGCCCGCGGCGCCTTCGCGCGGAAGCTGGCCGGCCTGGCCGACCTCTACGTCGGCGACGGGTTCGGCGCCGTGCACCGCAAGCACGCCAGCGTCTACGACGTGCCGGAGCTGCTGCCGCACGTCATGGGCGGGCTGGTGGCCGCCGAGGTCGAGGTCCTGAAGCGGCTCACCGAGAACCCCGAGCGCCCCTACGTCGTCATCCTGGGCGGCGCCAAGGTCTCCGACAAGCTCGGCGTCATCGCCAACCTGCTCACCAAGGTCGACCGGCTGCTGATCGGCGGCGGCATGGCGTACACCTTCCTGAAGGCCCAGGGCTACGAGGTCGGCCAGTCGCTCCTGCAGGAGGACCAGCTCGACCAGGTGCGCGGTTTCCTCTCCGAGGCGATCAAGCGCGGCGTGGAGCTGGTGCTCCCGGTGGACGTCCTGGCGGCCACGCACTTCGCCGAGGACGCGCCGTACGAGGTCGTGGCGGCCACCGAGATCCCGGCCGACCGCCAGGGGCTCGACATCGGCCCGAAGACCCGCGAGCTGTTCGCGACCAAGCTCGCCGACGCGCGCACCGTCTTCTGGAACGGCCCGATGGGCGTCTTCGAGTTCGAGGAGTACGCCGGGGGAACACGGGCGGTGGCCGAGGCGTTGATCCGCTCGCAGGCCTTCACGGTCGTGGGCGGCGGCGACTCCGCCGCGGCCGTACGCAGGCTGGGCCTGCCCGAGGACGGCTTCTCCCACATCTCGACCGGTGGTGGCGCTAGCCTCGAGTACCTCGAAGGAAAGACCCTTCCCGGGCTGGAGGCCCTTCAGTGAGAAAGCCGCTCATCGCCGGCAACTGGAAGATGAACCTCAACCACCTCGAGGCCATCGCTCTGGTGCAGAAGCTCGCCTTCTCCCTGAACGACAAGGACTTCGACAAGGTGGAGGTGGCGGTGCTGCCGCCGTTCACCGACATGCGCAGCGTGCAGACGCTCGTCGACGGCGACAAGCTGCGCATCGTGTACGGCGCGCAGGACATCAGCCAGTACGACGGCGGCGCCTACACCGGCGAGGTGTCCGGCGCCATGCTCGCCAAGCTGGGCTGCACGTTCGTCACCGTCGGCCACTCCGAGCGGCGCGAGTACCACAACGAGGACGACGAGCTGGTCAACGCCAAGGTGCGGGCAGCCTACCGGCACTCGATCACGCCGATCCTGTGCGTGGGCGAGGGCCTGCCGGTACGGCAGGCGGGAGGCCAGGTGGCGTATTCCGTGTCACAACTCGATGCCGCTCTGCGCAAAGTCACGCCGGAGCAGGCAAAATCGATAGTGGTGGCCTACGAACCGGTCTGGGCGATCGGCACCGGCGAGGTGGCCACCCCACAGGACGCGCAGGAGGTCTGCGGAGCGTTGCGAAAGCGACTCGCTGAGCTCTACGACGCCGAAGTGGCCGCCGCGGTCCGTATCCTGTACGGAGGATCGGTGAAGTCAGGCAACATCGCCGGGATCATGGCTCAGCCCGATGTCGACGGCGCGCTCGTGGGCGGTGCCAGCATCGACGCCGGGGAGTACGTCAAGATCTGCCGATTCGGCGAATTGTCCGGCTAACTGGGTCGTTCAGGGGGTGCGACTTGACACCAGGTCGTACCCTCTAGAAGCAAGTTTGAATCGTCACGCGTAACAGTGGATTGAAGGAACAGGCATACCGTGGAAATCGGAATCTCCATCGCCCTCATCCTGGCGAGCCTTCTCATGATCCTGCTCGTCCTGCTCCACAAGGGTAAGGGTGGCGGTCTGTCTGACATGTTCGGCGGCGGCTTCTCGTCGAACTTCGGCGGCTCGTCCGTGGTGGAGCGCAACCTCGACCGGCTGACCGTTATCACCGGCGTGATCTGGTTCGTCTGCATCATCGCGCTCGGCCTGCTGCTCAAGCCCTGAGCTTCCCGGCGACGCGTGACAGTGATTCTCCCCCCGCCGCTCGCGGGGCGATCGAGCAAGGAGTTCATCCGTGGGTAGTGGCAACGCGATCCGTGGCAGCCGTGTCGGCGCCGGCCCGATGGGGGAGGCCGAGCGCGGCGAGGCAGCTCCCAGAGTGCGGGTCTCGTTCTGGTGCGCCAACATGCATGAGACGCGACCCAGCTTCGCCAGTGACGCGGCCGTCCCCGAGCACTGGGACTGCCCGCGCTGTGGCCTCCCGGCCGGTCAGGACGAGGCGGCCCCGCCCGCTCCTCCGAAGAACGAGCCGTACAAGACGCACCTGGCCTATGTGAAGGAGCGCCGGAGCGACAAGGACGGCAAGGCGATTCTGGAGGAGGCGCTCGAGCGCCTGCGCAACAACAAGTCGCCCTGGTAGACGCTGACCCGGTTTGACGGAAGCCCCCGCGCCCTCGCGGGGGCTTCCGTGTGTTCCCGGCGTGCGCGCTCCGGGGTGGTGGACGCGCAGCCCGATCCTTCACATCATCCGTGTCCGCGACGACGACACGAGGGGAACCTTCGGTGAAGGCGCGGACAACGCTCCCGCTCAGCCGGCGTAGACCTGCTCGCCGTCCACGAACGTACGGCGCACGCGGGTCGTCCAGATCTCGCTGTCGGGCAGCGTGAACGGGTCGCGGTCGAGCACCACCAGGTCGGCGGGACGGCCCTGCTCGATGACGCCGGCCGGGGAGCGGTTGATCCACGCCGATCCGGCCGTGTACGCGGTGAGCGCCTCGGCCAGGCCGATCCGCTGGCCGGGCAGGAACGGCGTGCGCGCGGTCGGGTAGCCGGCGTGCACCGAGCCGCCGGGCTCGGTCCTGTTGACCGCCACGTGCACGCCCTGCAGCGGGTCGGCGCTGGAGACCGGCCAGTCGCTGCCCGCGCAGAAGCGGGTGCCGTGGCCGAGCAGGTCGGCGAAGGGGTACTGCCACGACGAGCGCGGCTCGCCGAGGAAGGGCAGCGTCAGCTCGTCCATCTGGGCGTGGTGGGTGGCCCACAGCGGCTGCAGGTTGGCGGTGACGCCGAGCGCGGCGAAGCGCGGCACGTCCGACGGCTCGATGATCTGCAGGTGGGCGATGTGGTGGCGGTTGGCCGGGTCGGTGCCTTCGAAGCTGTCCAGCGCCTCGCGCACCGCCCGCTCGCCGATGGCGTGGAAGTGCACCTGGAAGCCGAGCCGGTCCAGCTCGCGCACGTACTCCTTGAGCTTGCCCGGGTCCACGTAGGAAAGGCCGGTGCCGCCGCACTGGCAGTACGGCTCCAGCGTCGCGGCGGTGAAGTTCTCCGTGATGCCGTCCTGCATGATCTTCACCGAGGTGGCGCGGAAGCGCTCCAGCCCCTCGGCGGAGGCGCGGCGCTCCACCAGGCCGGGGATCTGCTCGGCGCCGCGGGTGCGGTCCCACCACAGCGCGCCCACGACGCGGGCCTTCAGCCGCCCCGAGCGGGCCGCCGACAGGTAGGTCGGCAGCTGGTCGTCGGAGCCGGCGTAGGAGCCGACGATCGCGTCCTGCCAGCCGGTGACGCCCAGCGAGAACAGGTGTGCCTGCGCGTCCACGAGCGCGTCGTCGGCGTCCTGGGCGGTGGCGCGCGGGGTCAGCAGGCCGACGAGGTCCATGGCGCCCTCGTGCAGGACGCCGCTCGGGGTGCCGTCGGGGTCGCGCTCGATGCGGCCGTCGGCGGGGTCGGGGGTGTCCTTCGTGATCCCGGCCCGCTCCAGGGCGCGGGTGTTGACCCAGGCGGCGTGGTGGTCGCGCTGGATCAGGTAGGCGGGGCGGTCGAGGAAGTCGAGCTGCGCGCGGTGGGGCAGGCCGCCGGGGAAGGCCGACATGTCCCAGCCGCCGCCGTCGATCCACTCCTTGTCCGGATGGCCGGCGGCGTAGCGGCTGATCTCCTCGATGTAGGCGTCGAGGCCGTAGACCTCGCTCAGGTCGCACTTGGCGCGCTCCAGCCCGGCCTGGACCGGGTGGATGTGCGCGTCGGTGAAGCCGGGCACCAGCAGGCCGCCGTCCAGGTCCACGCTCTCGTGGCGGGGGGCCTGCCGTACCAGGTCGGCCTCGTCGCCCACGGCGGCGATCACGCCGTCGCGCACGAGTACGGCCTCGGCGAAGCCGCTGAGCGCGGTGAACACGCGCCCGCCGCGGAAGAGGGTCGTCATCGGGGAGTGTTCTCCTTCAGTGGCCGGTGATGAGGTCGGCGAGGCGGGCCAGGGCCGAGGTGCGGGTCATGGAGCGCTCACGCTGGTCGGCCATACGGTACAGGCGGTACATGGAGTGCACGCCCGCCCAGCGCAGCGGCTCCGGCTCCCAGGCGCGCACCTTCCTGCCCACCCACGGCAGCGCGGTCAGCCCGGTGTCCTCGCCGAGGATCAGGTCACGCAGGGTACGGCCGGCCAGGTTCGTGGTGGTGACCCCGTGGCCGGTGTAGCCGCCGGCCCAGCCGAGTCCGGTGTCACGGTCCAGGTGGACGGTCGAGCACCAGTCGCGCGGTACGCCCAGCACGCCGGACCAGGCGTGGGCGACCTTCGAGGAGGCGGCGGCGGGGAAGAAGTCGATCAGCAGTTGCCAGAGCGCCTCGACGGTCCAGTCGTGGGTGTTGCCGCGGGCGTCGACGCGGGAGCCGTACAGGTAGGGGCGGCCGCGGCCGCCGAGGGCGATGCGGTCGTCCTCGGTGCGCTGGGCGTAGATGTAGTAGTGGGCGAGGTCGCCCAGGAGTTCGGCGCCCTGCCAGCCGACCGTGTCCCAGAACGCGGCGGGCAGCGGCTCGGTGACGATCATGGAGCTGTTCATCGGGAGCCACTGGCGGCGCAGGCCCTTGAGCTGGGAGGTGAAGCCCTCGGTCGCGCGGATCACGTGCTGGGCCTCGGCGGTGCCGTACGGCGTGATGGCCCGATGCGGGAGGATGCGCGTGACCGGGGTGCGCTCGAAGACGCGCACGCCGAGGTCGCGCACCACGCGCGCCAGGCCGCGCACGAGCTTGGCGGGCTGGATGCGGGCGCAGTGCGGCGTCCAGACCGCGCCCACCGCGCCGGCCACGCGCAGGTGGTCGGCGGGGTCCACCACGCGCAGGTCCTCCTCGCGCAGGCCGCTCGCGCGCGCGTCCGCGACGAGCTCGCGCAGCCGTCCGGCCTGGGCGCTCGTGCGGGCCACGGTGAGCTCGCCGCCCTTGACGATGCCGGCGTCCACGTCCTCCCGGGCGCAGACGGCGATCACCTCGTCGATCGTGGCGTACATCTCCCGCTGCAGCGCCCGCGCCCCCTCCTCGCCGTGGGTCTTGGCGTAGCGCCCGTGGGAGCCGGCCAGCGCGCCGGTCAGCCAGCCGCCGTTGCGCCCCGAGGCGCCGAACCCGGCGAACTCCTGCTCCAGCACCACGACGTCGAGCGAGGGCCGGGCCTTCTTGAGGTAGTACGCGGTCCACAACCCGGTGAGGCCGGCGCCGACGATGACCACGTCCGCCCGGAGGTCGCCGTCCAGGCGCGGTCCGGGCTCCGGTACGCCGGAGGAGCGATACCAGAAAGACACCTCGCCATTGACGAAGTCCTCAGATAGTGGCACACGCGCGTTCATAGCACCCCATCTTCCAGCATCCGGGATGTAACACGCTGCATCGAAAAGGGGTGTGAGCGAAACAGGGTGTTAGCTTGTCCGAAACAGCCTCCCCGCATGCTGGCGGACATGGCATTCCTGCGTATCCGCACCACGGTCGACGAACGTCCCGGACGTCTCGCCTCGCTGGCCGCCGCCCTGGCCGGCCGGGGCGGCAACATCCTCGGCCTCAGCGTGCAGACCGACGCCGACGGGACCGTCGACGAGTTCGTCGCTGAGATCTCCGCCACACCCGAGACCGTCCGCACCGCCCTGGAGGCGGCCGGCGGACGCCGGGTCCAGGTGGTGCCCGCCACCGCCCACGAGCTGACCGACGAGCCCACCAGGGCGCTGCTGCTGGCCTCCCGGCTGCGCTCGATGCCGTGGCGGCTGCCGGAGCTGCTGGCCGAGCTGCTGCGCGCGGACGACGGCCGATGGACCTATGGTGAAGCGGTGAGCGATCTTCCCGACCCGACGCGGCTGGTGGTGCCGGTCGCCGCCCGGCGCGCCGTACGGCTGCGCCGCGCGGAGCTGCCCTTCACGCTGACCGAGGCGGCGCGGGCGGCCTCCTTCGTACGGCTGGCGCAGCCCGCCCCCGACCACTCCACCGCCGAGCAGGGCGTCCGGCTGTCCGACGGCGCCCAGGTCACGGTCAAGCCGCTCACCGGTATCTACCGCGAAGCCGTCCGCGACCTGCACGACCGGTGCTCGCCGGAGGCGCGCAGGTTCCGCTACTTCACCTCGATGCCGGCGCTGCCGCCGCGCATGTTCGAGCGCCTGTGCGACCGCACCCGCGGCCACTCCCTCGTGGCCGGGCACGACGGCCAGGTCGTGGCCATGGCGAACCTGATGTTCACGCCGGATCCCGGCATCGCCGAGATGGCCTTCCTGATCGAGGACCGCTGGCAGGGGCGCGGCCTTGGCGCGGCGCTGGCCAGGATGCTGGTGACCGAGGCGCGCGACCAGGGCTATGCCGAGGTGCGGGCCACGATGCTCTCCGACAACGTCAGGATGCGCCGCCTGCTCGTCTCCCTGGGCGCGACGCTGGGCTACACCGACGACCCCGGCGTGGTCGAGGCCCGCCTGCCGGTCGGTGCCCTGACCGTGGCCTGACAGCGCCGCGGCGGCCATGCGAGGGCCTCAGCCTGATGCGGCGTCGTCCTCTTCGCCGGGCTTGTGGCCGGGCTCCTGGTTGGGCGGGTCGTCCGGACGGGCGATGCCCAGGTGCCGCTCGATCCGACGCAGGCTCGCCTCGATGCGCGTCAGCCGTTCCTCCAGGTGCGTCCCTCGCGGTCCGATCAGCGGATCGGCCAGGCTCTCCGGGCCGCGGCCCCGGGTCTTCTCCACGACCTTCGCCCGCAGGGCGCTCAGGTTCGCGCCCTGCTTGACCAGGACCTGCGCGGCCACCCCCTCGCCCTCCCTGATCAGGCCGAGCAGGATGTGCTCCGTGCCGATGTAGTTGTGGTGCAGCTGCAACGCCTCGCGCAGCGACAGCTCCAGCACCTTCTTGGCCCGCGGCGTGAACGGGATGTGCCCCGACGGCGACGCCTGGCCGTGCCCGATGATCTGCTCCACCTCCACGCGGACCTCGGGCAGCGCGATGCCGTTCTCCCGCAGCACCATGGCGGCGATCCCCTCGCCCTCATGGATCAGCCCGAGCAGGAGATGCTCGGTGCCGATGTAGTTGTGATTGAGCATCCTGGCCTCTTCCTGGGCCAGAACCACCACGCGGCGGGCACGGTCGGTGAAACGCTCGAACACGGGGGCCTCCCGGCTAAGAGGGCTGATTCCACTATGCGCTACAAACCCCCCGATGTGGGGTAATTGACAGGTGTGGATCTTGACGAGGTGGCGGACCGCCTGTATGGCCTCCCGCCTGCCGACTTCACCGCCGCACGCACCGCCGAGGCCGCGGCGGCGAAGGAGTCCGGGCAGGTACGGCTGGCGCGCGAGATCGCCGCGCTGCGCAAACCCACGGTCTCGGCCGGAGCGGTCAACCGCGCCCGCAGGGAACATCCCGAACTGCTGGCCGAACTCCTGTCGGTGGGGGAGGACCTGCGCGCCGCCTGGGCCGAGGGCGACGCCGACGCGCTCGCCGAGCTGACCAGGCGCCGCGGCGAGGTGACCGGCAAGCTCGCCCGGCTCCTGCGCCAGGGCGGCCTGTCCGGCGCGGCGGCCATGGAGGTCGACCAGACCCTCGACGCGGCCGTGGTGGACGAGGAGGCGGCCGGCCTCGTACGGCTCGGCCGCCTGGTGAAGCCGCTCAGCTACAGCGGTTTCGGCGGGCCCTCCGGGCTGCCGTCGGCCGGGCCGGGGCTGGGCCGTAGCTCCGCCCGGCCCCGCCGCGCCACCCGTTCACCGGAGGAGGTGGAGCGGGAGCGGCGCGAGGCCGGGGAACGGCGGGCCAGGGAACTGGCCCAGGCCGAGTCCGACTACCAGGAGTGGCGGGACACGCTGGCGCTGGCCGTTCAGGAGCTGGACGAACGCTCGGAGAAGGTGGCCAGACTGGAGAAGAAGCTGGCCAAGGCCCGCAAGAGGCAGAACGAGAGCCACCAGCGCGTCGAGGTCGCCCGCCGGGAGGAGCGCCTGGCCCGCCAGCGCCTGGAAAAGGCGCACTAGAGCGGGCTGACGACGCGGTAGCGCGCGACGATCGCGCCGCCGTCGAACACCCGCTCCTCGCCCCACGGGAACGGCTCCCGGAACCCGCCGGCGGCGTTCGCGATGCGGTTGTCCAGAGTGGTCTGCGTGTGGAACACGATCTTGCGCACCTGAAGCGACCTCCGTACGTTCGGCTCACGTGCAAGGCAGACCGTTCCGGCTAGCGGGTGGCGTGGGCGAGGTGGGCGCAGACCGGGAAGCCCTGCTCGGCGTACGGGGCGGCCAGGCTGAGGTAGGCCTGGCGGATGCGCTCCACGGTGGCCGCGTCCTGTTCGAGGATGAACGCGAAACGGGGCCCGGCGGCGCCGGTGACGTCGTCCCACCAGGTGGCGAGGTCGACGCGGTGGCGCCAGCGGATGGTGTCGACCGCGCCGCCGGAGAAGCCGGTCTTCCTGAGCAGGGCGGTGAAGGCCGCGGGGCCGGCGTACCGGTCGAAGTCGCGCGGCGGGTCCGGGTCCACGGGGAGCCCGGCGGAGGCGGCGGCGTCGGCCAGCAGGGTGGTGGCGGGCATCTCCTCGCGCTTCCACCAGCTCAGCGCGAGGGTGCCGCCGGGGCGCAGGACGCGGTGGAGCTCGGCGAGAGTGGCCGGGGTGCCGGGGGCGTGCTGGATGACGAAGTTGCCCGCCACCGCGTCGAAGCCGCCATCGGGGAAGGGCAGCTCGGGCAGGGCGGCCAGCCGGACGGCCGCGTGGGGGTGGGCGCGGGCGGTGTATTCGAGCATGTCCAGGTCGGAGTCCACGGCGGTGACGTCGGCGCCCAGTGCCAGGGCCGCCGCGGTCACCACGCCGGTGCCGCAGCCGAGGTCCAGAAGTCGTGGGGCGCGGCTCTTGCGGACGAGGTTGAGCAGCGGGTCCACGGTGTGGGCGGTGAGGCTCGCGAAGCCGCGGGCGTACACCTGGGGGTTGGTCACGGGCGGCAGCCTATCGGGGGAGATGCCGGGTCGCGGTCGCGCCACCTCAAAGCTCACATTCTTATGTGAAATTTCGCGATAAAGCCTGTCGTTGCCGGTTGTGGGCGACTTATGGTCGTCCGCATGACGATCGATGCCTTCATTGACGCCCTGCCCAAGGTGGAACTCCATGTCCATCTGATCGGCTCCGCCTCGGTTCCCACGGTGCTGGAACTGTCACGGCGCCACCCCGGCAGCGGCGTGCCCACCAGCGAGGAGGAACTCCGCGCCTTCTACACCTTCACCGACTTCCCCCACTTCGCCCGCGTCTACCAGGCGGTCAACTCCCTGGTCCGCGACCCGGAGGACGTGGCCACCCTGGTCCTGGGTCTGGCCCGCGACCTGTCCGCCCAGAACGCCCGCTACGCCGAACTCCAGGTGACCCCGTACGCCCACGCGATCACGGGCATGCCGATGCGCGAGGTGACCGAGGCCCTGAACCTCGCCGCCACCGCCTCCCGCGAGGACCACGGCGTGGAGATGGCCTACATCTTCGACATCCCCGGCGAGGACGGCGAGGAGGCCGCCCGGATCACCCTCGACCACGCGCTCAACGAACCTCCCGCCGCATTGGTAGGTTTCGGCCTGGGCGGGATCGAGCAGAAGCGGCCCCCCTTCCGCGACGCGTTCCGCGACGCCTTCGCCGCCGCCCGCGCCGCCGGCCTGCACAGCGTCCCGCACGGCGGCGAGATGTCCGGCCCGGAGACGATCTGGGAGGTCATCGAGGGCCTGGGCGCCGAGCGCATCGGCCACGGCATCAGCTGCCTGGACGACGAGCGCCTGGTCGCCCACCTGCGCGAGACGCAGATCCCGCTGGACGTCTGCCCGACCTCGAACGTCTGCACCGGCCAGGTCGGACGCATCGAGGACCACCCGCTGCCGCGCCTGCTGGAGGAGGGCCTGTACGTCACGCTGAACAGCGACGACCCGCCCATGTTCGCGACCACGCTGTCCCAGGAGTACCGAGTTGCCCACGCCCTGGGGCTGGGCGCGGAGCACCTGGCCCAACTGGCCCGCAACAGCGTGAACGCCTCCTTCATGCCGAAGGAGACCAAGAGCACCCTCCTGGCCGAGATCGACGCCCTGCCAACCTCCTGAACACGGCGCGGGCCCACGGGGCGCTCGTCCCGGCGAGCGACCCCGTGGGCCCTCACGACCGGCCAGGACAGAGGCCCGCGC
>NZ_JBHYJD010000059.1:0-60227 GCF_042740555.1 Nonomuraea sp. NPDC059007 | reverse complement strand
ACGGTGTCGCCGGGGCCGGTGGCGGCGAGGGTGACCATGCCGCGCCAGGCGGTGGTGCCTTGGTTGAGGTGGTATTCGGGGCTGGGCAGCAGGGTGGGGTCGAGGGTGGTGAACGACGGGTCGTCCTCGGTGGCCAGGATGTGGTCGCGGAAGCCGTACACGTGCTGGACCAGGTCGCCGGTGGGGTAGCGGGCGCTGCGGGAGGCGACGACGGTGCCGACGGCGGGCGCCCAGGGCGGGCGGCCCAGTTCGTAGGCGGACATCGGCAGGTCGGGGTGGGGCTCGGCCTCCATCAGGTCGCGCATGACGACCGACAGCAGCATCCAGTCGTTACGCACCAGGAACTCGCCCTCGCCGAGCGGGCCGATCTCGGTGCGGGCGAGCTCGAAGTGGTCCTCGCGCAGGTCGGCGTCCGGACGCGCGGTCAGCCGCAGCTCCGTCGCGTGGGTGATCGTCATACGCCGACCGTAGGAAGGGACGCGGCCATATTGGTTCCGCATTAGATATATGCGAATTGCATATAATGTCGGAGCATGAGCACATCGGAGCGGACAGAGGCGGCCGTGGGCCGTTGGCACGAGGTCGTGAACGGCGGGGACCTGGACGGCGTGCGCGCGGTCGTGGCCGACCCCGTCGTGGTCAACGGGCCCAAGGGGTCCGGGCCCATCACGCCCGGCGACTTCGCCGGCTGGATCGTGCGGTCGGGGATCGAGCTGCGTCCCCGCTCGTGGCATCCGGTCAGCGAGCGGGTCGTGGTCGTCGAGCAGGACGCGCGCTGGCCGCAGGACCGCGAGTGGAGCAGGGTCGTGACCGTGTTCCGGGCCAGCGGGGACCGGGTCTCGGCCGCGCTGCGCTTTCCCGAACTGCGGGCGGCGCTCGAGTTCGCCCGCCTGTACGCCGACCTGGCCGCGACCGAATGAGCGGGCCGGGACCCGGACAGGCGCTGTTCCACTTCGTGCGCCACTGGTCACGGCGCTGGAACGCGGGGGCCGAGCGCGGGCGCGACGTCATGGTGGCCGAGGCGGTCCACGCGCTGGACAGGCGGCCGGAGATCACCGTCAACGAGGTCGCCGCCGAGCTGGGGCTCGACCAGTCGGGCGCCTCCCGGCTGGTCGCCCAGGCGGCCGGGCGCGGCTATCTCGCCGTCACCGCCTCGGCCGCCGACGGGCGGCGCCGTACCGTCGAGCTGACCGAAAAGGGACGGGAGCTGCTGCGCGACGCGCACGCCTGGCAGGAGGCGGTCTTCGCCAGGCTCACCGGCGACTGGACCCCCGGGGAGCGCGCCGACCTCCACCGCGCGATGCTCCGGCTGATGAGTCGCTCACCGGAGCTCACGGCAGGGTTCGCGGGCGAGAAAGTTACGCGGGCTTGATCTTGTCTCGACGGCGGCCAGGCAACTGACAGGGCATGACCCAAGGCCGACCCGCCGCGGCGCTGGCCCGGCTCGCGCTGCCCGCGCTGGTCGTCGGCGTCGCCTGCAGCCTCATCCTGATGGTGGTCGACATCGCCGCCGAGGCGCTGCAGGAGGTGCTGTGGCACCACCTGCCCGCGGCGATGGGCCTGGACGGCGCCTCGCCCTGGTGGACGCTGGGCATTCTCACGCTGACCGGCCTGGCGGTCGGGCTGGTGGTGTGGAAGATCCCCACGGGCCCCGACCCGGCCACCGAAGGGCTGGTGGGCGAGCCGCTGCCGGTGTCCGTCGTCCCCGGCATGCTGCTGGCCACCGCGCTCACCCTCGCCGGGGGTGTCAGCCTCGGACCGGAGAACCCGATCACCGCCGCCAACGTCGCCCTGGCCGTCGCGGTGGGCGTGCGCCTGCTTCCCGGCGTCAAGGCGCCGGTCTGGCTGGGTCTGGCCGCGGCCGGGACGATCGGCGCGCTGTTCGGCACGCCCGTGGCCGCCGCGCTGATCCTGTCGGAGCTGGCGCTCGGCCCGAAGGACGTGCCGCTGTGGGACCGCCTGTTCGGCCCGCTGGTCGCGGCGGGCGCCGGGGCGATCACCACTGTCCTGATCGCCAGCCCGGTCTTCCACCTGGGCCTGCCCGACTACTCCATCCAGCCCCTCGACCTGCTCAGCGGCATGGTCATCGCGTGCGTGGCGGTCCTCGCGGGGCTGGCGGCCGTCTACGCCTTCCCGCACGTCCACCGCCTGTTCCACCTCATCCGTCACCCTGTGCCCCGGCTGACGCTGGCCGGCGTGGCCCTCGGCGTCGCCGGGATGATCGGCGGCCAGATCACCCTGTTCAAGGGCCTGGCGGAGATGAAGGAACTGGTCGCCACCTCTTACGGCGCCGCCTCTCTGGCCCTGATCATCCTGGTGAAGTTCGCCGCCCTCCTCATCGCCTCCACCGCGGCCTTCATCGGCGGCCGGATCTTCCCCGCGGTCTTCATCGGCGTCGCGCTCGGTCTGCTCGCCTCCGCCCTGGTGCCGGGTGTGCCGCCGTCGCTGTCCGTCGCCTGCGGCGTGCTCGGCGTCACCCTCGCCGTGACCCAGCAGGGCTGGCTGAGCCTGTTCATGGCCGCGGCCGTCGTCACCGACCTCGACCTGATCCCCGTGCTCTGCCTGGCCCTGCTGCCCGCGTGGCTGCTGGTCACCGGGCGTCCTCAGATGATCATCGAAGAGAAGACGTGAAGAACGCGCGCAGGTCGGCGACCAGCAGATCGGGCCGCTCCATCGACAGGAAGTGCCCGCCCTCGCCCAGCTCGGTCCAGCGCACGACGTTGTGGTCGCGCTCCGCCCACGGCCGGATCGTCACGTCGTGGGCCGTGACCAGCACCCCGGTCGGCACCTTGCCGCGCTCGGGCGCGTCGCCCCATTCGACGGCCGAGATCTCCTCGTAGTAGATCTGCGCCGCCGAGCCCGCGGTGCCGGTCAGCCAGTAGATCGAGACGTCGGTCAGCATGCTGTCGCGGTCGATGCTCTCCTCCGGCAGGCCCTCCTCCGGGATCGTGAGCTCCTTGAACTTCTCCATGATCCAGGCGAGCTGGCCGGCCGGCGAGTCGTTCAGGCCGTAGGCCACGGTCTGCGGGCGCTTGGAGTTGCACTGCAGGTAGCCGTCGTTGAAGTTCTCCATGCGCTCCCACCGGCCCCGCTCGACCTCCGACAGCGCGTCCATCTCGCCCTCGGCGCCGGCCGGGAACGTGATCATGCCGTTCATGTGCACGCCGATCACGTGGTCGGGATCCTGCCTGCCGATCGCCGGGGCCACCCAGGAGCCGGTGTCGTAGCCGTGCGCGCCGTAGCGGTCGTAGCCGAGCTCGGCCATGAGGCGCACGAACAACCCCGCCATCCTGGCCGCGTTCATGCCCGGCCCCGCCAGCGGCGTCGAGAACCCGAAGCCCGGCAGCGACGGGATCACCAGGTGGAAGGCGGCCGACGGGTCGCCGCCGTGGGCGCGCGGGTCCGACAGCGGGCCGATCACGTCGAGGAAGTCGGTCACCGCGCCCGGCCAGCCGTGCAGCAGGAGCAGCGGCGTCGCGTCCGGCTCGGGGGAGCGGACGTGCAGGAAGTGGACGTTCTGCCCGTCGATCGCGGTGAGGTACTGCGGGTGCTCGTTGATCGCCGCCTCGTGCGCCCGCCAGTCATAGCCGGTACGCCAGTAGCCGGTCAGTTCCCGCAGGTACTCCACCGGCACGCCCCGGCTCCAGCCGACGCCGGGCAGCTCGTCCGGCCAGCGGGTCGCGGCCAGCCGGTCGGCCAGGTCGTCGAGCCGCGCCTGCGGGATCTCGACGCGGAAGGGACGGATGCTCATCGCGGTTCCTCTCGTTCGGTCGTTCACCCCTTGGGCGCAAGACGCGCTCTAGCGTCCGCTATTTCCGATGTAGCGTGACCGACAGCACCGCCTTGCCGGCCCAGCCGATGTTCCGCACGCTGCCGCCCGCCGCGAGCAGGTGCCACGCCGCGGCGAGCTGCGGCCCGCCCACGTTGTCGAGGATCAGGTCCACCGGCCGGTCGATGCCGTCCAGGCCGATGACGATCTCGTCCGCCTCCAGTCCCCGCGCGCGGGCGGGCGAGCCGACCGAGGCGATCACGTGCGCCCCGCCCATCCTGGCCAGCTGTACGGCATAGCGCCCCACCCCGCCCGCCGCCCCGGTGACCAGAACCCGGCGGCCCAGGATGTCGCGCGTACGCAGGGTGCGCAGCGCGGTGAGGCCCGCCATCGGCAGGGCGGCGGCGTCGGCCGGATCCACCCCGGCCGGGATCTCGGCCACCGCGGTGGTCTCCACGGCCATCCGCTGCGCCCAGGCTCCGGCCCCGAAGGCGGCGACCCGGGTCCCGGCGGCGGGCCCGGAACCGTCGGCGGCCGGCTGCAGCACGACCCCCGCCGCGTCGTATCCGTGCACGGTGCCGGGCGGGCGGCTGCCGGCGAAGGTCACCTCGCCGCGGTTGAGCGAGATGTGGCTCACCTCCAGAACGAGCTGCCCGGCCGCCGGCCGCGGTTCCGGCGCCCGCCCGGGAACGCCTGCTCGCCTTCCTCGGCGGGCTGTGCGCGATCGCGGAGGGCAACGCCGTCCTGCTCTCGGCGCACGAGCAGGCCTGCGCCGACGACAAGTTCGCCGACCCGAGCTACCGTTTCTGGCACGCCCACCTGACCTCCCTGCTGGAAGGCGCGGGCACCGACCCCGGCTTCCTCGCCCACGCCCTGCTCGCCCTCTTCGACGGCGCCCTGATCCGGCACGTGGGACCGGGCCGCTTTACCGACTCCGTCAAGGACCTCGCCGCCACCCTGATCTAGGCCGCGAAGGTGCAGCAGGCTGTAGTGACGGTGCGCAGGCGCCGCCTGGAGACTGGGCGGCATGCGCGAACGATGGACCGCGGTGTGGCGCGGGCTTCGATATCTGCTGGTCAACCTGGTCTGCGGGCTCGCCACCCTGCCGCTGCTGCCGCTCGCCGCGCTCCCGGCCGCGGCGCCGGGGTTGCGGCGGTGGGCGGCGTGGAACCGGCGGCGGGCCGCGGCTCTCCTCGGGGTTCCCGCCCCGGTCACGGGCCCGGGGCGGTGGTGGGGCGTGGAGTTCGCGCTCACCGGGGCGCTCGCCGGGTTCGCCGCGTTCCTCGCCGCCGGCAGGGTCGTGGCGGTGCCGGTCTGGTGGCTGTACCCGGCGGAGCGGCCGCTCGTCCTGCTGGCGCCGGTGGACGGGTGGGGGCCCGCGCTCGGGTTCGGCGCCGTGGCGCTGGCGCTCCTGGTCGCGGGAGCGCCGCCGGTGGCCCGCCGGCATGCCCGCAGGACCCTGGCCGGGCCCGCCGACCTGGACCGGCTCACCGAGCGGGTCGCGGAGCTGGGTGAGAGCCGCGCCGCCGTACTGGACGCCCATGGGGCGGAACTGCGCCGCATCGAACGCGACCTGCACGACGGCACCCAGGCCCGGCTGGTCGCGCTGGCCATCAGGCTCGGCGTCGCCAGGGAGGCGCTCGGCGAGCGCGGACCGGTCGCCGACCTGCTGCGGGAGGCGCACGAGGGCGCGGAGGAGGCGATGGTGGAGCTCCGCGGGGTGATCCGCACCATGTACCCGCCGATCCTGGCCGACCGCGGGCTCGACGGCGCGCTCGCCGCGCTCGGCGCGCGGTGCGACGTCCCGGTCGACCTGCGCCTCGAAGGGGCCGGCGAGCTGCCGGCCGCGCTGGAGGCCGCGGCGTACTTCACCGTGGCCGAGGCCCTCACCAACGTCGCCAAGCACAGCCGCGCGAGCCTGGCCACCGTCCGCGTCGGGCGCGCGGACGGCGTCCTGCACATCGAGGTCGCCGACGACGGCGTGGGCGGCCTGGACGAGACGCGCGGCACCGGCGTCGCCGGCATCCGCCGCCGCGCCGCCGCCCTCGACGGCGCGCTCCGGGTGACCAGCCCGCACGGCGGCCCGACGCGCCTGGTGGTGGAGCTGCCGTGCGCGTCGTGATCGCCGAGGACAACGTCCTGCTGTCGTCCGGGGTGGAGCTCCTGCTGGCCGCCAAGGGCATCGAGGTGCCGCAGGTCGCCACCGACGGGCCCGGGTTCGTCGCCGCCGTGCGGCGCCATCGCCCCGACGTGACCATCGTGGACGTACGGCTGCCGCCCACCTTCCGCGACGAGGGCGTCAGGGCGGCACTGGAAGCCAGGCGCGCCGTCCCCGGCCTGCCGATCCTGGTGCTGTCGCAGTACGTCGAGCGCGTCTACGCCCGCGAACTGCTCGCCGACGGCGGCGGCGCGGTCGGCTACCTGCTCAAGGACCGCGTGGCCCGGGTGAGCGAGTTCGTCGCCGCGCTGCGCACGGTCGCGGCGGGCGGCACCGTCATGGACCCGGAGGTCGTCGCCCAGCTCATGTCCGGCCGCGAACGCCGCATCGACGCCCTCACCGCCCGCGAGCGCGAGGTCCTCACGCTCATGGCGCAGGGCCGCGGCAACGCCGACATCGGCGCCCTGCTCACGATCACCGGCAGCGCCGTGCACAAGCACATCGGCAACATCTTCACCAAGCTCGGCCTGCCGCCCGAGGAGGGCGGCCACCGCCGCGTGCTCGCCGTCCTGGCCTTTCTCGGCAGCGAGCGCTGAAACCCCACCATCGAAGGAGCTCTCCTTGCGTGTCCTCGCGCGCTTCACCGCGGCCGCACTCGCCGCCGCGACCCTCCTGTCCGCCACCCCCGCCGCCGCCACCGGTGACATCCGTGCCGCGCTGCGAAGTCATCTGCGCGACGCGGTCGCCGACGGCTCGCTGGCTGTCCTGGCCGAGGTGCGGGCGGGCGGCCGTACGCACAGGCTGGCCGAAGGCAGGATCCGGTACGGCGGGCCGCACCCGGCCCAGGCGGCGGGCAGGTTCAGGATCGGCAGCCTGACCAAGGCGTTCACCGCCACCGTCGTCCTGCAACTGGCCGCCGAGGGCCGCCTCACCCTGGCCGACCCGCTCGCCAGGTGGCTGCCCGGCGCCGTCCGCGAGGGCGAGCGCGTCACGCTGAGGGACCTGCTGCGGCACACCAGCGGCATCCCCGACTACTTCCCCACGCTCCTCGACGCCGCGGGCAACCCGCGCGAGCCGCTGCGCACCTGGCGCGAACAGGAGCTGGTGGGCCTGGCCGAGAAGCTGCCCCGCACCCCCGAGACGTTCGCCTACTCCAACACCAACTACGTGCTGCTGGGCATGGTCATCCGGGCCGTCACCGGACGCGGTTACGCCACCGAGATCACCGAGCGCGTCATCCGGCCAGCCGGGCTGACCAGGACGTCCGCTCCGGACGCGGTGCCGTCGATCAAGGGCCCGCACCCGCACGCCCACGCCCTCACCGGCGGCGTCGTCACCGACATCACCGCGCTCAACCCGACCGTCCTCGGCGCGGCCGGCGGCATGGTGTCCACCACCGCCGACCTCAACCGCTTCATGCGCGCCCTGCTCGGCGGACGGCTGCTGCCGCCCGCCTGGCTCGCCGAGATGAAGAGGCCCCTGCCCGGCGGCTCCTACGGGCTGGGCCTGGCGAGCATCCGGCTGCCCTGCGGCACCTTCTACGGCCAGGCAGGCGGCGTCGCGGGCTACTTCGCCGCCGCCTTCCGCAGCGAGGACGGCCGGCGCGAGGTCGGCCTGGCGGCCACGCCGTACCGGGGGGACCCGGGCCGCGCGCTCAACACCCTGCTGGCCCGGACTGCCTGCGAAAGTGGCGGGCCGTCGGCGTGAGGGCGGCGGCGGCCGGCGCCAGGAAGCAGACCAGGGCGCAGACCGCCAGGACCGGGGCGGCGCCGAAGGACTCCATGGCCGGGGCCAGGACGGCCAGGCCGACGGGGGCCAGGCCGTAGGAGAGCAGGAAGTCCAGCGACGAGACCCGGGCGAGCAGGCGCGGCTCCACCTCGCGCTGCGTCGCGGTGAACCACGGCACGTTGAACAGCTCGATGCCCAGCCCCGCCAGCAGGTACGCCCCCGCCACCAGCACCGGGTGCACCGGCAGCAGCAGGCTGAGCGGCGCGCAGCCGTACAGGGCGAGACCGGCGAGCGCGGCCCAGCCCTGGGAGCGCGGCCGCCAGCGCGCCATGAGCAGGGCCCCCGCCAGCGCGCCCGCGGTGTAGGCGGTCAGGGCGGCGGCCAGCACCGCCTCGGTGCCGTAGCGGTCGCGGCTGATCAGCGGGAGCGCGACGCCCGTGACCGAGTAGCCGGTGAAGACGACGGCGGTCAGCGCGGCCAGCCCGGCCAGGAACCACGGATGCCGCCGCGCCTCGCGCACGCCCTCGGCGAACTCCCCGAGCAGCGCCACCGGCGCGGCGGCGGGTGCGGGGCGGCGGCCACGGGGCGGCAGGAGCGCGGCCACCAGCCACAGCAGGCCGGTGCCGGTCAGCAGCGCCCAGGTGTCCAGGACGGTCGCGAGCAGCGCCGTCGCGGCGGGCGCGGCCAGCGTGGTGGCCCGCACCGCCAGCGTGATGGCGGCGTTGGCGCGCTGACGCCCGGCCTCGTCGACCACCTCGGCGGTCAGCGCCTGGAAGGCGGGCCGGCAGGCGCCCTGGCCCGCGCCGGCGACCGCGGCGGCCACGCTCATGAGCAGGATCGAGCGGCCGAGGCCCAGGGCGATGGCCGGCGTGGCCAGCGCGGCGGCCAGCCCCGCCCACAGGACGACGGCGCGGCGCGAGTACCGGTCGGCGAGCACGCCGCCGAACGGCACCGCGACCAGGAACCCGGCGGTCCTGGCGGCCAGGACGATCCCGAGGCCGGTCGCGGTGAGGCCGCGGTCGAGTACCGCCAGCGCCAGCACGAACGGCAGCGCCCACGTCGCCAGCCCGGAGGCGGTCGTGCCCGCCCACAGCCGCGCGAACGCCGGGTCGCGCAGAACGGTCGCCGTGCTCACCCGGGCAGCCCGCGCAGGTAGGCGGCGAAGCCCTCCAGGCCGTCGATGTTGCGCGGCCCGCTGATGCCCTCGTTGTAGTCCAGGACGTGGAAGCGGTCGTTGACGACGGCGGGCAGCTTGGCCGTCACCGGCGACTCCTTCAGGAACCGGATCTTCTCCGCGGCGGGCTTGTCACCGTAGTCGAGGATGATGATGACCTCGGGCTTGGCCGCCACGACCGCCTCCCAGGTGACCTCGCTCCAGCGGGCGTCCAGGCCGGCGAAGACGTTGCGGCCGCCGGCGAAGCGGATGATGTCGTTCGGTGGCACCTGGCTGCCGGCGGTGAAGGGCTTGTCGGTGCCCGAGTCGTACAGGAAGACGGGCACGGGCTCGCCCTTCGGCGCCTGGGCGCGTACCGCCTCGACCCGCTCGCGGTAGCCGGCGACCAGCGCGCGGGCGCGGTCCTCGACGTGGAAGATCCGGCCGAGGCGTTCGAGGTCGGTGTAGAGGCCCTCGAACGGCGTGACGCGCTCGGGGAAGCCCGGGTAGTTGAAGCACGACTCGGCGTGCATGAAGCTCTGGATCTTCAGCCCGTCCAGGATGGCCGGGGTGATGCCCCGCTGGTCGCTGAAGCCCGAGCGCCATCCGGCCACCACGAAGTCGGACTTGGCGTCCACGACCAGTTCGCGGTTGAGCAGGTCGTCGCTGAGGAACTTGGTCTTGGCGTACTCGGCGGCCCAGGGCGACTCCTCGACCGGCGGGTTGGCGGGCGGCATCACGTAGCCGTGCACGTGCGCGGTGAGCCCCAGCGCGAACATCTTGTCCGCGCTGCCCGCCTCGTAGACGACGGCGCGGCGCGGGGTCGTGTACTCGACCTCCTGCCCGCACCGCTTGACGCGCGCCTTCTCCGATACGGCGGCGCCGCCCTCGACCCGGGCGCCGCAACCGGTGAGCAGCAGGGTCCCGGTCAGGGCGCAGGCGGTCAGCATGCGGTTCACGCGGTGGTTCCTTCCAGATGGGCGGATCCCAGGTCGTACAGGACCTGGGGCACGCCGGTGAGGGGATGGGGGACGACGCTGGCCTCGACGCCGAAGACGTCGCGCAGCAGCGCCTGGGTGAGGACCTCGCCGGGTGTCCCGGCGCTCACGAGCCGGCCGCCGGACAGTACGGCCAGCCGGTCGCAGGCCGAGGCGGCGAGGTTGAGGTCGTGCAGGGTGACCAGGGCGGTGTGGCCGGCGGCGCGCAGCATCGACAGCAGCCTGATCTGGTGGTGCAGGTCGAGGTGGTTGGTCGGCTCGTCGAGGATGAGCACCCGCGGCTCCTGGGCGAGCGCGCGGGCCACGAGCACCCGCTGGCGCTCGCCGCCCGACAGCGACAGCACGCCGCGCCCGGCCAGGTGCGCGACCTCCATGCTCTCCATCGCCCGGCGGCACACGTCGCGGTCGCGCGCGCCGAGCGCCCGGTTGCCGCGCAGGTGCGGGACCCGGCCGAGCGCCACGGTCTCCTCGACGGTGAAGTCGAGGTCGGTGTGACCCTCCTGGGTGAGCGCGCCGACCAGCCGGGCGGACTCGCGCATCGGCAGGGCGGCCACGTCCCGGCCGTCCACGCGCACCGCTCCGGCGCTCGGCCGCAGCGCGCGGTAGACGCAGCGCAGGGTGGTGGTCTTGCCCGAGCCGTTGGGGCCGACCAGGCCCACGACCTGCCCGGCCGCGACCGTCAGGCACAGGTCGCTGACGAGGTCGGCCGCGCCCGCGGAGACGGACAGGCCGTCGAGGAGCAGGGCCATGTCAGGCCCGCCCGAACAGGTAGCCGCGCCGGCGCAGCAACGTGACGAACACCGGGACGCCGACCAGGGCGGTGATCACGCCGATCGGCAGCTCCCTGGGCGCGACCACGGTCCGCGCGAGGAGGTCGGCCCACACCATGAAGATCGCGCCGGCCAAGGGGGCGATCGTGAGCACGCGGGTGTGGGCGGCGCCCACCAGCAGCCGGACCAGGTGGGGCATGACCAGGCCGACGAAGCCGATCGCGCCGCTGACCGCGACCATCGCCCCGGTGGCCAGGGAGGTGAGCACGAACAGGCCGCGGCGCAGCCGTACCGTGTCGACGCCGAGACTGGCGGCGCTCTCGTCACCCTGCGCGAGCACGTCCAGGCGGCGGCCGAGCCCGCGCAGGACGACGAGCGCGGCCAGCGTGACGGCGGCGATGACGGGCAGGGCGCCCCAGGTCGCCGCGCCGAACCCGCCCATCGACCAGTACAGGACGGTGCTGGTGGCCTCGCCGTCCGGCGCGAAGTAGACGATCACGCTCATCACGGCCTGGAAGCCGAACGCCGCCGCCACGCCGGTCAGCACGAGCCGCAGCGGTGTCAGCCCGCCGCCCTGCCGGGCGGCGAAGTAGACGAGGGCGGAGGCGAGCAGGGCGCCGAGGAAGGCGCCGGCGCTGACGGCGTAGATGCCGAGCGCGGTGAGCGCGCCGGTGACGCCGACCAGCACGGCGCCGGCCGAGGCCCCGGAGGAGACGCCGAGCACGAACGGGTCGGCCAGCGCGTTGCGCACCATGGCCTGGATCGCCACGCCGGCCGCGCTGAGCCCGGCCCCGACCAGCACCGCGAGGATCACGCGCGGGGTGCGCACCTGCCAGACGATCTGGTACGCGCTCACCTCGTCGGGCGTGATCGCGGCGCCGGACAGCGCCGCCCAGAGGTAGCGCAGGGTCTGTCCGGGCGGGACCGCCGCGGCGCCGACGCCGATCGCCAGCAGCACCGAGACCGCGAGGACGGCGGTCAGTAAAAGGACAAGGGATCGCAAGATTGACTCCGATAACGGCAATCATTTTCACGCGACCCTACCACCGGCGGAGCGGCCCGGGGGACGGCTACATGATCGGCTCAGCGCCTCCCTCGCAGCCGGTCCAGGAAGCCCCTGGCCTTCTGCCGTGTGCGGGGATCGCGGGCCATCCGCTTCGCCTTCTCGACGTTCTGCCTGCCACGCGGGCTGCGCAGGTACGCGCGCACCCGATCGATGATTGTCGCCATGCCCTTCCAGCTACCCCCGTGAGGCGGTCTATGCGCCGGGTGAGGTAGACAGGGTGCGCAAACGTCGCGAGAGGACCCCATGAGCCGCTACGCACTGGTCGGCGCCCGGGTCGTGCTGGCCCGCACGATCGACGCCGATCTGGCCGTGCTGGTCCGCGACGGCGAGATCGAGGCGCTGATGCCGTACGGCGAGCTGCCGCCCGGCCTCACCCGCCTGGACGCGGGCGGGCGCTACCTGACCCCCGGCCTCATCGACCTGCACACCCACGGCGCCGCCGGGCACGGCTTCGACACCCCGGACGCCGCCGGGTACGACGCGGTCCTGGCGGCCCACGCCCGCTCCGGCGTCACCGCGGTGCAGGCGTCGCTGGCCACCTCCGCGCTGTCACACCTGGCCGAGTGCCTGTCCTTCGCCGCGGGCTACCGCCCGTCCGGTGTCCGGCTGATCGGGGTCCACCTCGAAGGGCCGTTCCTGGCACCGGAACAGGCCGGGGCGCACGACCCGGCGCTGCTGCGCGAACCCCGGCCGGAGGACGTGGAGGCCCTGCTGCGGGCCGGGTCGCCGACGATGGTCACGCTCGCCCCCGAACTGCCGGGCGGGATCGCGGCCACGCGGGCGTTCGCCGGGGCGGGCGCGGTCGTGGCCATCGGGCACAGCCAGGCGGCCGGGGCGGAGTTCGCCGCCGCGGTGGCCGCCGGGGCCACGCACCTGACCCACCTGTGGAGCGGGCAGTCCGCGCTGCGCCGCGAGGGGCCGTGGCGGGTGCCGGGACTGCTGGAGGAGTCGCTGGCCTCCACCGGGCTGAGCGCCGAGGTCATCGCCGACGACCGGCACCTGCCGCCCGAGCTGCTGCGCATCGCCTACCGGTGCCTGGGCGGGCGGCTGACCGTGGTCTCCGACTCGACGCCGGGGCTGGGGCTGGCGGAGGGCACGCCGTACCGGCTGGGAAATCTGTGCTGTGTCGTCGAGGACGGCGTCGGCATGCTGCCCGACCGCACCGCCTTCGCCGGGAGTACGACCGGGCTCGATCGCATGCTCGGCCACCTGCGCCGGGCGGCCGGGCTGAGCGTGCCCGAGACCGTCGCCACCGCGACCCGGGTGCCGGCCGCGGTGCTCGGGCTGCGCCGCCAGGGCACGCTGCGCCCCGGCGGCCACGCCGACCTGGCCCTGCTCGACGACGACCTGACCGCGCGGGCCACCGTCGTGGGCGGACGCTGGCTCATGGATCTCGACGGCGTGGCCGGTGACGGGGTTCTCACGAACTGAGCGGGATCCACTCCACGCTCGTGGTGCACGCCTCCAGCGCCTCGGGATCGGGCGCGATGCCGATGCCGGGGCCTTCCGGCACGGGCAGTTCGCCGCCGTCCAGGACGAACGGGCGGGTGATGTCGCGATGGTAGTAGCGCTCGGTGGCCGAGATGTCGCCCGGCAGCGTGAAGCCGGGCAGGCTGGCGAGCGCCAGGTTGGCCGCCCTGCCCAGGCCGGTCTCCAGCATGCCGCCGCACCAGACGGGCACCCCGCTGGCCTCGGCCACGTCGTGCACGCGCCGGGCCTCCAGGTAGCCGCCGACGCGGCCGGGCTTGATGTTGATGATCGAGCAGGCGCCCGTCCTGATGGCCTCGGCGGCGTCGCGGGCGCTGGTGATGCTCTCGTCCAGGCACACGGGGGTGTCGAGGCGGGCGGCGAGCGCCGCGTGTGAGCGCAGGTCGCCCGGCGCGAAGGGCTGCTCGATCAGCGCCAGCCCATACGCGTCGAGCTGGGCCAGGTGCCGCAGGTCGGCCGGGGTGTAGGCGGTGTTGGCGTCCACGGTCAGCATCACGCCGGGGCCGAACGTCTCGCGCACCGCCCTGACCGGCTCCAGGTCCCAGCCCGGCTCGATCTTCAGCTTGATCCGGGCGTAACCGGCGGTCAGGTGCTTGTCCACGGTGTCCAGCAGCGCGTCCACGGTCTCGGCGATGCCCACCGAGACGCCCACGCGCACGCGCCGCCGTACCCCGCCGAGGTGCCCGGCGAGGCTGACGCGGTGGGCGCGCAGCCAGCAGTCCAGCACCGCCGTCTCCACGGCGGCCTTGGCCATGACATGGCCGCGCAGGTGCCGCAGGGCGGGCCCGACGGCGGCGGGGTCCAGGCCGGACGGCGCGAGGGCGGGCAGCGCGAAGCGCCTGATCAGGTCGGCGGCGCCCGCCAGGTACTCGGGGGAGTAGGTCGGCTCGTCCTCGGCGGCGCACTCGCCCCACCCCTCGGCCTCGCCGCTCACCACGCGCACGAGCAGCGCGTTGCGCTCGTGCTGCGTTCCCAGCGAGGTACGGAACGGGCTGACCAGCGGCAGCGCCACCTCACGCAGTTCGACGCCGTCGATCCTCACTTCTCGCCTCCCTTGGCCAGCAGGTACCAGCCGCCGCGGGTGAACCCGGTGACCTCGTAGCCCCGGGCCAGCGCGCCGCCGAGCCCGTCCTCCATCGCCGCGCGCCACCGCAGCGCCTCCCGCGGCTCGGCCGTCCGCAGCGCCTCCACGTCGTCCGGCGTCGCGCACCGCAGCACGTCAGCGCCGTCATGACCGTGTACGGTCCCCGACTCGTCGACCACGACCACGCCCCGCTCGGCCCCGTCCGGCGCGGGGGAGGGGTCGGCGGCCCACGTCGGCCAGGTCACGAACAGCCGGTCGGAGGGACCGCCATCATTGATGCCGTCGTGCATCGGCCCGTAGAAGTCGGGCAGGTACGCCACCACCCGCGCGCCCAGCCTGGCCAGGTTGAAGAACGCGTTCCTCCTGACCAGCGGATCGAAGGTCCAGGAGACGGCGCTCAGGCCGCGATCGGCCGCCCACGCCCGCTGGTGCTCCTTCAGCGCCCTGCCGACGCCACGCCCGCGCGCGCCCGCCGCCACGCCCGCCACGTGCGAGTGCAGGCTGCGGTCGCCCGCGATGAACCCGGCCGCCACGCCCGCGAGCTCGCCGTCCAGGAAGGCGCCGCCCACGTACCCGCCGGTGTGGGCGAAGGCGCACATCAGGTCGAGCGCGAGCGGCGGGTCGTCGCCGGGTCTGGTCCCCCAGACCTCGCGCAGCAGTCGGTCGGCCCGCCGCAGCGCCGCGGTGCCGTCAAGGGAACGGATGAGGAGTTCGGCCATGGACCACAGCATCGCGGCGCGCGCCCGCGCGGGCGTTGGCGTGCGCGCCCAACTTCACCCGCCCGCCTTTGTGGCGCCGCTCAGCCGTAGCTGCAGGGCCAGCACCAGGCGGGTGTCCGGGTCGTCGAGCGCGATCAGCTCGCCGATCCTGCGCAGCCGGTAGCGCAGCGTGTTGGGGTGCAGCGACAGCAGCTCGGCGGCCCGGGGGACGTCGTAGTGGGCGCCGATCCAGACGGCCAGGCTGCGCACGTAGTCGGTGCCGTGCTTGGCGTCGTGGGCGGAGACGAGGTCGAGCGGCTCGCCGTACAGGGAGGGTTTGGGGCGCAGCGCCGCGTCCACGTCCATGAGGAACAGCGCGGCCGACAGTTCCCCGTGCGCGCCGACCGGCTCCTCGGCGAACGGCCCGCAGACCGCCCGCAGCGCCTCCTCGGCCTGGCGGGCGCCGGCCGGCACCCCGCCCACGCTGTTCGCGGTACGGCCCAGCCCGGCCCGCCACCCGCCGCCCAGGCGCTCGCTCACCCGGGCCAGCGTGTCCAGGGTGATCCGGCGTAGCAGCGGCGCGCCCGCCTCGGCCGCGACGATCGCGTAGGCACGGCCCCCCGATACGCCCGCCGCCGCCCTGATCCGGTAGGCCAGATAGGCGGTACGCAGCATGTCGGCGGCGTGGGCGGCGGCGAAGGCGTCGGCGGTGCCCGCGTACGGGCCGAGCGTCACCACGGTGAGCGGCTCGCCGGGCAGCAGGCCGAAGGAGGTGGCCAGCTCGTCCACGGCGCCGACCCCGCGCAGGAGCCAGCCCAGGCACTCGTCGCGCCGCCGCCGCGCCTCGTCGGCGGCCAGGTTGATCCGCGCCAGGTGCGGCGCCGCGGCGGCGGCCGCCTCCATGAGCGCCACCTCGGCGTCGGCGGCCAGGGGCTGGTCGGCCTGCACCGCCCAGATCGTGCCGAGCGCCTCGCCGTGGGCACGGATCGCGATGGCCAGGCGCGGGTAGAACTCGCGCGGCACGTAGCTCCAGACCGCGCCGTCGGCGCGCAGCACGCCCGCGTACTCCTCGGCGTTGGTCGGGTGCTCGGGCACTCTGCGGCCCAGGATGCCCTCCTTGCGCAGGTCGTCGATGCGCTGGCCCTCCACGGTGGAGTAGGCGAGCACGCGCATCGCCAGGTCCTCGATCGCCACCGCGCCGCCCACCTTGCGGGCCACCTCGTTGGCCAGCGCGAACAGGTCGGCCGCGCGGGTGCCGCCCGGGTCCTGGGCCGGGGCGACCAGCGCGAGGAGGGCGTCGATGAGCGTGTACAGCTGGCCCCACGACAGCTCCGGCGGTACGGCCAGCAGCGCGGTGCCCGCCGCCCGCGCCGCCGCGGCCAGCGCGTCCGGGTCGCAGGTGCCGGGTTTGACGAACACCGCGGCCACCCGGCTCTCGCCCGCGCGGGCCAGGATCTCGGCCGAGGGCCGCCCGGTCACCAGCAGCGCCGCCCCGTCGAGCCCGGCGAGCGCCTCTTCGGGGTCGTAGATGACCGGCGAGCCGACCAGCGGCTCCCTGCCGCGCGGCAGGGCCAGTGGGCGCGCCACCTCGGGGCCGAGGCTGTCGACCAGGACGCCCAGCGTGACCCGCCCGCCGGCCGTCACCGGGCCCCTCGCCTGAGGATCCGGCCGTGCTGTCGTATGGCCGTCATCGTGTGCCTCGCCTGAGGATCCGGCCGTGCCTGCCGCCGGTGAACTCGCCGCCGGCGATCACCTGACGCCCGGCGAGGAAGACGTGCTCGACGCCGGTGGGCCGTACGTCCGGCCGCTCGTAGGTGCCCGCGTGGCCGATCCGGTCCCGGTCGAGGACGACCACGTCCGCGATGGCCCCGGGCGCCAGCCAGCCGCGTCCCTCCAGGCCGAACTGGGCCGCCGCGGCGGAGCTGACCTTGCGGATCGCCTCGGGCAGTTCCTCCTCGGTGACGTACTCGCCCAGGTAGACGGGGAAGGCGCCGAAGGTGCGGGGGTGGTTGGGCCCGACCGGCGGCCCGCCGTCGGAGCCGACCGACACCAGCGGGTCGGCCAGGAAGGCGCGCAGGTCGCCCTCGTGCATGGTGTGGAAGACGCCGGAGGCCTGCGGGTCCAGCCGTACCAGGTCGCACAGCGTCTCCCACGGGTCGCCGCCCAGGTCGGACAGGCGCTTGCCGGCGATGCCCGGGTCGGTGTGCGTGAGGATCTGCACGTCGGCCGGGTGCAGCTCGCGCCAGATGCCGACGCCGGTGCCGGTGTCCGGGCTCTCGGCCAGCGCGCGCAGCGCCGCCCGCTCGGCCGGGTCGGCGAGCCTGGCCAGCAGCGCCTGCTCGCCGCCCTCGCACGCGGCCGGCGGCAGCACGGCCACCAGCCCGGTGCCGAAGGCGAGGTAGGGGTAGACGTCGGCGCGCACGTCCACGCCCTCGCGCCGGGCGCGGGCCAGCTTGTCCAGCACCATCGCCGAGGCGCCGTGCACCGCCCGTCCCGACGCCTTGCAGTGCGAGACCTGCAGCCGCACGCCCGCCCGCCGTGCCACCGCGATCGCCTCGTCGAGCGCGCCGGCCAGTCCCTCGCTCTCACTGCGCATATGCGTCGCGTACGGCAGGCCCCACCGCTTGCCCACCAGCGCCAGCGCGACCAGCTCGTCCACGTTCGCGTAGGCGCCGGGCACGTACTCCAGGCCGCTGGAGAGCCCGGCCGCCCCCGCCTCGAAGCTCTGGGCGGCCAGCTCGCACATGTGCGCCAGCTGCTTTGGCGTGATCTCGGCGTTCATGCCCGAGGCGGCCAGGCGCAGCGTGTTGTGGCCGACCAGGACTGCGAGGTTGTTGCTCGGACCGGCGGCCTCGGCGGCGTCGAGGTAGTCGCCAAACGCGCGGAACTCGTGGCTCGACAGCAAGGAGGGCATGAAGCCGCTGGTCGCCGGGTCTGTGGGGCCGCAGGAGAAGCCGCAGTTGCCGACGATCTCCGTGGTGACGCCCTGGAAGAGCTTGAACGGCTGTGGCTCGTCCAGGAAGGGCACGGTGTCGGAGTGGCTGTGCGGGTCCACGAAGCCCGGGGCGACGACGAGCCCGGAGACGTCGATCACCCGGCGGGCGGGGCCGAGGCCGCGGCCGACCGCGGTGACGCGGCCCCCGGTGATCGCGACGTCGGCGGTCCGGGGCGGGCCGCCGAGGCCGTCGTGCACGGTTCCGTCGCGTAGTAGCAGGTCATGCATGGTGAAAGACTCCCCTGCCCGGTGTCGCGGGCGCTAGTGAGAAAGGCTGAAATGTCATGGGATAGCTGGTACGGAGGCCAAGAGGCGGCGCGTGTAGTCGTGAGCAGGGGAGTCGAGGACCTCGGCGGTGCCGCCGCTCTCCACCACCTCGCCGCGCGAGAGCACCACCAGCCGGTCGGCCAGCTGCCTGACCACCGCGAGGTCGTGGGTGATGAACAACATGCTGCCGCCCACCTCCCGCAGCAGCTCCAGCACGTGGGCCTGGACCGAGACGTCCAGCGAGGCCACGGGCTCGTCACAGATCAGCAGCTCGGGCCGGACCGACAGCGCCCTGGCGATGGCCACGCGCTGCCGCTCGCCGCCCGACAAACCTGCGGGACGCCGGTCGGCGTAGGCGGCGGGCAGGCCGACGAGCTCCAGCAGTTCGCGCACGCCCAGCCTGCCCTCCTCCCGGCCCTGCGCCGCGGCCTCGGCCAGCGCGGCGCCGACGGTCATGGCCGGGTTGAGCGAGGTCGAGGGGTCCTGGAAGACGCACTGCACGAGCCGGTGCCGGGGACGTACGGCGTCGGCCAGCGCGATCGTGCCCGAATCGGGGGTGGCCAGCCCGAGCACGCAGCGGGCCAGCGTGGTCTTGCCCGAGCCCGAGCCGCCGACCACGCCGACGGTCTCGCCCCTGCCCACGTGCAGGGAGACGCCGCCGAGCGCGATCTGCCCGCCGTAGCGTTTGCGCAGGTCGGTGACGCGCAGCACCTCATCCCCCGCGGCCGGGCGCTCGGGCGGCGCGGCCTCCTCCACGCGGGGGCGGGGGCGTACCTCGTGCAGGCACGCCGTGCGGCGGCCGGGACTCAGCTCGCGCAAGGGCGGCCGTTCCTCCTCGCACGCGTGCGTCGCCTGGTCGCAGCGGGCGGCGAACGCACAGGTGGCCGCCACCTCCGCGGCCGTGGGAACGCTGCCCCTGATGCCGCTCAGCCGGGCCAGGCGCCGGTCCGCGGCCGGCACCGCGGCCAGCAGCCCGGCGGTGTACGGGTGCGCGGGGGAACTGGCCAGCTCGGCGGCCGGGCCCTGCTCGACGACGCGGCCCGCGTACATGACGGCGACCCGGTCGCACAGCTCGAACGCCACCCGCAGGTCGTGGGTGATGAGCAGCACGCCCATGCCGCGCGCCGCCTGCACGCTCTTGATCAGCATGAGGATGTCGTGCTGCGTGGTGGCGTCCAGGGCCGTGGTGGGTTCGTCGGCGATGAGCAGCTCGGGATCGCCGGCCAGCGCGGCGGCCAGCGCCACCCGCTGGCGCATCCCGCCGGACAGCTGGAAGGGATGGCGCCCGGCCACGCCGGGGTCGTCGATCCCGACCTCGGCCAGCCGCCGCGCCACCTCCGCCCGGCTCTCGCGGCCCCGCAGCGACTCGGCGACGTGGGCGCCGGCCGTGCGCAGCGGGTTCAGCATGGCGAAGGGGTCCTGCATGAGCAGGCTCACCCGGGTGCCGCGCACCGAGCGCCACGTCCGCTCGCGCGCGCCCAGGAACTCCTTGCCGTCGAAGACCACCGAGCCCTCGGCCCGCAGCCCCTTCGGCAGCAGCCCGGCAGCGGCCCGCGCGGTCAGCGACTTGCCGCTGCCCGACTCGCCGACCAGGCCCACGGTCTCACCCGGCAAGACCTCCAGGTCAACACCGTCCACAATCAACCCGGCCCCGCGACCGGCCCCAGCCCCGGCCCCGGCCCCAGCCCCGGCCCCGGCCCCAGCCCCGGCCCTGGCCCTGGCCCTGGCCCTGGCCCTGGCCCCAGCCTCAGCCCCGGACTCGGTCGCGGTCCGGGGCCCGGCGCCTTCCCTGGTCACGCGCAGCGCGGAGATCCTCATCGCCGCCCTCCCTTCGACAGCGACTCGAACGCCCGGTCGCCCAGCAGGGTCGCCGCGCAGGCGACCACGGTGATCAGCGCCGCGGGGGCGATGGCCGCCCACGGGTTCAGGTCGAGCAGGCCGCGGTTCTCCTCGACCATCAGGCCCCAGTCGGGCGTGCCCGCCGGCAGCCCGACGCCCAGGAACGACAGCCCGGCCAGCGCCACCAGCGCGGCCACGAAGCTGAGCAGCGCGCTGGCCACCACCGTGGGCGCCAGGTTCGGCAGCAGGTGCCTGAACATGATCCGCGCCGGCCGCAGCCCCAGCGTCCTGGCCGCCTCCGCGTACGCGAGCTCGCGCTGGGCCAGGGTGAGGCTGCGGATCACCCGGATGTCGCCCGGCGTGAACAGCACCGCCATGGCCAGGACGGCCCAGCCGTACCCGCCGCCGAGCACGCCCACGACCACGATCAGCACGAGCATGCCCGGCAGCGCGATGGCCAGGTCGACCGCGCGCATCATGACCGCGTCCACCCAGCCCCGCCGGTAGCCGGCCAGCAGTCCGAG
Source organism: Nonomuraea sp. NPDC059007 (assembly GCF_042740555.1). Taxonomy (NCBI): domain Bacteria; kingdom Bacillati; phylum Actinomycetota; class Actinomycetes; order Streptosporangiales; family Streptosporangiaceae; genus Nonomuraea; species Nonomuraea sp. NPDC059007. Next base: position 39,690 of record NZ_JBHYJD010000059.1, on the reverse strand, counting down.
CGAGGTGCTCAGCAGCATCGTGCAGACGGCCACCACCACCGGCCACAGCAGCGCCGAGCCCGCCCCGGCCAGCAGCCGCGACAGCACGTCGCGGCCCAGGTCGTCGGTGCCGAGCCAGTGCGCCGCGCTCGGGCCGGCCGCGCCGAGCGCGAGGTCCTGCGCGCCCGGATCGTACGGCGCCAGCCACGTCCCCGCCACGGCCGCCACCAGCGCCAGCCCCAGCACGCCCGTCAGGAACGCCCTCATGCCCGCCGCCTCACCCTCGGGTCGACGGCCACGTAGGCCAGGTCGATGAGCAGGTTCACGGCGATCACGATCGCGCCCCCGAGCAGGACGAGCGCCTGCACCACCGGGATGTCCTTCTGGCCGACGGCGCCGATCAGCAGCGCGCCGAGACCGTGCAGCCCGAAGGCCTGCTCGATGAAGACCGAGCCGGTCAGGTTGGCCGCCAGCAGCAGTCCGCCCACGGTCAGCACCGGCAGCGCCGCGTTACGCAGCGCGTAGCTGATCCACACGCGCCGCCTGGGCAGGCCGCGGGCTCTGGCGAAGGTCAGGAAGTCCTGCGCGGCCAGGTCGAGCGCGGCGGCGCGCATCTGCCTGACCACGATCGCCGCCTGCGCGGTGGCCAGTGCGATCGCCGGCAGCGTCAGGTGGGTCAGCCGTTCCAGCGGGGTGTCCCCGGCCCCGAAGACGGGGAACCAGCCCAGCGTGACGGCGAAGCCGTACAGCAGAAGGATGCTCAGCGCGAACGGCGGGATCGACAGCGCGACCAGCGAGGTCAGCGTGATGCCCTGGTCGAGGGCGCCGCCGCGGCGCATCGCGGCGGCCAGGCCGGCCGGCACGCCGACCACCACCGTGAGCGTGAGCGCGTAGCCGGCGAGCGCGGCCGTGACGGGCAGTCGCTCGGCGAGCACGGCGGTGACGGGCTCGCGGGAGTAGATCGAGGTGCCGAAGTCGCCGCGCACCGCGTCGCCGAGCCAGCGCGCGTAGCGGACGGGGAAGGGATCGTCGAGGTGGTACTGCTCGCGGATGGCGGCCCGGGTCTCCGGCGTGGACGGGCGGCCGCCCAGCAGCACGTGTTCGGGGCCGCCCGGCGCCGCCGCCAGCAGGCCGTAGGTGAGCACCGACAGCACGCCGAGCAGCAGGACCGCTGAGCACAGGCGTTTGACGACCGCCATGTCAGCGGCCCGCCGGGCGCAGGTTGGCGAAGGTGTCGGTGGTCCAGGTGTCGAAGCCGACCGTGAACTTCTCGCTGAGGGCGGCCGCGTAGTCGGCGGAGTAGAGCGGGACGTAGGGGACCTGCTCGGCGATCTCCTTCAGCAGCGCGGTGACCTGGGTCTTCTTCTCCTCGCCGGTGGCCGAGGAGAGCACGTCGAGGCGCCTGTCGGTCTCGGCGGTGCCGTAGCCGGAGAAGTTGAAGCCCTGCGGCTCGGCGGAGGCGCGGCTGACCAGGTCGGGCAGCACCTCGATCGGCTCGGGCGTGCCGTAGGCCAGGTTGACGAACTGGATGGACAGGCGGTCGTGCTCCATGACGCGCGAGACGTACTGGTCGGTCGGGCTGGGCTCCAGGACGAGCTTGATGCCGATCTTGGCCAGGTCCGCGGCGACCGCCTGCATGACCGTGCCGGTGTCGCCGGTGGAGGCGTACGGGGCCTTCAGCTCGAAGCCGTCCGGGTAGCCGGACCTGGCCAGCTCCGCCTTGGCGGCGGCCAGGTCGTGGGCGTGCTCGGGCAGGCCGGGCAGGTCGTCGCCGTACAGGGCGGTGATCTGCGGCTTCGGCAGCATGATCGTCGCGGGGGTGCCGTGGCCTGCGGTCATCAGCCGCGCCACCGCCTCGCGGTCGACCGCGTGGGCGATGGCCTTGCGCACGTGCGGGTCCTTCAGCGGGCCTGACTTCAGCGCCAGCGACAGGTACGCGATCGCGTTGCCCGGGTAGAAGATCGCCTTGACCCCGGGCAGGTTCGTCCATTTGCGCGCGTCGCGGACGTTGACCCCGTCGGTGGCGTCCACCTCGCCCGACCTGACGGCCAGGCGCAGCGTCTCCGGGTCGGCGATGGTCTTGAACTCGATCTTGCGCAGCGCGGGCGGCTTGCCCCAATAGGACGGGTTGCGCTCCAGCACCACGCCCGAGGTGAGCGAGAACCTGCTCACCTTGAACGGGCCGGTGCCCACCGTGCCCACCTCGGGGCTGCCCAGGTCCTTGGGATGCGCCTCGGCCAGCTTGCGCGGCGTCACCTGCCAGGCGGTCGCCGCCACCGCCAGGAACGCCGGGCTCGGCCGCTTCATCGTGACCCTGACCTGCCCCTCGCCCACGGCCTCGACCCGCTTGACCCCCGTGAAGTAGGAGGCGGCCTGCGAGGCGACCTTCGGATCGAGGTGGCGGCGCAACGAGAAGGCGGCGTCGTCGGCGGTCAGCGGGCTGCCGTCGGAGAAGCGGATCCCCTCGCGGAGGGTGAACAGGTAGGTGGCCGGGTCGGGCTGGGTCCAGCCGGCCAGCCTCGGCACCGGCTTGCCCGTGGAGTCGAGCGCGACCATGGTGTCGAGGACGGCGCTCTGGACGAGGGTCGAGGACTTGTTGAAGCCGTGCGCGATGTCCAGGCTGTTGGGCTCGGAGGCCAGGCCCCAGACCAGCGAGTCGCGGGTCTGGGCCGGGCTCGCCCCGGAGGAGCAGGCGGTGGTGAGCGCGAGTACGACGGCGGCGGTCGCGGCCTTCGCGTATGTCATGGGACCACCTCGGAAATGAACGGGCGGGGACAGTCGGACGCTAGAAGCCGGACAGCCGCCGTTCACTGACCCGGCAGCCAAAACCCGCGGTCCCCGCCTCGTCCTGCAGGCCAATCAGCGCATCAGCCACGTACGGGCTGGAGGCGCGTCAGCGGCGTACGGCCTGGAAGCGCACGAGGGGCGTCAGCCGCGTACGGGCAGGAAGCGCATGCGGCGCAGACCGCCGCCGCTGAGCAGCAGCTCGCCCTCGTGCAGCCGCAGCGTGAACGGCCCCGCCTCCCACACCCCGCCGGGCGCGGGCGTCAGCGGCTCGGCCAGGGTGCGGCCGACGCGTACCACGCCGTCGCGCAGGCTCGCCTCCACGCCCAGCTCGGCGCTGCGGAACACTCCGCCGGGCGGCGGCGCCTGGCCGGGTGCCGCGGCCGGGTAGAACACGACGGGACCACGGGCGGGATGGTCGGTGCCGGACAGCAGCCGCTCGCCGTCCACCTCCAGCCAGGAGCCCTCGGCGTCGCCGGTGCCGTGCCAGCGGCCGTCCCGGCGGGCGGTGAACGTCCCGGCGCCCTTGACCTCCAGGCCGGACTCCGTGCTCGTCAGCGTGAGCGTCGCCTCCGTCACGGGATCGTGCCAGTACGGCTGCGCGGGCGCCGCCAGTGTCCCTGCCTCCGGTACGGCCGGCGGCTCCCGATCCAGCAACAGCCCGAGCAGCCGGCCGGTCAGCCGCACCGGGTTGATCGCCGTCTGGTTCGACAGGATGGCGATGCCCACGCCCTCCTCGGGCAGGAACCACAGGTTCGACAGGTAGCCGTGCATCCCGCCCGCGTGCCCGAACCCGCCGCCGGCGCCGTGGTAGATCCCCAGCGCGTACGGCAGCGCCGTCCCATCGGCCAGCACCCCGCGCTCCAGCAGCCGCGCACGCAGGTCCGCCCCGAGCACCCGCCCGTCGGCCAGGAATCCGAACCACGGCGCCAGCCCGGACACGCTGGTCACCAGGCCGCCGTCGCCGACGGCGCTCTCCTCGGTGTCGGCCCGGCGCGGCTCGCCCCGCGCGGTGGCGTAGCCGTAGGCCAGCCGGTCCAGCGGCAGGGACGCGTCGTCGCGGAACAGCGCGTCGTCCATCCCGAGCGGCGTGAAGATCCGCTCGCGGGCGAACGCGGCCAGCGACGTCCCCGACACCCGGCCGACCACGATGGCGGCGAGCACGTAGCCGGTGTTGGAGTAGGAGAAGTCCGTGCCCGGCGGGAACGTCGTGCGCCTGACGCCCTTGACCATGTCCAGCAGCCGTTGCTCGGTCATCTCCGCGAGGGGGATGCCGGTCAGGGGTTGCAGGGCGTACCACTCGGGCAGGCCGCCGGTGTGCTGCAGGCACTGGCGCAGGGTGACCGGCGTGTCCAGGCTCAGCTCGGGGATGTGCGTGCGGACGTCGTCGTCCAGCGTCAGCTTGCCGTCGCGCTCCAGCAGCAGTACGCACGCGGCGGTGAACTGCTTGCTCGCGCTGGCGATGTCGAAGCGGGTGCGCTCGTCGACCGGTACGCCGAACTCCACGCAGGCCGCGCCGCCCACGGCGGTCAGGATCGCCGCGCCGTCCCGGTACACGGCCACGGCGATGCCCGGCGAGCCGGGGCCGACCAGCGAGGACACCTCGGTTTTGACTCGTTCGAGATCCATGCGGCCAGTATCGCCAGGCGGCCGGCGCACTCCTTTGGCGTGCGCGACGACGGATGGGCTGCCGCCTTTGTGCCCTGCGCCCAACGACCGCGGCTTTTAGGCCGCGCCCGGAGAAGGCAGCTCATAGGGCGAGCGCGCGGAGGAGGAGCTTTGGGGGCGCCGGGCGCAAAGCCGCGGCTTGGCGCGTGGGGCTCGAAGGTTGCGGCTTTTGGGTTGTGTGGCCGGAGGTGGTCAGGTGCCGGCGCGGGACTGGGTGAGGCGGTAGTGAGAGGGAGGGACGCCGTAGCGGCCGGTGAACGCCTGCCGCAGCGTCTCGGCGCTGCCGAATCCGCAGCGGGCGGCCACGGTCTCCAGGGGTAGCGAGGTGGCCGACAGCAGGTGGGCGGCGGCCTCCACCCGGGCCTGCCGGACGAACCTGCCCGGCGTCTGCCCCAGGTGGCGCAGGAACAACCGGGTCAGGTGGCGCTCGCTCACCCCCGCCCCCGCGGCCAGCGTCGCGACCGCGAGGTCGGCGTCGAGGTGGGCGGTGACGTGGTCGACCACCCGCTGGACCAGGCTGTCGGCCGGGGGCGGCGCGGCGGTGAACATGCTCATCTGCGCCTGGTTGCCCGGCCGCTGTAAGTAGGTGACGAGCTGGCGGGCCACGGTGCGGGCCACCTCTGCGCCGTGGTCCTCCTCGATGAGGGCGAGCGTGAGGTCCAGGGCGCTGGTGACGCCGGCGGAGGTGTAGACGTTGCCGTCGCGCACGAAGATGGGATCGGGGTCGAGCAGCACCTCCGGGTGCTGTTTGGCGAGCATGCCGGCCCAGTTCCAGTGGGTGGTGGCGCGCCGGCCGTTCAGGAGGCCGGCGGCGGCCAGGATCCAGGCGCCCGTGCAGACGGAGGCCACGCGGCGGCTCTCGCGGGCCAGGCGGCGCACGTGCGCGACGAGCATCCGGTCGGCCGCGGCGTCCTGGCAGCCGACGCCGCCGGAGATCAGCAGCGTGTCGATCGGGCCTCTGACGTGTTCGAGCCGCTCGCCGGGCTGGAGCGTGACGGTGGGGCCGCAGTCGATGGCGCGGGCGCCGGGCGTGGCCAGGCGGACCTTGTACAGGGGGTCGGCGCCGCGCAGGTTCGCGCTCTCCAGGCAGCCGACGACGCAGGCGATGTCGAGCAGCTCTGCGGCGTCGTAGCCGACGACCACGAAATGCCTCATGCGCCGACTTTAAGCCTCTTGACAGGCTAACGGCGTTAGCCTACTGTCAAGCTAACAGCGTTAGCCGCCATCCCAGGAGGTCCCCATGGCCGTCGTCACCGCTCCCGCCCGCCGTACCGTGGCCGCCCGCGCGGCCTGGGCCGCGCTCGCCCTGTTCCTGCTGGCCTTCACCGTCCTGGAGGTCGTCAACCACGGCGCCCCCGCGCTGGTGACCGCGATCGTGTTCGCGATCGCGCCGGACCTGACGATGTTCATCGGGGCGGGCGAAGGGGGCAACGGCCGCCTGTCGCCCAAGGCGGTGCCGTTCTACAACTTCATGCACCGCCCCTGGATCCCGCTGGTGATCCTCGTCGGCTACTCCTTCGGCCCGATCGACTTCGTGCCGCTGTTCGTGGCGGGCCTCGCGTGGCTGCTGCACGTCGCCGCCGACCGGGCCTTCGGGTACGGCCTGCGCAACAGCGACGGCTCGCGCGATGTCTGAGCGGGCCGCCCAGATCGTCACCGCCGCCCGCGACCTGATCGAGGACGGCGGCGCCGAGGCCCTGACCATGCGGGCGCTCGCCGACCGGCTGGGCATCCGGGCGCCCTCGCTGTACAAGCACTTCCCCGACAAGGCCGCGGTCGAGGCCCAGGTGATCGCGGTGGCCATGACCGATCTGGCCGAGGCGCTCGAAGCGGCCGGACCCGGTCTGCCCGCCCTCGGCGCCGCCTACCGGCGCTACGCGCTGGCGCACCCCCACCTGTACCGGCTGATGAGCAGCGGGCCGCTGCCGCGCGACCTGCTGCCGCCCGGCGTGGAGGAGCGCGCGGCGATGCCGCTGGTACGCGCCGTCGCCTTCGACGAGGCCGCCTCCCGGGCCGCCTGGGCCTTCGCGCACGGCATGGTGATTCTCGAACTCGACGGCCGCTTCCCACCCGGCGCCGACCTCGGCAGCGCGTGGGAGGCGGGGATGGCCGCCTTCTCCGTGTCCTAGCGCTCCGCCGGGGTCTCCCGCACGCGCAGGTCCAGGCCGCGGATTCCGGCCGGGGCGCCGAGGAGGGCCACCAGTGTGTAGGTGAGCAGGGAGGCGGCCACCGCGATGAACGTGGGCCAGCCGTCGAACGCCGCCCCGACCAGCGTGTTCGGCACGTACAGCAGCGTGTTCTCCACCCCGTACATGGTGGGGGTCAGGGCGAACAGCGCCAGCCGTACCACCAGGCCGACCGACAGCGCGGCCAGGGCGGCGCGCGAGGAGCCGCGCCGCCAGAACATGCCGAGCACGAACGGCACCGCCAGGCACGCCAGCATCAGGTCGAAGGCCAGCGTGAGCAGGACGCCGGTCTGCGGCACCCGCAGGGCCAGCAGCACCGAGCCGCCGACCACCGGGAGCATCGCCCAGCGGGTCGCGCGCAACAGCGGGTCGGCGCGGCCCGGACGGTGCACGCGGCGCACGGTGCCGACGTTGCGGACGGCCACGGCGGCGGTGCCGAGGATCGCGCCGTCGGCCGTGGACAGCGACGCGCTCACGATGCCCGCCAGCACCAGCACGCTCAGCCCGACCGGCGCCGCCTCGTCGAGCAGCGTCAGCAGGCCGTGCCCGGTGGACACCGCGACCAGCGCGAACGGCACGCCGACCACCGCCGTGCCCGCGGCGGCCAGGAAGCAGGCCCGGCGCGCGACGTCGGGGGAGCGTGCGGAGAAGACGCGCTGCATGAAGTCGATCGCGACGATGTCGCCGATGCCGAGCGCGGCCAGCGTGGCCCAGTTGATCACCGCGCCCTGCGCCGGGTCGGACAGCTGCCCCAGGTCGAGCGGGCCCATGCCGGGCTCGTGCTTGAGCCCGAAGGTCGCCGCGACCCAGAACAGCAGCGCCAGCGAGGCGACCGCGGTGACCGCCACCTGCACGATCGAGCTGTAGGCGTCGCTGAGGATGCCGCCGGCCAGCGTGTAGATCAGCACGGCGGCCACGATGATGAGCACGCCCACCCCGTACGGCGTGCCGAGGAACTTCTCGAACAGGAAACCCCCCGCCACCAGGTTCCCCGCGACCAGGATCGCGAAGGCCATGATCATCAGCACGGCGGCGGCGACCTCGGTGGCGCGGCCGTACCGGAGCCGGAAGAAGTCGGGCAGCGTCGTCAGGCCCATACGGTTCATGGGCCGCGCGAAGAACAGGCCGGTGAGCAGCAGGCACAGCGCCAGCCCCAGCGGGAGCGTGGCGCCCGCCCAGAAGCCGAGCTTCGCGGCCTGGTCGGTGGCGCCGAGAGTGGCGTTGGTGTCGACGGCCTGGCCCATCAGCGTCGCCGCCACGACGGGTAAGGCCAGGGTGCGGCCGGCGACCAGAAAGTTTCTGCTGTCACCCGCGACCCTGCGGGCGACCAGCAGGCCGACGACGATCATGGAGAAGATGGCGAGCGCCACGCCCAGAATGACCATTGCTGGACAGCCGATCGTTGCGAGCGAAGACTCCGAAGACATGACCAACGTAAATCAAGAAGGCGCCTGGGCCCAGCGGGCGGAGGCGGAACTTCCGACCATGCGGCACGACGAGGAGATCGAGCGGGCCCTGGCCCACGGTCTGGAGGGTGCGCCGACGATCAACGACAGGACGATTCCCACGTTCGCCCGGGGGGAGCGGCCCCACTTCGCCGGCGAACGCGGAACCTTCCTGAAATGTCCCTACCTGGAGGACGTCCATGACGTCGGGGACGCCGAGGTGGCGATCTTCGGGGTGCCGCTCGACGCGGGAGCCACCTACCGCCCCGGCACCCGGTTCGGCCCGCAGGGCATCCGGCGCAGCACCAACCTGTTCGGCACCTACAGCTACGAACTCGGCGTCGACCTGCGCGAACAGCTCAACCTGGTGGACATCGGGGACGTGTTCACCATCCCCGGCAACCTGGAGAAGTCGTTCGACCAGATCAGCCAGGCGATGAGCCACGTCGTGCGCCAAGGGGTGATGCCCGTGGTGCTCGGCGGCGACCACTCGATCGGGTTCCCGACCATCCGCGGCCTGGCCCCGTACCACGAGGGCAACATCGGCATCATCCACTTCGACCGGCACGTCGACACGCAGGAGACCGACCTTGACGAGCGCATGCACACCACGCCCTGGTTCCACGCCACCAACATCAAGAACGCTCCCGCCACCAACCTCGTCCAGGTCGGCATCGGCGGCTGGCAGTCGCCCCGCCCCGGCGTCCAGGTGGGCCGCGAGCGCGGGACCACCGTGATCACCGTCGGCGACGTCGAGCGCGTCGGCGTGGAACGCGTGGCCGAGACCGCCCTGGAGATCGCCTGGCAGAACGCCGAGGCCGTCTACCTGTCCTTCGACATCGACGTCATCGACGCCGGGTTCGTCCCCGGCACCGGCTGGCCGGAGCCCGGCGGCCTGCTGCCCCGCGAGGCGCTCAACCTGGTCCGGCTGGTCTCGGAACCCGGGCTGGCCGGGATCGAGGTCGTCGAGTGCTCGCCGCCCTACGACTGGGCCGAGCAGACCGCCCTGCTCAGCTCCCGCGTCATCCTCGACAGCCTCGCCGTACAGGTCAGGTCGGGCAAGCTCGGCCGCAAACCGGCCACCGGGGCGCGGCCCGCCTGGGGGCCCGCCGCCTGATCGTCCCGGCCTATTTCCCGGACATGATCAGGTCGCCGTTGATGGCGACGGCGGCGCGCAGGCCCGCGGCGGCGGCGCCGATCACGGTCTCCATCAGGCCCGACACGTTGCCCGCCACCCACACGCCCGGCACGTCGGTGGCGCCCGTGGGGCCCGCGGGGATCTGGCTGCCGATCAGGTGGCCGTCCATCTCCTGGATCACGGGTTCGATGCCCAGGTCCTTGAGGAAGTCCGCGCGGGCGTGCATGACCGGGCTGACGACGAGGACGTCGCGGGCGACGATCCTGCCGTCGGCCAGCCGTACGCCGGACAGGTGGTCGTCGTGCGTCTCCACGGCGGTGACGACGCCGTCGACCACCTCGATGTCGTGACCGGACAGGTCGAGACCGGCCACGGTGTGCGAGAAGAGGATCACGTCCTTGCTCAGCTGACGCCACAGCGACGCCTGGTGTACGGCCAGCGGCCCCGTCGCCAGCACCCCGATCGCCCGGTCGCGCATCTCCCACCCGTGGCAGTACGGGCAGTGCAGCACGTCCCGGCCCCAGCGCCCGGCCAGCCCCGGGATGTCGGGGAGCTCGTCCCTCAGCCCGGTGGCGACCAGAATCCGGGAACCCTCGGCCACCCCGCCGTCGCGCAAGGTGACCGCGAAGGCGCCATCGGGCAGCCGGGTCACCGACGCCACACTGCCCTCGCGGATCTCGCCGCCGTAGCCGGTGAACTCCGCACGGCCCTTGGCCACCAGCTCGGACGGCGGCAGCCCGTCGTGTCCCAGGTAGTTGTGGACTCCGTCGGAGGGAGCGTTGCGCGGCTCGCCCGAGTCGATCACCAGGACCGCCCGGCGGGAACGCGCGAGCGCCGTCGCCCCGCTCAGGCCCGCGGCCGCGCCGCCTATCACGATCACGTCGTAACGTCGCATCTCTGTCATGCCGCAGAGAGTGCGCCATGAGCGGGCGAATTGACAAACACCGTTGCTGTTTTGGCAAACTGGGGCCGTGGAAGAACTGGCTGCCGTCCTCGGGTCCGTGGGGCCGAGGCTGCGCGCGCTGCGGGTCGAGCACGGCGTGACGCTGAGCGAGCTGAGCTCGACGACCGGGATCTCGCTCAGCACGCTGTCGCGCCTGGAGTCCGGGCAGCGCAAACCCACCCTGGAGCTCCTGCTGCCGCTCGCGCAGGCGTACCGGGTGCCGCTGGATGAGCTGGTCGGCGCACCGGAGACCGGCGACCCGCGCATCCACCTGCGCCCCTTCAACCGCTACGGCCGGACCTTCGTCCCGCTGACCCGGCAGATGGGCGGCGGGCTTCAGGCGTACAAGATGATCATCTTGCGGCAGGAGGACATGAGCGAGCAGCGCGCGCACGAGGGCTACGAGTGGCTCTACGTGCTGGCCGGGCGGGTGCGACTGCTGCTCGGCGAGCGGGATCTGGAGCTGGCGGCGGGGGAGGCGGCCGAGTTCGACACCCGGCTGCCGCACGCCTTCACCACCGCGGGTCCCGGGCCGGCGGAGCTGCTCTGCCTGTTCGGCGCCCAGGGCGAGCGCATGCACGTACGCGCCCGCCCCGCCGCTCGTTGACCGGGCGGGACCCGGGAGTAAAATCGAATCTTGCCGGCAGTCAGATCCGCTCCAACCCACAAGGAGAGGCGATGGCCGCCATCGTCGAACGGTACGACGTTCCCTCGCAGCACTTCTGGCTGCACGGCCCGCACGAGGGGCCGCCGGTCGCCTACGACGAGGCCGCGGGGATCTGGAACGTGTTCGGATACCCCGAGCTGCACGACGTCCTCGCCGACCCGGGCACCTACTCCTCCGACACCATGCGCCTGCTGCCCAAGGGAGCGTTCTCCGAGGACGAGGGGTTCTCGCTGAAGGGCTTCCTCACCCAGATCGACCCCCCGGAGCACGGCAAACTGCGCAAGCTCGTCAGCGCCGCCTTCACCCGCAAGGTCGTCGCCGACCTCGAACCGAGGATCGCCGCGCTCACCGGCGAGCTGCTCGACGCGGCCCGCGAGCGCGGCCGGCTGGAGCTCGTCGCCGACCTCGCCTACCCGCTGCCGGTCATCGTCATCGCCGAGCTGCTGGGCGTGCCCGCCGGTGACCGCGAGCTGTTCAAGCGGTGGGCGGACACGCTGTTCTCGCGGGAGACCAAGATCTCGATGAACGAGTCCGACCGGCGTGACCCCGGCACCGAGGCGGCGCTCGGGTCCTGGAAGGAGATGACGGACTACCTGGCCGGCCACGCCGCGGAACGCCGCCGCCGGCCGCGCGCCGACCTGCTCACCAAGCTGGTCGAGGCCGAGGTGGACGGCGAGCGCCTGCCCGACGAGCAGGTGGTCAACTTCGGGATCATCCTGCTGCTCGCCGGGCACATCACCACGACCATGCTGCTCGGCAACACGGTGCTGTGCCTGGACGCCTTCCCCGGGCGGCAGGAGGAGGTCCGCGCCGACCGCGGCCGGATCCCGGACGTCATCGAGGAGTCGCTGCGCTTCTTCACCCCGTTCGCCGCGCTGGGCCGCGCCACCACCCGCGAGACCGAGCTCGGCGGCCTGACCATCCCTGCCGACGCGATGCTGCTGACCTGGCCCGCGGTCGCCAACCGCGACCCCCGCCAGTTCGACCGGCCCGAGGTGTTCGACCCCGGCCGCGACCCCAACCCGCACCTGGCCTTCGGCCGCGGCATCCACTTCTGCCTGGGCGCGCCGCTGGCCAGGCTGGAGGGCAGGGTCGCGCTGAACATCCTGCTCGACCGGCACGCCACCCTGCGCACCGACCCCGCCGACCCGGTCGCCTTCATCCCCACGCCGACCATGACCGGCGTACGGCGGCTGCCACTGCAGTGAGGCTCATGTTCGCGGACATATCGTGCAGCCTGATGGGTAGTCCTTCGTTGCCCCCGACGTGACGGCGGATGACGATGACATCAGAACGAGTCGCCCTGGTCTCCCTGGGCAGTGAAGTGGTGCGGTGCGGCCTGTGCGCGATGCTGCGCGAGCTCGACACCCTGGACGAGGTGGTCGGCAGTTCCTGCGTCGACCAGAGCATGGGCATCCTGCACTCCGGCCGCCCCACCCTCTTGGTGCTGAGCGACACCCCCGAGCCGCAGCGGGCGGAGAAGCTCGCGCGGACCGCCAGCGACCTCGGCGTCCGCGTGCTGCTGGTCCTGCGTACCGCCAGTGACAGGACGCTGGCCCAGGTGGCGCCGATCCCCGCCGACGGCTACCTCCTGGAGAACGTGCTCACCCGCGAGACGCTCTCCAGCGCGCTGAGCGACCTGGAGAGCGGGCTCGTGCCGATGCCCGGCGCGGTGGCGCGCAAGCTGATGGCCCAGGTCGGGCCGGACACCCGCAACCGTGAGGCGGCTCCGGCGGCGCGTGAGGAGACGCCGGACGCGCTTTTGAGCTGCCGTGAAATGGAAGCGCTTGCACTCCTGGCCGAAGGGCTGAGCAACAAGCAGATCGCGCGCCGGCTCGGCATCTCCGAGCACGGCGCCAAGCGGCACGTCGCCAACATCCTGGCCAAGCTCAACTGCCCGAACAGGACGCTGGCGACGGCGGTGGCGATCAGTCGGGGACTGGTTCGCGATCCACGGGATCCGGGGAACTCACGCCGCCCGCGCGGGTGACCTCCGGCCGCCGGGACAGCCCGCGCAGCGGGGCGCGGGCCTTGAGCAGCATCTCCTCGTACTCCGCCGCCGGGTCGGAGTCCAGTACGATCGCGCCGCCCGCGCCCACCGACAGCCGGCCGTCGCTGGCCACGGCGGTGCGGATCACGATGTTGAGGTCGGCGCCGCCGCCCAGGCCGAAGAAGCCGATGGCCCCGGAGTACACGCCCCGCGCCCGCCCCTCCAGCCGGTCGATGATCTCCATCGTGCGCAGCTTCGGCGCCCCCGTCATCGAGCCGCCGGGGAAGCACGCACGGGCCGCCGCCACCGCGCCGACCCCGTCGTTCAGGTGGCCGCGCACGGTCGAGACGAGCTGGTGCACGGTCTCGTAGGACTCCACCGCCATGAAGCGCGGCACGGACACGGAGCCGACGTCGCTGATGCGGCCCAGGTCGTTGCGGAGCAGATCCACGATCATGAGGTTCTCCGCCCTGGTCTTGTCCGAGGTCGCCAGTTCCTCGCGCAGGGCGGTGTCGGCGCGCGGCTCGGGCGAGCGCGGGGCGGTGCCCTTGATCGGCTTGGATTCGGCGACGCCGTCCCTGCCGACCTTGAGGAAGCGCTCCGGCGAGGAGCACAGCACGTGCGTGCCGCCCAGGCGCAGGTACGCGGCGTAGGGGGCCGGGTTGAGCCGCCGCTGGGCCAGGTAGAGCTCGAACGGGGAGCCGTCGAAGGGGATCTCGGCGGTGTTGGTCAGGCAGATCTCGTAGCTCTCGCCCGCCCGCAGCAGCCGCAGGCACTCCTCGATGTCGGCGACATAGCGCGTACGGTCCCTGACCAGCCACGGCTCGGGATCGAACCCCTCCTCCGGATCGGCGGGCGCCGCGGCCGGTTCCGGTCGCGCGGCCCGGCAGGCGGCGGCGGTCCCGGCGACCCAGGCCCGCGCCGCCGACCGGCTCGCGCCGCGGCCGTCGGTCAGCGCCAGCACCCAGGACTGCCCGCGCTCGTGGTCGAGCGCGACGAGCCGGGTCGCCGACATCCAGACCGCGTCGGGCAAGGGGGAGACGTGCGCGGCCTGAGCGCCGCAGTCACGCTTGAGCTCATAGCCGAAGTAGCCGACATAGCCGCCGTTCAGCTCGAAGGGCAGCTCATCCGGTACGGCCCGCGCCGCCACCCGATCGGCCAGCACGTCGAAGACGGAGGCGAACACGGCCGACTCCGCGCCCCCCGAGCTGACCACCACGCTGCCCGAACCCGGCTGGCAGGACAGCACCTCGCCATGCGGCCCGCCCGCGTCCCCCAGGAACGAGAACCGGGCCAGCCCAGGCTCGGCACGGCTGCTGTCCAGCCAGAACGCGTACGGCTCCGCCCCGAGCACCTCCGCGAAGACCCCCTCGGCGTCGGGCACGCCGTCCACCCGCTCCACCTCCAGCGACCAGACCGGAGCGGGGGCGAGGGTGACGGCGCGGCCGTACGCCAGATCGCGGAAGTTGCGCATCAGCGCCGGCCCGTGCTCGGTGGAGATCGACTCCGGATGGAACTGCACCCCCCACCAGGGCATCTCGCGATGCCGCAGCCCCATCACCACACCGTCGGCGCTCCACGCGGTGATCTCCAGATCGGCGGGCGGCGGCGTGGCCACGCACAAGGAGTGGTAGCGCACGGCGGCGAAGCCCTGCGGCAGCCCGCGGAACAGGTCGCGGCCGCAGTGCCGGATCTCCTCCACGTACCCGTGGATCGGGATGGGCGCCGGGACCACGTCGGCCCCCGACATCCACGCCAGCGCCTGGTGGCCGAGGCAGACGCCCAGCACGGGCAGGCCGGAACGCCGGATCACCTCCAGCGTGACGCCGACGTCGCGTTCCTTCTGCGGGCGTCCGGGACCGGGGGAGACGATGAGCGCGTCGAACCGGCCGAGATCCAGGCCGTCCCAGCGCGGGTCGTCGTTGGTCAGCACGACCGGCTCCACGCCGTAGGCCTGGGCGGCGAGCTGGAACAGATTGTAGGTGTAGGAGTCGTGGTTGTCCACGATCAGGGTGCGCACGGCTGCTCCCGCGCGGGCAGGACCGGCAGCACCGCGCGGTGGCTGACGGCCTGCCGCCACTCCGCCGCCCGCGCAGAGATCCGGGCCGCCGCCCTGGTACGGCCCGCCGCGTCGGCCCAGGCCCGGACCGGACGCAGCCCGTGCAGGGCGTTGACGCTCCAGGTCTCCAGCTCCATCAGCTCGGCCACGCTCACCCGCTCGTGCCTGACCGGGCAGCGCCAGCAGGCGGCCAGCCGTTCCAGATGGATCCTGGTCACCGACGGCAGGACCGGCAGGGCACGGTCGGGCACGCACAGCGTGCCGCCGCGCCACCACACCAGCGCGCTGTGCGCGCTCTCCAGCGCGGTGCCGCGACGGTCGTAGAGCAGCGCGTCGTCGGCTCCCCGCGCCCTGGCCCGATCGCGCAGCTCCGCCAGCACCCGCAGGTCGGGGCCCTTGACGGTGGGACGGCGGCGCGGGTCGGCGGCCGGCGGGATCCAGAGGGTGATTTCCGCCTCGCCCGGCTCTGGGGCGGGCCTGGGCCAGAGCGCCAGCCGGGGACGGGCTCCCGTGTACGCCTCGACCCGGGGGAACCAGCGGCCGTGGCCGGGCAGCCGGTGGCGTACCGCGCCGAGGAAGTCGTGGACCGCGGCGGCCCGCAGGCCGGGCACCAGCTCCGTGCTGGCGCGCACGAAGCGCTCCTCGTGCAGGGGCAGGTCGCGTACCCGCTCGTCGGTGACCAGCCACGAGTCCACGACCGCGGGCTCGCCGGGCGGCCGGTCGGGGGCGGGCACCAGGCCGGAGTCCGGGTCCCACGCCAGGCGCTCGTCCGCGCGGACGGTCAGCATGCCATCACCACTTTCCCTCGCGCACCGCGAAACGGCGCAGTTTGCCGGTCGGGGTGCGCGGCAGCGCGGGGCGTACCTCCACGCTGCGCGGCACCTTGTACGGGGCCAGCCGGCGGCGGGCCAGCCCGATCAGCTCGCCCTCCAGGCCGGGTCCGGCCGGGCCGGTGAGGACGACGAACGCGCGCAGCCGTCCGGCGCCGCGCTCGTCGCGCACGACCGCCACGGCCACCTCGGCGACCGCGGGATGCTCGGCCAGCACCCGTTCGATCTCGACGGGGGAGACGGTGATGCCGCCGACCATCTCCATGTCGTCGGCCCGGCCGCAGTGCTTGAGCGCGCCGCCGTCCACGTACTCGGCCAGGTCGCCGGTGCGCAGCCAGCCGCCGCTCAGGGCACGGGCGGTCTGCTCCGGCCGCTCCAGGTACTCGATCATGACCGCGTCGCCGCGTACCCAGATCTCGCCCTGGCCGAGCGTGACCAGCGCGCCGTTCTTGTCGCGCAGCGCGACCTCGTAGCCCGGCAGGGGGCGGCCGATGGTGCCCGGTTCGTCGCTCCAGGCGGTGTTGGAGCAGAACGCGTGCCCGGCCTCGGTCGAGCCGAGCTGGTCCAGGACCGGGGCGCCGAGCAGGTCACGGGCCCGTTCGCCCAGCTGGGCGGGCAGGGGTTCGCCGGCGGAGACGGCCAGCCGTACCGTGGAGAAGGGGCCGGGCGGGCAGTCGGCGAGCAGGTTGGCGTAGGCGGTCGGGACGCCGTACAGGAGCGTGACGCGGTGGCGCGCCACGGCCTCGGCGAGGTCGCCCGGTGCGGCCCGGTGCGGCAGCAGCACCGCCGATGAGCCGGAGAACAGCGGGAAGACCAGCGCGTTGCCGAGGCCGTAGGCGAAGAACATCTTCGAGATCGACAACGTCACGTCGTCGCGGGTCACCCCGGTCACGCCGGTCCCGGCCGCGCGCATGTAGCGGGCGAGGTCGGCGTGGCGGTGCAGCGCCGCCTTGGGCGTGCCGGTCGTGCCCGAGGTGTACTGCGCGTACAGGGGAGTCCGGCCGCTGACGCTCCGCACGGGCCCGGCGGGCGCGCTCGCCGCCAGCGCCGTCAGCCGCTCATCGGCCAGTACGGCACAGCCGCCGAACCGCCCCGCGAGGTGGTCGTCGCTGACCACGAGCCGCGCCCGGCAGTCGGCGGCCATGAAGGCGTGGTCGCCGGCGGTCAGGTCGGGGTTGACCGGCACCGCCACCGCGCCCAGCCGGGCCGCGCCCAGGAACGCGCTCACCCAGGCGATGCCGTCGCCCAGGGCGATCAGCACCCGGTCGCCGGGCCGTACGCCGTGACCGGCCAGGACGGAGGCGGCACCGGCGGCCAGCGTGTGCACCTCGCCGTGCGTGTAGGAACGGCCGGGCGCGTGGAAGGCGGGCAGCTCCCACCACCCTTCGCGCCGGGCCAGGGCGGCCAGGTGGGTGGCGCAGTTACCGGCCGGTTCCCCGTCCGGCGGGGCGGAGCGTTGCCGGGGCAGGAGCTCACGCATGGCATGTCCTCGGGAGGGTGAGAGGGGCGATCACGAAGGCGCCGTCCACGGGACCGACCGGCCACCAGCCCCGAGCGACCAGCCCGGCGAGCGCCGCGTCCCCTCTTGGGACCGTGTTACCGGGGTCGTCGTGCCGGGCGGCGGGCGGTGTGTCACCGGGGTCGTCGTGCCGGGCGGCGGGCGGTGTGTCACCGGGGTCGTCGTGCCGGGCGGCGGGCGGTGTGCTGCCTGGGGCATCGGCCAGGGTGGTGGCGACCAGGGTGCCGAGCAGCCAGAGGATGGCGCCGGACTGGGCGAGGGCGTCGCCGTCGCCGGGCTCTGCGGGTTCGAGGCGCGGGGTGGCCACCAGCATGGCCACGTGTTCGGCCAGCTCCAGCCGGCTCTCGCGGCCCGCCGCCACCAGGCGCGTCCTGGCGCGGGCCCGGCGGCCATCCAGCGCGGCCAGCCAGCCGGGCTCCACGCGGTCGAGCAGCGTTGCGGGCACCCGGCCGGCCTGCCGCACCGGCAGGCCGTCCACCTCGTCCGGTACCCGGCCGGGCGCCGCGGACAGGCCGTCGAGCAGGGCGAGCACGTCCTCGCCTCCGGGCCCGAGCGCGGCGGGCAGGCCGGGAGGCGGGGCGGTCAGCTCGTAGTGGCGTTCCACCGCGTCCCCACCTCCGGATAGTCCAGGCCGAGCTCGTCACACAGCAGCACGCGGGTCCGCCGCACGAACTCGGCCCGCGACTCGTCGTTGCTCAGCCGCTTGATGCCCCAGCGCCGGAAGATCTCGTTGTTCCTGGAGTCGCTGCGGCCGAAGAAGGGCAGCGTCATCCGGATGAGGTGATGGGCCGAGTACCGCACCTCTTCACGCCGGGCGGGATCGGCGGCCAGCCGCGCGGCCGTTCTGGCGCCGAAGGAGACGTGGAAACGTTCCTCCCGCATCAGCGACCGGCACAACATGCGCAGCGGCACGTACGAGCATTCGCACAGGTCTTCCATCAGCACGACCTCGGCCAGATCCACGACGGCCTTGGTCATCACATATCCGGTCCACGATGTCACCTGATAGTCGAAGACGGAAAGCGGCGGCCTGTCCTGGTCGTCTTCGAGGCCGAGCTGCGCGGCGAGTTTGTTGAACTTCAAATGATGTCCGTATTCCTCCATCGCCATTCTGCAGGCCAGCCATTTTTCGTGCGGAGTGGGTGCGAGTGAAATGGAGGGCTCGTCGAACACCGCCGCGCCCGCCGCCTCGTTGCGCACGTGGCTGTTGATGATCTTGCCGAGCGCGGTGACGTACTCCTCGCCGAGCGCGTGCGCCGCGGCGGCGTCGTGGACGTCGTCCATCAGCATCTGGGGCATATCGACGGAAGTTAAGGGCGGTTGGCGAGAGCGGCAAGTGCCCGGACGGGCACCTCGAAAGAGGGGGTGGTGACTTTTTGAGGTGTACCGAAAGGGCACGTTATTTCTTTCTCCGCAGAACACGCGCTTCCGGCCGGGTAGTTAGGTAAGGCTAAATTAATGACTGAACGGCTAGTCAGCGAGCGCCCAAAGAAAGTTCGGCATTTGTCGTGTGCTTCCGCCGCGTGCCAGCGTTGTTGACTATGACGGAAACAGCGACGCGTCTGCCTTTTCAGGATCGGCTGCTTTCCGCGCCTGAGCTCGAGGCGCCGGTGAGCGAGCTGACCGGGCTGGCCTGCCGTGCCGTGCAGATGGTTCCCGGTGGTGGGCTGGTGCTGCTGGTGGAGGCGGACGGCGATCGCGGGCCGTCGGCCGCGCGGGTGCGGGCCGCCGTCCTGGACGCCTGCGGCGAGGTGGCCGAGACGGTGGTGACACTCGCCCCGGGCTCGCTGGCGGGGGAGACGGCCGAGTTGGTGAACTTGTTGCGGCGCGGCGCGTTGCCCGTGCTGGCGACGGACTCGCTGGCCGTACCGGCTGGACGGGATGAACGGGACGTTTCGGAGACCAGCTCGCGAAGACCGCGGCGGCCGGATCTCGGACTACGGGAGATCGCGCGGGCGGCGGCCGAGTTGCTCGGGGTCGCGCCCGAGGCGCTCGGAGCGCAGGACGATCTCATCGCCCTGGGCGCCGACTCCATCCGGATCATGCAGCTCGCCAACGACTGGCAGCGCCAGGGCGTCGTGGTCAAGTTCGGCGACCTGATGGAGTCGCCGACGCTCGCCTCCTGGCACACCCTCCTGAACTCGGGCGGTCCGGTCGCACCGCCGCCCCCGCAGACCGGGCCGCCCGACCGGCACGCCCCCTTCCCGCTCACGCCCCTGCAGCACGCCTACTGGTTCGGCCGCCGCGACCGCCAGGTGCTCGGCGGCGTCGGCTGCCACTTCTACGCCGAGTTCGACGGCCGCGGCCTCGACCCCGACGCACTGGAACGCGCCGCCCGCGCCCTGTTCGACCGGCACGAGCTGCTGCGCGCCCGCTTCCTCGACGACGCCACCCAGCAGATCCTGCCGCGGAGCCCGTGGCCCGGCCTCACCGTCCACGACCTGCGCGAAGCGGCGGACACCGAGGCGCGCCTGCTGGCGGTGCGCGAAGGCCTCTCGCACCGCCGCCTGGAGGTGGAGCGGGGCGAGGTGCTCGACCTGACGCTCTCCCTGCTGCCGGACGGCGCCCACCGCCTGCACGCCAACATCGACCTGCTCGTCGCCGACGTACGCAGCATCCAGATCCTCCTGGAGGACCTGGCCACCCTCTACCGGGGCGGCACCCTGCCCCCGCTGACCTACGGCTTCCCCGACTACCTCGCCGGGCAGGAGCGGCAGCGCGCCGCCGACCGGGAGGCCGACCGCCGCTACTGGTCCGGACGCCTGCCCGGCCTGCCGCCGGGTCCGGCCCTCCCGCTCGCTGTCGAGCCGGGAAAGCTGGAACGGGTACGGGTGGTCCGCCGCGACCGCAGGATCACCGCCGCCGACCGGGAACGCCTGTCCGAGCGAGCCCGCGCCCACGGCCTCACGCTGCCGATGACGCTGGCCGCAGCGCTGGCCGAGGTCGTCGGCGCGTGGAGCGCCTCGCCCCGGTTCGTGCTCAACGCCCCGCTGTTCGACCGGAGCCTGCCGCACCCCGAGGTCGAGCACATGGTGGCCGACTTCAGCAACCTCATCCTGCTGGAGGTGGACCTGTCGCGGCCGCAGACGTTCGCCGAGCGGGCCGCCTCGCTGCAGGCGCGCTTCCAGCGCGACGTGGCGCACTCGGCCTACACCGGCGTCGAGGTCCTGCGCGACCTCAACCGCGGCAGCCGCCACGACCAGGTGAGCGCCCCGGTGGTGTTCACCAGCGCGCTGGGCATGGGCGACCTGGTCACCGAGGACGTCCAGCGCGGCCTCGGCACGCTCGGCTGGATGGTGTCGCAGACGCCGCAGGTCTGGCTGGACCACCAGGTGGTCGAGGTCGACGGCGGCCTGCTGGTCAACTGGGACGCCGTCGAGGACCTCTTCCCGCCCGGCGTCCTGGACGGCATGGCCGCCGCCTACGACCGCCTGATCGACTGGCTCCTGACCGAGGACTGGTCCGCGCCCCCGCCCCACCCGTCCCGCCCCGCTCCAGAAACGACCGAGACGCCCCTGCCCGGGGGCACGTTGCACTCCCGTTTCTTCGACCGGGCCCGCCGCGATCCGTCCCGGATCGCGATCCGTCCCGGCCTCTCCTATGGCGAGCTGTCCGATCGGGCGCTGCGGGTGGCGGGCTCCTTGGTCGAGCAGGGTGTACGGCCGGGCGACGCCGTGGCCGTCTGCCTGCCGAAGGGCGCCGACCAGGTCGCGGCCGTGCTGGGCATCCTGGCGGCCGGAGCCCTGTATGTCCCGGTGGGCGTCGACCAGCCCCAGGCCCGCCGCGACCAGATCCTGCGCCGCGCCGGAGCCCGGCTCCTGCTCACCGACCTCCCCTCCGGCCCGCCACTGGAGGCTCCGGTCGAGGTGGATCCGGAGGCGAGCGCGTATGTGATCTTCACCTCGGGCTCCACCGGTGAGCCGAAGGGTGTCGAGATCTCCCATCAGGCCGCGGTGAACACGGTCGTGGATGTCAACCGGCGCTTCGGTGTGACCGGCGAGGATCGGGTTCTGGCGGTGTCGGCGCTGGACTTCGATCTGTCGGTGTGGGACGTGTTCGGCCTGCTGTCGGCAGGCGGCTCCCTCGTCATGATCGGCGAGGACGAGCGCCGCGACGCCGCCCGCTGGGCCGCTCTGGTGGCCGAGCACGGGGTGACCGTGTGGAACACCGTCCCGGCCCTGCTCGACATGCTGCTCACGGGCACCGAGTCCGCGCTCACCTCGCTGCGCCTGGCGATGGTCTCCGGCGACTGGGTGCCGCTCGACCTGTCCGCCCGGCTCGCCGGTGAGGCCCCCGGCTGTGAGCTGATCGCGCTGGGCGGGGCCACCGAGGCGTCGATCTGGTCCAACTACTGCCCGGTCCCGGCAGACGTGCCGTCCGGCTGGGTCTCCGTCCCCTATGGCAGACCGCTGACCAACCAGTGCTTCCGCGTGGTCGACGGGCTCGGCCGGGACTGCCCGGACTGGGTGGCGGGCGAGTTGTGGATCGGCGGCGCCGGGGTCGCCAAGGGGTACCGGGGCGATCCGGAGACGACGGCCGCGAAGTTCACCGGCGGCTGGTATCGGACCGGCGACATGGGCCGCTACTGGCCCGACGGCACCCTGGAGTTCCTGGGCCGCCGCGACCACCAGGTCAAGATCCGCGGCCACCGGATCGAACTCGGCGAGATCGAAGCCGCCCTGCTCACCCACCCCCACGTCGAGCGCGCCGTCGCCACCAAGATCGACCGCCGCCTCGCCGCCGTGGTCGTCAGCGACGGTGACCTCGGCGACCTGCCCGACCGGCTGACGGAACGGCTTCCGCCGTACATGATCCCCGACCGGATCGTGCCCGTGCGGGACCTGCCGCTCACCCCCAACGGCAAGATCGACAGGACGGTGGTGCGAGGCATCCTCGCCGGCCATGAGCAGCGCGACGAGCCGTTCGAGCCGCCGCTGCCCGGCGTGGAGAGCGCCGTCGCCGCCATCTGGGCCGAACTGCTGGAGCTGCCCGCGGTCGGCCGCGACCAGAGCTTCTTCACGCTGGGCGGTGACAGCCTGCTGGCCACCCGCCTCATCACCCGGCTGCGCGAGGGCGGCGTGTCCGGTGGGCGGCTGACGAACCTGTTCGACCATCCCGAGCTCGCCGCCTTCGCCGCGACCCTGACGCCGGGGCGGGAGGAGGGCGAGCGGGCCGCGCTGCGCGCCGACCCGGAGCACCGCCACGAGCCCTTCCCGCCCACCGACGTGCAACGCGCCTACTGGCTCGGCCGCACCGACGACTTCGCGCTCGGCGGCGTGGGCTGCCACTTCTACACCGAGTACGACCTGGAGGACCTCGACCTGCCCCGGCTGGAAGCGGCCTGGAACCGGCTCATCGAGCGGCACGCGATGCTGCGCGCGGTGTTCCTGCCCGACGGCACCCAGCGGGTTCTGCCCGAGACGCCCCGCTTCGCCATCGCGGTCACCGAGGCGGGCGAGGACGCCGACGAGGCGCTCGCCGGGCTGCGCGCGGACATGTCGCACCAGCTCATCGACGCCACCCGGTGGCCGCTGTTCGACGTGCGGGCCGTACGTTACGGCGCGGGCCGCACCCGGCTGGGCGTCAGCTTCGACAACATCATCCTCGACGCGCTCAGCACCATGACCCTCCTGCGCGAACTGGACACGCTCTACCACGACCCGGCCGCCGAACTGCCGCCCGCCGGGCCCTCGTTCCGCGACTACGTGCTGACGGTCAAGCCGGGCCCGCGGGCGCTGCGCCGGGCACAGGAGTACTGGTCGGAGCGGGTCGCAGAACTGCCGCCCGCCCCGCAGCTCCCGCTGGCCGAGGAGCCGGAGCGCGTCGGCCGCCCGCGCTTCACCCGCCGCCAGGCCCGCGTGCCCGCCGAGCGGTGGCAGGCCGTCAAGGACGCCGCCAGGGCACACGACCTGACCCCGTCCACGGTGCTGGCCACCACGTTCGCCGAGGCGCTCGGCGCCTGGAGCGCCCGCCGCGACATGACGATCAACCTGACCCTGTTCGACCGCCGCGAGGTGCACCCGGACATCGACACCGTCCTGGGCGACTTCACCTCGCTGCTGCTGGTCGCCTACGAGCCGGGCCGTACCTGGCTGGACAGCGCCCGCCGCCTGCAGCGCCGGGTCGTGCGCGACCTGGAGCACAGCGACGTCTCCGCGCTGTGGGTGATGCGCGAGCTGGCCAGGCGTACCGGTACGGCCGACGCCGCGATGCCGGTGGTGTTCACCAGCACGCTCGGCATGGACGCCACCCCGTCCGGCGCGCTGTTCGCCGAGCCGTTCTGGGGCGTCTCGCAGACGCCGCAGGTCTGGCTGGACCACCAGGTGGTCGAGGTCGATGGTGACCTGCTGGTCAACTGGGACGCCGTCGAGGACCTCTTCCCGCCCGGCGTCCTGGACGGCATGTTCGCCGCCTTCGCCGGGATGCTGGAGCGCCTGTCCACCGATGACTGGGCCGCCGCCGTCCCCTGCCTGACCCCGTCGGAGCAGCTCGTCGCCCGCGCCGGCGCCAACGACACCGCCACCTCCCCGCCCGGGGGCACCCTCCACTCCCGTTTCTTCGACCGGGCCCGCCGCGATCCGTCCCGGATCGCGATCCGTCCCGGCCTCTCCTATGGCGAGCTGTCCGAGCGGGCGCTGCGGGTGGCGGGCTCCTTGGTCGAGCAGGGTGTACGGCCGGGCGACGCCGTGGCCGTCTGCCTGCCGAAGGGCGCCGACCAGGTGGCCGCCGTGCTGGGCATCCTGGCGGCCGGGGCGCTCTACGTGCCCATCGGCGCCGACCAGCCGGAGCTGCGCAGGGAGCGGATGCTCCGCCGCGCCGGCGTCCGCCTGACCCTCACCGACCTGCCCTCCGGCCCGCCACTGGAGGCTCCGGTCGAGGTGGATCCGGAGGCGAGCGCGTATGTGATCTTCACCTCGGGCTCCACCGGTGAGCCGAAGGGTGTCGAGATCTCCCATCAGGCCGCGGTGAACACGGTCGTGGATGTCAACCGGCGCTTCGGTGTGACCGGCGAGGATCGGGTTCTGGCGGTGTCGGCGCTGGACTTCGATCTGTCGGTGTGGGACGTGTTCGGCCTGCTGTCGGCAGGCGGCTCCCTTGTCATGATCGGCGAGGACGAGCGCCGCGACGCCGCCCGCTGGGCCGCTTTGGTGGCCGAGCACGGGGTGACCGTGTGGAACACCGTCCCGGCCCTGCTCGACATGCTGCTCACCGCCGACCGGGGCACCCTGGGATCACTGCGCCTGGCCATGGTCTCCGGCGACTGGGTCCCCCTCGACCTGTCCGCGAGGCTCAGCCGTGCCGCCCCCGACTGTGAGCTGATCGCCCTGGGCGGGGCCACCGAGGCGTCGATCTGGTCCAACTACTGCCCGGTCCCCGCCAAGGTGCCACCGGAATGGGTGTCGGTCCCCTACGGCAGGCCCCTGGCCAACCAGTGCTTCCGCGTCGTCGATGCTGCGGGCCGGGACTGCCCCGACTGGGTGGCGGGCGAGTTGTGGATCGGCGGCGCCGGGGTCGCCAAGGGGTACCGGGGCGATCCGGAGACGACGGCCGCGAAGTTCACCGGCGGCTGGTATCGGACCGGTGACATGGGCCGCTACTGGACTGACGGCACCCTGGAGTTCCTGGGCCGCCGCGACCACCAGGTCAAGATCCGCGGGCACCGGATCGAACTCGGCGAGATCGAAGCCGCCCTGCTCACCCACCCCCACGTCGAGCGCGCCGTCGCCACCAAGGTGGATCGCCACCTGGCCGCCTTCGTCGTCCCAGCCGGGGACCTCGGTGACCTGCGCGACCGGCTCGCCGACCGCCTGCCCTCCTACGCCGTCCCCGCCACGATCACCCCGCTGGACGACCTCCCGCTCGGCGCGAACGGCAAGATCGACCGCGCCGCCCTCGCCCGCCTGGCCCGCGAACCCGACGGCCAGAGCCGCGACGCCCCGCCCGCCGGGCCCACCGAGCAGGCCCTCGCCGCGATCTGGCGGTCCCTGCTCGACCTGCCGGACGTGGGCAGGCACCAGAACTTCGTGACGCTCGGCGGCGACAGCGTCCTGGCCACCCGCCTGGCCGAGGAGATCAGGATCGAGTTCGGCGCCGACCTCCCGCTGCGGGAGCTGTTCGCCGGGCCGACGATCGCCGAGCACGCCGCCCTGATCGACCACCGCGACGACTCAGCCTTCGAGGAGGGCTCGCTATGACAGCCGGTCAGCTCATCGCCGAACTGGCCCGGGAGGGCGTCCACCTGTGGGCGGAGTCGGGGCGGCTGCGCTTCCGCGCCCCCAAGGGCGTCCTCACCGAGGAACGGCGCGCCCTGCTGGCCGCCCACAAGGAGGCGCTGCTGGAGCAGCTGAGCCGCCCCGCCCAGCCCGAGCTGCGCCCCGACCCGGCCGCCCGCCACGAGCCGTTCCCGCTCACCGACGTCCAGGCCGCCTACCTGCTCGGCCGGGGCGCCGCCTACGACTACGGCGGCACCGCCTGCCAGGTCTACGCCGAACTCGCCTTCACCGGCCTGGACCCCGGCCGCGCCGAGGACGCCTGGAACCGGCTGATCGAGCGCCACGACATGCTGCGCGCCACCGTCCACCCGGAGGGCTACCAGGTCACCGCCCCCGACCGGCCCCGCTACCGCATCGAGACCACCGACCTCACCGGCCGCCCCGCCGCCGAGACCGAGGCGCACCTGACGGCCGTCAGGGCCGCCATGGACAGCCGCGTCTACGATCCGGCGGCCTGGCCGCTGTTCGAGCTCCGGATCACCCGCACGGACGGACGCGACCTGCTGCACGTCTCCGTCGACTTCCTCATCGCCGACTACATGAGCATCCAGCTCCTGCTCACCGAGCTGAACACCCTCTACCAGGACCCCGCGGCGCACCTGCCGCCCCTGGAGATCACCTTCCGCGACTACGTGGCCGCCACCCGCGGCGAACGCGACGGCCCCGCCCGCGAACGCGACCGCGCCTACTGGGAGGAGCGCCTCGCCACCCTGCCCGGCGCGCCGGAACTGCCCCTGCGCGAGGACGAGCGCGCCCAGGCCGGCGGCTCGTTCACCCGCCACCGGGCCAGGTTCGCGCCCGGGCAGTGGCAGGCGTTGCGCGAGCGCTCCGCCGCGCACGCCATCACCCCCTCCACCGCCGTGCTGGCCGCCTTCGCCGAGGTCGTCGGCCGCTGGAGCCGCCAGCCCGCATTCTGCCTCAACCTCACCCTCCTCAACCGCCGTCCCCTCCACCCGCAGGTGGACGCGCTCGTCGGCGACTTCACCACGGTCAGCCTCCTTGAGGTGAACGGCTCCGCGCACGCCACCTTCGCCGCCCGCGCCGCCGCGCTCCAGGACCGGCTGTGGCAGGACCTCGACCACCGGCTCCACTCCGGCGTCGAGGTGATGCGCGAGATCGCCCGCACGAAGGGCCGCGACGCCGCCCTCATGCCGGTCGTCTTCACCAGCACCCTCGGGCTCGGCGAAGCCGGCGACGGCATGGGCGACGTGGTGTACGGCAGGAGCCAGACGCCGCAGGTGTGGATCGACTGCCAGGCCCTCGTCGAGGACGGGACCCTGGAGGTCAGGGCCGACGTGCGCGACGGCGTGCTCCCGGCCGGGCTGGCCGAGGACCTGTTCGGGGCGCTGCGCGAACTGCTGGCCGACCTGGCCGCCGGCGACGACGCGTGGGCGGCGGCCTCGCCCGTGGGGCTGCCGGCCGTACAGGAGGCGCGGCGGGAACGCGCGAACGCCACCGCGGCGCCGCGCCCCGGCGGGCTGCTGCACGAGCCGGTCGTCGCCCGCGCGTCCACCACCCCCGGCGCGCCCGCCGTCATCGCGGAAGACCGCACGCTGACATACGGCGACCTGCTCGCCCGAGCCACCGCCGTAGCCGAAACACTCACCCGACGCGGCCCCATGGCGGACCCCCTCACCCCCGCCACCGCCGGAGCGGAGCCCCTCACCCGAGGCGGCCCCGCGGCGCAACCCCTCACCCCCGCCACCGCCGTGGCGGAGCCCCTCGCCCGAGGCGGGGCGCCGGTGGCGATCCTCATGGACAAAGGCTGGGAGCAGGTGGTCGCCGCGCTCGGCATCCTGCTGGCCGGAGCCGCCTACCTGCCGGTCGACACCGGCCAGCCGCCCGCCAGGCGCGCCCGCATCCTGGCCGACGCCGGTGTGGACACCGTCCTGACCCAGTCGTGGATCGGCGAGCGTCCCGACGGCGTGCGCTGCCTGGACGTGGACACGCTGGCGCCCGTCACCGCCTCCGTCCCCCGAAGCGCCGCGCGGCCGGGCGACCTGGCCTACGTCATCTACACCTCGGGCTCCACCGGCGACCCCAAGGGCGTGATGATCTCCCACGAGGCCGCCCTCAACACCGTCGCCGACATCAACCGCCGCTTCTCGGTGACCCCGGCCGACCGCGTCCTCGGCCTGGCGGCGCTGGGGTTCGACCTGTCCGTCTACGACGTCTTCGGCGTCCTGGCCGCGGGCGGCACGCTGGTGCTGCCCGGCGCCGCGGGCAGGGGAGACCCGGCCCGCTGGGCCCGGCTGGTCGCCGAGCACGGCGTCACCCTCTGGAACTCCGTGCCCGCCCAGCTCCAGATGCTGGAGCACTACCTGGCCACGCAGCCGGAGACCGCCCTGCCGACGCTCCGGCTGGCCCTGCTGAGCGGCGACTGGATCCCGATCACGCTGCCCCCGGCCATCCGCGCCCGCCTGCCCCGGCTCGACCTGGTCAGCCTGGGCGGCGCCACCGAGGCGTCGATCTGGTCGATCTTCCACCCGATCGGCGAGCCCGAGCCCGGCTGGACGAGCGTCCCGTACGGCAAGCCGCTGGCCAACCAGACCTTCCACGTGCTGGACCACCACCTGCGCCCCTGCCCCGACTGGGTCGCGGGAGAGCTGTACATCGGCGGCGCGGGCGTAGCGCTCGGCTACCTCGGCGACCCGGGCAAGACCGCCCGGCGCTTCGTCGGCCACCCCGTGACCGGCGAACGCCTCTACCGCACCGGCGACCTCGGACGTTACCGCGAGGACGGGCTGATCGAGTTCCTGGGCCGCGAGGACCGGCAGGTCAAGATCCGCGGCCACCGGATCGAACCGGCCGAGGTCGAGGCCGCGGTCCAGGACCATCCCGCGGTCGCCGCCGCGCACGTGCTGGTGGACGGCGACGGCATGGAGCGCCGCCTGGCCGCGTTCGCCGAGCCGGCCCGCCGTACCCCGGAGGTCATGGACGGGGCGGCGGAGGAGCTGCGCGCGGCCGGATCGCGCGCGGGCGACCCGCACACCGCGCACATCTCCCGCGAGGAGCTGACCGAGTTCATCGCCCGCCTGGACCGGGCCGCGGTCGTCGGCATCGTGCGTGCCCTCGCCACCCGCGGCCTGTTCCGGCAGGTGGGGGACACCGCCACGACCGAGCAGGTCATCGCGGCCCTCGACGCCGCGCCCCGCCACCACCGGCTGGTGCGCCGCTGGCTGCGCGTGCTGGAACACGAGGGCTACCTCGAACGCGGCCCCGCCGGCGTGCGCACGGCCGTCCGCACGGCCGGTCCCGGCGACCTGGACGCCGCCTGGCGCGCGGTCGGCGAGCTGCAACGCGAGGACAGCTACCCGGCCGAGCTGATCGCCTACTTCAGGACCAGCACCGCCCACCTGCCCGAACTGGTCAGGGACGAGTTGGACCCGCTGCCGCTGCTGTTCCCGGAGGGCCGCCTGGAGATCTCCGAGGCCGCCTACCGGGAGAACATCATCAGCCGCTACGTCAACCACGCCGCCGTCGAGATCCTGCGCCGCATCGCCGCCGGGCACCCCGGCCGCCTGCGCGTGCTGGAGGCGGGGGCGGGCGTCGGCGGCACCAGCGCGCGGACGATCCCGGCCCTGGCCGGGCACGACGCCGACTACCTGTTCACCGACGTCTCGCCCTTCTTCATCAACGAGGCCCGCGCCCGTTTCGGCGAGCTGCCCTGGGTGCGTTACGGCCTGTTCGACATCAACGAGGACTTCCGCGCGCAGGGCTACGTGCCCAACGACTTCGACGTCATCCTCTGCGCGAACGTGCTGCACAACTCCCGCCACGCCGGCCGCGTGCTGGAGCGGCTGGTACGCATGCTGCGCCCCGGCGGCTGGCTGGTCTTCATCGAGACCACGCGGGACAGCTACCAGATCATGACCTCGATGGAGTTCATGATGCCGGACAAGGACCCCCGCAAATGGGACTACGAGGACCTGCGCCAGGGCCTCGACCAGACCTTCCTCGGCCGGGACCAGTGGCTCGGCCTGCTGCGGGAGGCGGGCGCCGGCGCGACCGTCTGCCTGCCCGGCCCCGGCGACGTGACCGGCCCGCTCGGCCAGAATGTCTTCGCCGCCCGGTTCAAGACCGACCGGCGGCCCCTGGACGTCGCGGGCCTGGCCGGGCACCTGGCCAGGCGGCTGCCCGACTACATGATCCCGGCCCACCTGCAGATCGTCGACGAGCTGCCGCTGACCGCCAACGGCAAGGTGGACACCACCACGCTCCGCTCATGGCTGCCCCGCGCCGCCGCGAGCCGCGCCTCGGCCGGTGGGCCGCCCCGCGACGACCTCGAACGCGCGCTCGCCGGCGTGTGGGCCGAGGTGCTCGGCGTGGGCACGGTCAACCGCGACGACGACTTCTTCGACCTCGGCGGCGACTCGCTGGTGGTCGCCAAGCTGGCCGCCACGCTGCGCGAGCGCGTACCGGCCGCGGCCGATGCGCACTGGGACGACCTGGTCCGCCGCATCCTGCACCAGCCCACCGTGGCCGCGCTCGCCGACGGCCTGCGCGACGGCGCCGCCGACGAGGACGGCGCCCCCGCCGAGCGCACGCCGCTGATCCCGCTCGGCGGCGACCCGCCCGGCGACGGGCCGCTGCGCGTGCTCGTCCACGAGGGCAGCGGCACCCTCACCCCCTACCGCGCGCTGTCCCGGCTGCTGACCGCCAAGGGCGGCCCGCTCGCCGGACTCGCGATCACCGACGTGGACGCCTACCTGGCCGAGGAGCCGCGCGGCCTGATCGCCCGCCGCGCCGCCCGCTACGCCCGCACCCTCCTGGAGACCGGCGCGCACTCCTTCCACGTGGTCGGCTACTGCATGGGCGGCCTGCTGGCCACCGAGGTCGCCAGGAACCTGACCGAGTCCGGCGCCGACGTCAGCGCCCTCACCGTGGTCAGCAGCTACACGCTGCCCCGGACCATCGAGGACGACCTCGTGGCCGAGTACGTCTTCGCCAAGGTCATGGGCGTGGACCCGGCGGCGGCCGGCTACCCCGCCGACGAGGAGCTGATGGCGAAGGTCTTCGCCGCCCTGCTACGCGAGGACCCCGGCCACGTGCCCGCCGGCTCGGTCACCGCGCTGACCGGCGACCTCGCCCCCGCCGCCGCGGCCTTCCGCGCCCAGGCCGCCCGCCCGCAGGCCGAACGGCTGGCCGCGATCGGCCACGCCGCCACCTCCGGCGCCGCCGGCCCCGACGTCGAGCGGCACGTCGCCACGTCCTTCCAGGTGGTACGGCACAGCCTCCTGGCCGTCGCCGCCCACGAGCCGGAGCCGTACGCGGGCGACATCGCCTTCCTGCGCCAGCGCGGCGGCACGAGCTTCCTGCCGTGGCTGCGCGACGACATGACCGGCTTCTGGCGGGAGCTGTGCCTGGGCGAGCTGACCGTCACCGACGTGCCCGGCGACCACTTCACCTGCCTGCGCCCGCCCCACGTGGACGAGGTCGCCGCCGTGCTGGAGGAGTCATGACCATCGGCGTGAGCGGATGCTACGGCGCCGTCGGCCGCGCGGTGACCCGACGGCTGCCCGGCCCGCTGCGGCTCGGCGGCCGGGACCCCGCCCGGGTGCGCGCCCTGGCCAGGCCGGACGACGAGGCCGTCACCCTGGACCTGGACGACGCCGCCGCGCTGGCCCGGTTCTGCGCCGGGTGCGAGGTGGTGGTCAACTGCGCGGGGCCGTCCTCGGACATCCGCGACACCGTGGCCAGGGCCGCGCTGGCCGCGGGAGCGCACTACGTGGACGTCGCGGGCGACCGGCTCGACCTCGACCTCCTCACCGGCCTGGCCCTGCGGGCGCCCGGCGGGCCGCGCGGCGCCGTGCTGGCGGCGGGCATGATGCCGGGCCTGTCCGCGCTGCTGCCGCGGGCGATGGCGGGGCCCGCGCCGTACCGGCTCGTCGCCCATGTCGGCGGCCTCGACCGCTTCACCAAGGCCGCAGCCCTCGACTACATCGCCTCCCTGACCGGCGAGTACGCCACCCCGCAGGCCGCCTGGCGCGGCCACCGGCAGGTCCGCGGCGCGCTGCGCCCGCTCGACCGGGTACGGCTGCCGCACTTCCCCGGCCGGGTCAGCGCCTATCCCTACCTCAGCCGCGAGAGCGCCCGCCTGGCCCGCGAGCTCGGGCTGGCCGAGGTCGAGTGGTGGGGCGTCTTCGACGGCGAACGCGCCCCGCGCGCCCTGGCCGGCGCCGCGGACAGGGATCCCGGGCAGGCGGCCCGGGACCTGGAACTGGCCGCCCGGCTCGACGCGGTGGGGCGGGAGCCGTACTTCCAGCTCGTCTTCGACCTGGACGGCAGGATTCTGATCACGCGCGCCGCCGACAGCTACGAGCTGACCGCCGCGGTCGCCGCGCGCGCCGGCAACCCGCACGCGGCGGGACGGGTGGCGCCGGGCGCGCACGAGGCCGCCTGGGTGCTCGACCCGGAGCGCGTGCTCGGCGACCTGCGCGCGGACCCGGCCGTGCGGGTCACCTCCGGCGTCGAGGAAGCCGTCGTCGAGGAGGGGGTCCTGTGAACTCACAGCCGCGCGTGCTGGTCTGCGGGACCGGCTTCGGCCGGATCCACCTGGCCGCGATCGCCGCGCCCGGCTCCGGGTTCCGGCTCGCGGGCATCCTCGCCAAGGGCGGCGAGCGCTCCCACGCCTGCGCGCGAGAGGCGCGGGTGCCGCTCTGGACCCGCGTCGAAGACGTGCCGGACGGCGTCGACCTGGCCTGCGTCGTGCTGCTCGGCGCGGTGAACGGCGGCCCGGCCAGTGAGGTCGCCGCCGCGCTGACGGCCCGCGGCGTGCATGTGCTGCAAGAAGGGCCGCTGCTGCGCGACGAACTGGCCGGGCTGCTGCGCGCCGCCCGCGAGCACCACACCGTGTACCAGGTCAACAGCCACTACGTGCACCTGCCGCCGGTGCGGCGCTTCATCGCCGCCGCCCGCGCGCTGCGCCCCCTCTACGTCGAGGCGGCCTGCGGCGTGCAGGTCTCCTACCACCTGTTCGACATCCTGGGCCGGGCGCTCGGCGGGCTGCGTCCCTACGAACTGCCCGCGCCCACCGGCTCCGGCCCCTTCCGCACGATCGACGGCACCCTCGCCGGGATGCCGTTCACGCTGCGCGTGCAGAACCAGCTCCACCCCGCCGACCCCGACAACCACGCCCACCTGCTGCACCGGATCACCGTCGGCGCGGACGGCGGCACGCTCACGCTGGCCGGCACCCACGGCCCCGTCCTGTGGTCGCCGCGACCCCACCTGCCGGAAGAGGCCAGGAAGAGCACCAGGTTCGCCGATGCCGCCGACCCCGGCCTCGACCTGCCCGCCACCACCGTCATCGGCCCAGCTCAGACGCCTGGCTACCGCGAGATCCTGGCGACTCACTGGCCCGCGGCGGCCCACCGCGCGATCAGCGGCCTGTGGAAAGCCGCCGGTGACAGGATCGATCCGCTGCGCGAGGGGCAGTACTACCTGTCGGTCAGCGGGATCTGGCAGGCGATGGCCGCCTCCCTGGGATTCCCCGAGCGGCTGTCCGGTCCGCCGCCCCGCCCGATGCCCGCCGCCGAGCTGATCGCGGCCGCCCGTACCGAACTGGAGGACTCACCGGCATGACCACGACGACCACCCGGCAGCGCGAGCAGTGGCTGCGGCCCCTGCGCGTCCAGGAGGTGCCCAGGCTGCGCCTGGTCTGCTTCCCGCACGCCGGCGGCGCCGCCGGGTTCTTCCGCACCTGGGCCGCGCGCCTTCCCGAAGGCGTCGAGCTGTACGGCGTGCAGTACCCCGGCCGCCAGGACCGCCTGCGCGAACCCTGCGCCGCGACCATGGACGAGCTGGCCGGACCGGTCGCGGCCGCCCTCGCCCCGATGAGCGAGGTGCCGCTGGCCCTGTTCGGCCACAGCATGGGCGCCGCCGTCGCGCACGAGACGGCCCGCCGCCTGGAGAGGCTGCTCGGCGGCCCGATCGCGGGCCTGGTCGTCTCGGGACGCCCCGCGCCGCACCTGGCCCGCCCGGCCCAGGTGCACCTCGGCGGCGAGCGGGCCCTGCTGGAGGACCTGCGCAGGCTCGGCGGCACCAGCGACGAGGCCCTCGACGACCCCGCGCTGCGCGAGCTGATCCTGCCCACGCTCGCAGCCGACTACCGGCTGATCGAGACCTACCGGCCGGACGAGACGGCGCCGATCGCGACCCCGATCTGCGCCGCCGTCGGCGCGGCCGACCCCGAGGCGGACCACGACGAGGCCGCCGCCTGGAAGGGCTGCACGACGGGCCCGTTCCGGCTCAGGGACTTCCCCGGCGGCCACTTCTACCTCGTCCCCCACGAGAGCGAGCTGGTCGAGCAGGTGCTGCAGTTCTGCGGCCTGCCCGGCAGCTGGCCCTCGACCCCGTAACCGAAGAAGAGGAGACATCGGGCATGAGCGTCGAGAAGGAACTGCGAGAGCTCGAGGAGCAGGGCTGGGCGGCCATCTCGGTCGGCAACGGCGACTTCTACCGCGAGCTGGTCACCGACCGCACGATCTGCGTCGAGCCCGACGGCCCGCAGACCGGCGCGGAACTGGCCGCCGACATCGAGGCCAACAAGGCCCCCTTCGACGACTACACGCTGGAGGACGTCAAGGTGCTGGAGCTCACCGGCGACGCGGCGCTGATCACCTACCGCGCCACCGTCCGGCTCAAGGAGGCCGGGTTCGCCTTCCAGCTCTACATGACCAGCGTCTACGAGCGCGGCGGCAGCGCCTGGAAGCTCGTCTTCCACCAGCAGACGCCGGTGAAGCAGGACGGCTGACGGCCACCACATCGAGGAGATGAGCGGCATGAACGGAGGGGGAGTCGAGGTCGAGGGCCTGCGCAAGGTCTTCGGCGACAAGACGGCCGTGGACGAGGTGTCCTTCGCCGTCGAGCCGGGCGCGGTGGTGGGCCTGCTGGGCCCCAACGGCGCCGGCAAGACCACGGTGATCAACTGCCTGAGCACACTCCTGCCGCTCGACGGCGGCAGGGCGTCGGTCGCCGGGCACGACGTGGCGGGCGACCCGTCGGGCGTACGCGCGTCCATCGCGCTGACCGGCCAGTTCGCCGCGGTCGACGACGTGCTGACCGGACGCCAGAACCTCGTGCTGTTCGGCAGGCTGCTCAAGCTCGGCAAGGCGGCGGCCACGGCCCGCGCCGGGGAACTGCTGACCGGGTTCGGCCTGGCGGACGCCGCCGACCAGCCCGTCAAGTCCTACTCCGGCGGCATGCGCCGCCGCCTGGACCTGGCCGCCAGCCTGGTGGTCAGCCGCCCGGTGATCTTCCTGGACGAGCCCACCACCGGGCTGGACCCCGTGGGCCGCCAGGAGATGTGGGACGTCGTCGCCTCGCTGCGCGACAAGGGCGTCACGCTGCTGCTGACCACCCAGTACCTGGAGGAGGCCGACCGGCTGGCCGACCGGCTCGTGCTCATCGACCGCGGCAAGGTGATCGCGGAGGGCACGCCCGGCGAGCTCAAGAAGCAGGTCGGCGGACAGGTCTGCGAAGTACGCGCCGAACCGTCCGAGGACGCCCTGCGCGCGCTGCGCGGCAAGGTGGAGAACGTCGAGGAGTCCGGCGGCCTGGTCATCGTCCGCGACGCCGACGGCGGCACGCTCGCCGAGGTCGTCGCCGCCCTGCGCGAGCGGGGCGTCGAGGCCGACGACATTCGGCTGCGCCGGCCCACGCTCGACGAGGCGTTCTTCGCGCTCACCGGGCACGGGCGCGAGGGGGCCGCGTCATGACGGCCAGGAGCGAGGCCGGGCTCGGCAACCTGTTCGGGCAGGGACTCCTGCTGGCCGGGCGCAACATCCGGCTCAACTCGATCGCCGACACCGTCAGCACGATGGTGATCTTCCCGATCATCTTCGTCTTCGGCTTCCTGGCCCTGTTCGGCAACCTGCTGCGGGTACGCGGCATCGACTACGCCCAGTTCCTGCCACCGGCGATCATCGTGCAGTGGATGTTCTCCGTGGCGATCACCGCGGCCTTCTTCGCCGCCTCCGACCGCCGCAGCGGCATGCTGGCCCGCTACCGCGCGCTCGCCATCAACCGGGGCGCCGTGGTGGTGGGCCGGATGGCCGCCGACAGCGTACGGGCGCTGCTGGCCATCGCGGTGATCGTCGCGACCGGCTACGTGGCCGGGTTCCGCTTCCAGGCCGGTCCCCTGGCCGCGCTGGGCTTCGCCGCCCTGTCCGTGGCGTTCGCGCTGACGATCTCGGCGGGCACCAGCGCGCTCGGGCTCGTCTCCCGCGACCCGGAGTCGGTCTCCTCGACCCTGCACGTCATCTACCTGCCGCTGCTGATGATCTCCTCGGCGTTCGTGCCCGCCGACGCCTTCCCCGCCTGGATCGAGCCGGTGGTACGCCACCAGCCGGTCACCGCGGTGCTGGACGCGCTGCGCGCGCTGGCCGAGGGCGGCCCGACGGCCGGGCCCGTGCTCAAGGCGCTGGCGTGGCTGGCCGGGCTGCTGGCGGTCTTCTCGGCGGCGGCCGTCCAGGCCTTCAGGAGGGCGACATGAGCACCCTTGCCGAGACCGGCCTGCTCGCCGGTCGCAATCTGCGCCGCTTCGTCAAGAGCCCGCAGCTCGTCGCGGACTCGGTGATGTTCCCGGTGATCCTGCTGTTCCTCATGCTGCTGGTCTTCGGCGAACTCGTCGGCCAGGCCACCCGCGGCTCCTACATCGACCGGCTCGCCCCGGTCATCGTGCTGTTCAGCGCCGCGTACGGGGCGGTCGGCACCGGCGTGGGCTTCTTCACCGACCTGCGGGGCGGCATCACCGACCGGTTCAGGGCCATGGACATCGGCCGGCTGCCGGTGCTGGCCGGGCGCATCGCCGCCGACCTGGCCAGGGCCGTGATCGTGGCCGCGTTCACCACGGCCGTCGCGTACGCCGCCGGGTTCCGGTTCGGTCAGGGGCCGCTGGCGGTGCTCGCCTTCTTCGCGGTGGTGGCGCTGTTCGCCTGGATCTTCCTCTGGCCGGCCGTCGTCGTGGCGCTGTCGGCCTCCAGCGAGCAGGCGGTCAGCGGGGCGCTCAACACGCCGGTGACGCTGCTGCTGTTCCTGTCGTCGGGGTTCGTGCCGGTCGAGCAGTTCCCCGGCTGGCTGCAGCCGGTGGTGCGGGCCAATCCGCTGTCGCTGGCCGGTGACGCGCTCGTCGGTCTTTCGAGCGGCGGTCCCGTTCTGGTGCCCGTGCTTTTCACCGCGGCGTGGGCGGTGGCGGTGACCGCCATATTGGCGCCGCTCGCCGTCCGCCTTTATCGGTGAATTATCGCTGCCGGAATTCGAGGAGGCGGTATTCGATGTGCCCTTTTTCCGCTGCGCATTTCGCGGCGCGCAGCGTCGTGGCCCGCCAGCCGCTTTCCTCGGCCAGCGCGCGCACCCGGTTCTCGTCGCCCAGGTCGGTGAAGCCGAGCAGCAGCCGGCCGCCCGGCTCCAGGTGCGCGGCGGCGTCGCGGAAGTAGGCGGCGTGCGTGGCGTAGCCGGGATCGAAGAACGCGCGCTCCAGCGCGTCGGCGGGCTCACCCTCGACGAAGTTGGAGTTCCAGTAGAGGAGATCGAACCGGTCTTCGCTGGTCAACGGCTCGAAAAGGTCGCCTTGGGCCGTGCGGACGACGTCGTCGACGCCGTGCCGTACGGCGTTGAGCCGGGTGTTGTCCACGGCCGCCGCGCTGAGGTCCAGTGCCGTCACCGAGGCGCAGCCGCGCAGCGCGGCCAGCACCGAGATGTAGCCGGTGCCGCTGCCGACCTCGCAGAACGAGCCGTGCAGGGGATAGGGCAGCCATTCGGCGTAAAGGGCCGACGACTGGGACAGGTGCGGGGCGTAGACGCCCGGCAGGAGATCCCATTCGAGGCCGAGCAGCTCGAAAGTCCGCGGAGTGGTTATTTCGCGATGGCGGGTGATGAGTTTCGCTGCGACTTCTTGCATGAATGCGATTATAGGCAATAGGGTTTCAACTGACCAGAGAATGGCAGGAGCAGAAAATGCTCACCGAAAACGCAGTGGATCCGATGCTGGAGTTCGCCCGCTGGGAGATGCCCGGCTTCGCCGTACTGGCCACGGCCGACCACCACGGCCGCCCCTCCGCCCGCTGGGTGGACGTGGCCTACGTCGACCACGGCTTCGTGTACTTCACCAACCACGCCAGCCGCAAGGCCGCCGACGTCGCGGTCAACCCCATGGCCGCCCTGTGCTTCGCCCTGCTGGAGAAGGGCCGCCAGGTCCGCGTCGAGGGCCTGGTCGCGCGGCTGGGCGAGGTCGAGTCCGACGCCCACTTCGCCACCCTGCCCCGCACCCTCCAACTGCTGGCCTGGAGCAGTGACCAGCGCACCGAGATCGGCGACCGGCAGGCCGTGCGCACCCGCTTCGACGACCAGCGCGCCCGCTTCACCGGCCAGGAGGTCCCGCGCCCCGTCCACTGGGGCGGCTACCGGCTCACGCCCCGCGAGATGGAGTTCTGGCAGCGCAGGGCCGACGAGATCCAGGACCGCGTCCGCTACCGCCACGCCTCCGGCGGCTGGCACCTGACGCGGCTGGCCCCCTGAGGAGGACCGCATGATCCCCGGATGCGTACCGTGGCCGGAGGAGAGCGCCCGCCGCTACCGCGAACTCGGCCTGTGGACAGGACAGACCCTCGGCTCCCTGCTCCACGCCCACGACGGGCGCACCGCGCTCGTCACCGCCACCGGCGAGCGCCGCACCTACCGCGACCTCGCCGAGCGCGCCGCCCGCCTGGCCACCGGCCTGCACCATCTCGGCGTACGGCCCGGCGAACGCGTCATCGTGCACCTGCCCAACTCCCCGGAGCTCATCGACACCCTGTTCGCCCTGTTCACGCTGGGCGCAGCCCCCGTACTCGCGCTGCCCCCGCACCGCCACGACGAGATCGGCCACCTCGCCGCGCGGACCGAACCGGCCGCCTACGTCATCCCCGACCGCCACCAGGGCTTCGACCACCGCGAACTGGCCCGCCGGATCCACGGCCCCCGCCAGGTGATCGTGGCCGGGCAGCCGGAGGAGTTCACCCCCCTCGACGCCCTCTACGCCGAACCCGCCGACCTCAAGCCGCCCGGCCCCGGCGACGTCGCGCTCTTCCTGCTGTCCGGCGGCACGACCGGCCGCGCCAAGCTCATCCCGCGCACCCACGACGACTACCTGTGCAACCTCCGGCTCAGCGCCGCCAACGCCCGGCTGACCGGGGACGACGTCTACCTGGCCGCGCTGCCCATCGCGCACAACTACGCGCTCGGCTGCCCCGGCGTGCTCGGCACCCTGCACGCGGGCGGCGCCGTCGCCCTCACCCCCACCCCCGGCCCCGACGACGCCTTCCCGATCATCGAGCGCGAACGCGTCACCGTCACCGGGCTCGTGCCCTCGCTCGGCCTGCTGTGGGCCGAGGCCGCCGCGTGGACCCCGCACCGCCTGGACAGCCTGCGCCTGGTGCAGCTCGGCGGCGCCGCGGCCGGTCCCGAGCTGGTCGCCGACGTCGAGGCGCGGCTCGGGCGGGTGCAGCAGTCGTTCGGCATGGCCGAGGGGCTGCTCAGCCAGAGCCCGCCGGACGACGGGCCGGACCTGCGGGCCGGCGCCCAGGGAAGGCCGCTGTCGGAGCATGACGAGATCCGCGTCGTGGACGAGTCGGGCGCCGAGGTGCCCGCCGGTCAGGCCGGTGAGCTGCTGGTGCGCGGGCCGTACACGATCAGGGGCTACTTCCGCGCGGACGACCACAACGCGCGGGCCTTCACCCCCGACGGGTTCTTCCGCACCGGCGACCTCGCCCGCACCACCCCGAGCGGCCACCTCGTCATCTGCGGCCGGGTCAAGGACGTGATCAACCGCGGCGGCGACAAGGTGCCCGCCGACGAGGTCGAGGAACACCTGCTGGCCCACCCGCACGTGCGCGCCGCCGCCGTGGTCGCCGTGCCCGACCACTACCTGGGCGAACGCACCTGCGCCTACATCGTCGCCGGGGCCGAACCGCCCACGCTCCCGGCCATCGGCGCGTTCATGCGCGAGCGCGGCGCGGCCGCCTACAAGATCCCTGACCGGGTGGTCGTCGTGCCCGGCCTGCCGCTCACCCCCGTCGGCAAGGTGGACAAGGCCCGGCTGCGGGACGAGGCGCCGTGATCGCCGCGGCCCAGCAACCCGACTGGGACGACCCGGCGCTGCTCGGCAGGGTCGTCGCCACCCTGCACGGGCTGCCGCCGCTGGTCGGCGCGCGCGAGTGCGACCGGCTCG
>NZ_JBHYJD010000058.1:0-61677 GCF_042740555.1 Nonomuraea sp. NPDC059007 | reverse complement strand
CCCTGCCAACCCCCTGAACACGGCGCGGGCCCACGGGGCGCTCGTCACGGCGAGCGACCCCGTGGGCCCTCACGACCGGCCAGGACAGAGGCCCGCGCACGTCGGCGCGTGCGGGTCAGCCCGGCTTGCCGTAACCCATCAGGGCGGAGAAGCCCGATCCCAAACCCGCAGGAGTCAGAGACCCGGGGTGTAGAGGAGGCGGTTGGGGGAGCCGGAGCCGGGGCTGCGGACGACGCCGGTGGTGGCGTTGGCGACGATGGCGTCGCGGACCTGCTGGGGGGTCGCGGTCGGATGCCCCTGCAGGTACGCGGCGGCGGCCCCCGCGACATGCGGCGCCGACATCGACGTGCCGCTGATCGTGTTGGTGGCGCTGTCGGAGGTGTGCCAGGCCGAGGTGATGTTGTAGCCGGGCGCGAACAGGTCCACGCACGGGC
Source organism: Nonomuraea sp. NPDC059007 (assembly GCF_042740555.1). NCBI lineage: Bacteria > Bacillati > Actinomycetota > Actinomycetes > Streptosporangiales > Streptosporangiaceae > Nonomuraea > Nonomuraea sp. NPDC059007. The sequence goes on along the minus strand of NZ_JBHYJD010000058.1, from coordinate 61,243 downwards.
CGCGGTTGCCCCACGACGGCTTGGTGTCGGAGATGTTCGTGATCGACACCGTGATCGCCTCGGGCACCCTGGCCGGCGACTGCGTGCAGGCGTCCAGCGCGAACAGCCCGAACAGCCCGTTGCCCGCCGCGATCGCGTAGCCGACGCCGGAGGCGATCGAGCCCTTCACCGCGTCGTCCAGCGCGGTGTTCGCGGAGCCGCCGAGGCTCATGTTCGCCACGGCGGGCTTGACGGCGTTGGCGGTGACCCAGTCGATGCCGGCCACGACCTGCGCGGTGGTGCCGGAGCCCTGGCAGTTCAGGACGCGCACGCCGACCAGCGTCACGAGCTTGGCGACGCCGTGGGCGGTGCCGCCGGTGGTCCCGGCGACGTGGGTGCCGTGGCCGTTGCAGTCGTTGCCGTTCTGGCCGTCGCCGATGGCGTCGAACCCGATCGAGGCACGGCCGCCGAAGTCGCCGTGGCTCGGCCTGATGCCGGTGTCGATGATGTACGCGCGCACGCCCTGCCCGGTGGGCCCGTAGGTGTAGGAGTTGTTGAGCGGCAGGTTGCGCTGGTCGATCCGGTCCAGGCCCCAGGACGGCGGGTTGGGCTGGGTGTCGGAGGCGCGGTGGATCGCGTTCTGCTGCACGTAGGCGACGGCCGGGTCGGCGGCCAGGCGGCGCGCCTGCCGCTCGGTGGCGTTCACGGCGAAGCCGCGCAGCGCGTGCCGGTACTCGGCGAACGTCGTGCCCCCGTGCCGCGCGGTCAGGTCGCCGGCCCGGGCGCGTACCTCGCCGGAATCCTTGAGTACCACGATGTAGCTGCCGGGGACCGGTTCGGCCTCCGGGGTGAGGATGGCCGGGGCGGGGTCGGCGAGGGCGGGGGTGGTGCTCGCCAGGACGGTGGCGGCGGCCGCGGCCAGGGCGGCTGCCCAGCGGAATAACGCCATGGGGGTATCCCTTCGTGAGGATTCGCCCCCGAAGCTAAACGCGACTCCGGCTCATGACAAGGCCTAACATTTGTGGTCAAGCGGTGGGCGTACACCCAGGGGCCGATCCCGCCCGCCCCGCGCGTACACGCAACGCGGTACCCGCACGGTCTCTCCACGCCGGACGCGGCCCGACCCGCGAACCCGGACCCTGGACGACATGAGACTGGGAACGAGAACCCGCAAGGTCGTCCTGGTCGGCCACGTCGTCTCGGTGAGCGCGTGGATCGGCATCGACCTCGCGCTCGGCGTGCTCGTGCTGACCGCGATGCTCACGGACGACACCGCCACCGCCGCGACCGCCTTCCAGGCCGCGCACCTGATCGCCGTGTGGCCGATGCTCATCGCCAGCCTGTGCAGCCTGGCCACCGGTGTCACGCTGGGCCTGGGCAGCAAGTACGGGCTGATCCGCTACTGGTGGGTCGCGGCCAAACTGACGATCAACCTGGCCATGACGACGCTGATCTATTTCTCCCTGCGCCCGGGGCTGTACGAGGCGGCCGGGTACGGACGGCGGCTGGCGGCGGGTGACACCGCCGCACAGCCGCCGGACCAGCTCCTCTACCCGATCTTCGTGGCCCCGAGCCTGCTGCTGGTCGCCGTTGTGCTGTCGATCTTCAAGCCCTGGGGCCGCACCTCACGGCGAGGCGATACGGCCAAGCCCCGCCGGTATCTTCGCCGCCGCGGCGCGATCTAGCAGGAACAACGTACGGCCCCGCCCGCGCGCACCCGCGGCGGGCACCTGGACCGGGCCGGAGTCGGACAGCGCCAGCCGTACCGACCCGGCCTTCTCCGCACCCGCCGCCACCACCCACACCTCGCGCGCGGCCTGGATCGTGGGCAGCGTCAGCGAGATCCGCGTCGGCGGCGGCTTGGGCGAGCCGTGCACCGCCACGACCGGCCGCGTGTCGTACAGCGCCGGCATCCCCGGGAACAGCGAGGCCACGTGGGCGTCGGGCCCCATGCCGAGCAGCATCACGTCGAAGCTCGGCGCCGGCCCGTGGTCCTCCGGCCGCGCCGCCGCCCGCAGCTCCGCGGTGTAGGCGTCGGCCGACTCCTCGGCGGTCATCCCCGAGTCCGGCCCGCGCATGACGTGCACCCGGGCCGGGTCGAGGTCGACGTGGTCGAGCAGCGCCTTGCGGGCGCCGGTCTCGTTGCGCTCGGGGTCGCCCTCCGGCAGGAACCGCTCGTCGCCCCACCACACGTCCAGCTTCGGCCAGTCGACGGCGTCGCGGGCCGGCGTAGCGGCGATCGCCGCGAGCGTGGCGATGCCGACCGAGCCGCCGGTCAGCACGATCGAGGCCCACCCCTTCGCCGACTGCGCGTCGACCAGCCGCGTGATGATCCGCGCGGCCACGGCCTTGGCCAGAACGTCGGCGTCGCGATGGACGACCACAGAAGGAACACTCACCACATCATCCGCCCTTGTAGGACTTGGCCAGCCGTCTGACCGCCGCCTCGTAGATCTCATCGGAATCGAGGCGGCGCAGCTCCTCGGCCAGCAGCTCCGCCGTGGTCCTCCTGGCCAGCGCCACGTTGCGGTCGGGCTGGCCGGGCCGCGACAGCGTCGCCAGGCGGGCGTCGCTGCGGCTCACGGTCAGCTCGCCGTCGGCCAGCGACAGCCGTACCGAGGTCAGGCCGGGGCCCGCCGAGTCCGACACCTTGACCGGCGCGCCCAGGCGCTCGGACAGCCACGCCGCCAGCAGCGGCGCGCTCGGGTGACCGGCGGTGGCCTCCACGACGCCCTTCTTCAGCTTGCCCACCGGCTGGTCGAAGGCGGCGGCCAGCAGGCTGCGCCACGGCGTCAGCCGCGCCCACGACAGGTCGGTGTCGCCGGGCGCGTAGCCCTTGGCGCGGGTCGCCAGCTCCTTGATGCCGTCGTGCACGGCCTTGGCGTCGGTGATGCGGCGCTGGGCCAGCGCGCCGATCGGGTCCTTGGCCGGGACCAGCGGCGCCTCGCCCGGCCACCACGCCACCACCGGCGTGTCGGGCAGCAGCAGCGGGCTGACCACGGAGTCGGCGTGCTCGGTCAGCTCGCCGTACAGGCGCAGCACCACGACCTCGCCCGGCGTGGACTCGCCGATCCGCAGCTCGGCGTCGAGCCGGTTGGCCTCGTCGGCCTCCCGGCTGATCACCACGAGGATGCGCGAGGGATGCTCGCGGGCGGCCTCGGTGGCCGCGCGCAGGGAGTCGTACTGGTCGCGCTCGTCACAGATGACCACCAGCGTCAGCACCATCCCTATGGCGGGCGCGCCCATCTGGTGGCGCAGGTGCATGAGCTGCGCGGAGATCTTCCCCGCGGTCGTGTCCGTCAGCATGAAAGTGGTCACAGTCTTCTCCACACACGCCCGTCACGGGCCATCATCTCGTCGGCCGACGGCGGGCCCCACGAGCCGGCCGGATAGTCCTCCGGCTGGCCCTGCGTGGCCCAGAACTCCTCGATCGGGTCGAGGATCTTCCACGACAGCTCCACCTCGCGCTGGTGCGGGAACAGCGGCGGGTCGCCGATCATGACGTCCAGCAGCAGCCGCTCGTAGGCCTCGGGGGAGGACTCCATGAACGACTCGCCGTAGGCGAAGTCCATGGACACGTCGCGCACCTCCATCGCGGTGCCCGGCACCTTCGAGCCGAAGCGCACCGTGATGCCCTCGTCCGGCTGCACCCTGATGACCAGCGCGTTCTGGCCGAGGATCTCGGTGTCGTCCTTGCTGAACGGCAGGTGCGGGGCGCGCTGGAAGACCACGGCCACCTCGGTCACCCGCCGCCCGAGCCGCTTGCCCGTACGCAGGTAGAACGGCACTCCGGCCCAGCGGCGGTTGGCGATCTCCAGCTTGATGGCGGCGTAGGTCTCGGTCGTGGAGTCGGCCGGGATGCCGTCCTCCTCCAGGTAGCCGACGACCTTCTCGCCGCCCTGCCAGCCGGCCGCGTACTTGCCCCTGGCGGTGTTGTTCTTCAGGTCGGCCGGCAGGCGTACCGCCTTGAGTACCTTCTCCTTCTCCCGCCGCAGCGACGAGGCCTCGAAGGAGGTCGGGTCCTCCATCCCCACCAGCGCCAGCAGCTGCAGCAGGTGGTTCTGGATGACGTCGCGGGCCGCGCCGATGCCGTCGTAGTAGCCCGCCCGCCCCGCCAGGCCGATGTCCTCGGCCATGGTGATCTGCACGTGGTCGACGTAGGAGCGGTTCCAGATCGGCTCGTACAGGTTGTTGGCGAAGCGCAGCGCCATGATGTTCTGGACGGTCTCCTTGCCCAGGTAGTGGTCGATCCGGAAGATCGACGACTCCGGGAAGGCCTCGTTGGTGATCTCGTTCAGCTCGTGGGCGCTCTTCAGGTCGTGACCGAACGGCTTCTCGATCACCACCCGCCGCCACGAACCCTCCGGCGCGTCGGCCAGCCCGGTCCGCTTCAGCTGCTTCACCACGGCGGGGAAGAACTTCGGCGGCACCGAAAGGTAGAAGGCATAGTTGCCGCCCGTGCCCCGCGTCTGGTCGATCTCCTTCAACGCCATCGCCAGCGCGTCGAACGCACCGTCGTCGGAGAACTCCCCGGGCACGAAGTGGATCCCCTCGGCCAGCTGCTTCCACACTTCCTCGCGGAACGGCGTCCTGGCGTTGGCCTTCACCGCGTCGTGCGTCAGCCGGGCGAAGTCCTGGTCCTTCCAATCACGGCGCGCGAAACCGACCAGCGAGAAGCCGGGCGGCAGCAGCCCCCGGTTGCCCAGGTCGTAGATCGCCGGCAACAACTTGCGCTTGGCCAGGTCGCCCGTCACGCCGAACAACACCATCACGCACGGTCCCGCCACCCTGGGCAGCCGCTTGTCGCGCGGGTCACGCAGCGGGTTGGCGGCCGCCACCTCAAGGGTGGTGGCGGTGCCCGCGACGGCCGCCGCCACGGTGACGGCCTCCTCTGCGGGCGCTGCCGGGTCTGTCATGTCAAGCCTCCTGTGCGGCTGCGAGCAAGTGCGCGACTCCGGTCACGCGGTCGGTCAGATGCAGGCGTACGGCAGGCCGCCCCCGGCCCGCCAGCGCCTGAAGGTCGCCCAGAGCCTGGGCCAGCTGCAGCCCGCCCAAGCCGTACGGCCGGCCGGGCACCCCGAGGTCGTCCTCCACCACACCGGTGATCAGGACGTACACCCCGTTCCGTGGCCCGCCCTTGTGGTACTGCCCGGTGGCGTGCAGGTAGCGCGGCCCCCACCCGAAGGTCACCGGCCGGTCGGTGCGCAGGGCGAGCAATGCCCGCAGCGTCGCCGCGTCGGCCGCCATCCAGGCGTCGGTCATCTCCTCGAAGTCGGCGCCGTCGCGCACCGGCGCGTCGAAGGCGGCCAGCCGGTCGAGGTGGGCCAGCACGGCCAGGTAGCCGTCGCGGGGCACTGCGGCCAGCAGTTCGGCCAGCAGCCCGGGAAGGTCACGGGCGGCGGTGGGGCCGTAGACCTCCACCGGGCCGTCGGTGAACGCGGGGAGTTCCGCCGCGGGCAGGTGCTCCAGCAGCGCCGCGGTGTTCCGCTCGGCCCCGGCCACGTCCGGCCGGCCGAAGGGATCGACCTCCAGGAGCCGCCCGGCCAGCGCCGTCGCGTACTCCCACACCAGGAACTGCGCTCCGAGCGCGCCGTCCACGCGCACGTCGCCGTTGTCGGAGCCGATCGCCACGACGAGCTCGTCGCCGGCCCCGCTGGGGTCGGCGGCGACGACGGGCAGGATGCCGCGGCCGTCCTTGCCGAGCGACGCGGCGACGAGCTGCTCGATCCAGCCGGGCAGCCCGGTGATCTGCGCGAGCCGGTCCTCCAGGATGAGCTTGTCGCGCCCGGCCAGCGCCGCGCCGCCGAGCACCGCGCCCAGGTCGAGGCCGGGGTTGCCGGCCGAGCGCGCCAGCAGCGGCGTCACCTCGTCGGCGTCGTCGAGCAGCCGCTCGATCTCCGCGCCCGCCAGCGCGCTCGGCACCAGTCCGAACGCCGACAGCGCCGAGTAGCGGCCGTCCACGTCCGGCCTGGCCAGAACCATCTGGTACCCGGCGTCGATCGCGGCCTGCTCCAGCGGGGAGCCGGGGTCGGTCACCACCACGATCCGGTCGCCGGGGTCGATCCCGGCGGCGCGGAAGGCGGCCTCGAACACGCGCAGGGCGGCGTCGGTCTCGACGGTCGTGCCGCTCTTGCTCGCGACCACGAGGACGGTCCGGTCCAGGTCGTCGTCGGCCAGCGCGCGGCGTACCTGCCGGGGGTCGCTCGTGTCGAGCACGGTCAGCGGCACGTCGGCGGTGTCGCAGATGACCTCCGCGGCCAGCGACGAGCCGCCCATCCCGGCCAGGACGACGTTGGTCAGGCCCTGCGCCCCCGCCCACTCGGCCAGCTTGCCGATCTCCGGCAGCAGCTCGCGAGAGGTCAGGGGCAGGTTGAGCCAGCCGAGGCGGGTCGCCGCCCCGGCCGCCGCCTCCTCGCCCCAGAGCCCTGGGTCACCGGCGGCCAGCCGTGCGGGCACACCGTCGTCGAGGAGACGTACCGCGGCGGAGGAGGCGGCCTCGGCCACCTCCTCGTCGCGGATCGTGACTTCCACTAACCGGCCAGCTTCTTCGCCACGCTGTCGAGCAGTTCGGTCCAGGAGGCCTCGAACTTGTCGACGCCCTCGTCCTCCAGGACCTTCACGACGTCGTCGTAGTCGACGCCGGCCTCCTTGAGCGCGGCCATCGTGTTCCAGGCCTGCTCGTAGAAGGGGCGAATGGTGTCGCCGGTGATGTTGCCGTGGTCGGCGGTCGCGTCGAGCGTCTTCTCCGGCATGGTGTTGACCGTGCCGGGCGCGACGAGGTCGTCGACGTACATCGTGTCGCGGTACTCGGGGTTCTTCACGCCGGTCGAGGCCCACAGCGGGCGCTGCGGGCGGGCGCCGGCGGCGCGCAGGCGCTGCCAGCGCTCGGAGTTCATGACCTCCTCGAAGGCCGCGTAGGCCAGGCGCGCGTTGGCCACGCCCGCCTTGCCCTTCAGCTCCGGCTTGCCGGCGGCGTCCAGGCGCTTGTCGATCTCGGTGTCGACGCGGCTGACGAAGAACGAGGCCACCGACTCGACGCCGGACAGCTTGAGCCCCTTGGCCTGCGCGGCCTCCAGGCCGGTCAGCCAGGCGTCCATCACCGCGCGGTAGCGCTCCAGCGAGAAGATCAGCGTGACGTTGACGCTGATGCCCTCGGAGATCGCCTGCGTGATCGCCGGCAGGCCCTCCCGGGTCGCCGGGATCTTGATGAACAGGTTGGGCCGGTCGACCATCCACCACAGCGCGCGGGCCTCGGCGACGGTCTTCTCCGTCTCACGGGCCAGGCGCGGGTCGACCTCCAGCGACACGCGGCCGTCCACGCCGCCGGTGGCGTCGTAGACGGGGCGCAGCACGTCGGCGGCCCAGCGGATGTCGTAGGAGGTGATCGCGCGCACGGCCTCGCCCACGTCGACGCCGCGTACCGCCAGGTCCTGGATCTGGCTGTCGTAGGCGTCGCCCTTGCTGAGGGCGCCCGCGAAGATCGTCGGATTGGAGGTGACGCCGACCACGTTCTTCTCGCGGATCAGCTGCTCCAGGTTGCCGGTGCGCAGGCGCTCCCGGCTGATGTCGTCGAGCCAGATGGACACACCCTGGCCGGACAGCTTGTTCAGGTTCTCGCTGCTGCTCATCTCAGTTTCCCGTCGTCTCGCCCTTGTCGTGGCCGAGCTTGGCGAGGCTGGCCTTGGCCGCCGCCGCCACGCGCTCGGCCGTCAGGCCGAACTGCTCGTACAGCGTCTTGTAGGGAGCAGAAGCCCCGAAGTGCTCAAGGCTGACCGTCTCGCCCGCCTCACCCACAAACTCCCGCCAGCCGAGCGCGATTCCCGCCTCGACCGCGACGCGGGCCTTGACCGAGGGCGGCAGCACGCTCTGCCGGTACGCGGAGTCCTGCCCGTGGAACCACTCCACACACGGCATCGAGACCACGCGCGCCGGAATGCCCTGCGCCTCCAGCAGCTCCCTGCCCTCCACGGCCAGCTCGACCTCGGAGCCGGTGGCGATGAGGATCACCTGCGGCTGCCCGTTGGAGGCCTCGCGCAGCACGTACCCGCCGCGCTTGACGCCCTCGGCGCTCGTGCCCTCGTAGACCGGCAGGTTCTGCCGGGTCAGGGCCAGCGCGGCCGGGCGGTCGGTGTGCTCCAGCACGGCCTTCCACGCGAAGACGGTCTCATTGGCGTCGGCCGGGCGGACCACGTCCAGGCCCGGGATCGCGCGCAGCGCCCACAGGTGCTCGACCGGCTGGTGGGTCGGGCCGTCCTCGCCGAGGCCGATCGAGTCGTGCGTCCAGACGTAGGTGACCGGCAGCTTCATCAGCGCCGCCAGGCGTACGGCCGGCCGCATGTAGTCGGAGAAGACCAGGAAGGTGCCGCCGTAGGGCCGGGTGCCGCCGTGCAGGGCGATGCCGTTGAGGATGGCGCCCATGCCGTGCTCGCGGATGCCGAAGTGCAGCGTCCGGCCGTAGCGGTTACCGGGGAAGTCCTTCGTCTGGTGCTCCTCCGGGATGAAGGACGGCTCGCCCTTCATCGTGGTGTTGTTGGACTCGGCCAGGTCGGCCGAGCCGCCCCACAGCTCGGGCAGCACGCGGGAGACGGAGTTGAGGAACTCGCCCGAGGCCTTGCGCGTGGCGACCGAGGCACCGGCCTCGAACTCCGGCAGCGCGCCGGTCCAGCCGGCGGGCAGTTCGCGGGCGGAGATGCGGTCGAGCTCGGCGGCGCGCTCGGGGTTGGCCAGGCGCCACGCGGCGTAGCCCTTCTCCCACTCGGCGTGCGCCGCGCGGCCGCGCGCGGCCACCAGCCTCGCGTGCTCCAGCACCTCGGCCGGGACGTCGAAGGACTTCTCCGGGTCCATGTCGAGGATCTTCTTGGTGGCGGCGACCTCGTCGGCGCCGAGCTTGGAGCCGTGGATCTTGCCGGTGTTCTGCTTGTTGGGCGCCGGCCAGCCGATGATCGTGCGCAGCATGATGAACGACGGCTTGCCGGTCTCGGCGCGGGCGGCTTCCAGGGCGGCGTTCAGGGCGGCGACGTCCTCGGTGTACTCACCGGTCTTCGTCCAGTCGACCTTCTGCACGTGCCAGCCGTAGGCCTCGTAGCGCTTGAGGATGTCCTCCGACAGCGCGATCTGCGTGTCGTCCTCGATCGAGATGTGGTTGGAGTCGAACAGCACGGTCAGGTTGCCGAGCTTCTGGTGGCCGGCGAGCGCGCTGACCTCGTGGCTGATGCCCTCCTCGATGTCACCCTCGGAGGCGACGCACCAGATGTGGTGGTCGAAGGGGCTCGTGCCGGGGGCGGCGTCCGGGTCGAACAGTCCGCGCTCGCGGCGGGCGGCCATCGCCATGCCGACCGCGTTGCCGACGCCCTGGCCCAGCGGGCCCGTCGTGGTCTCCACGCCGATCGTGTGCCCGTGCTCCGGGTGGCCGGGGGTGAGGCTGTCCCACGTACGCAGGCCCTCGATGTCCTGGAGCGTCAGCCCGTAGCCGGAAAGGTAGAGCTGGATGTAGAGGGTGAGGCTGGAGTGGCCGCACGACAGGACGAAACGGTCGCGGCCGAGCCAGCTCGCGTCGGTCGGGTCGTGCCGCATCGTGCGCTGGAAGAGCAGGTAGGCGGCCGGCGCCAGGCTCATCGCCGTGCCGGGGTGGCCGGAGCCGGCCTTTTCCACCGCGTCCATCGCCAGTGCTCGGACGACGTCGACCGCCTGCTTGTCGAGGTCGGTCCATTCAAAGGTGCTCAACTGCTCGATCTCCGGAATCTCGTTGTCATAGGTGGTGCCGGTTGGCATTTCCCGCCCACACCGGACCCTAACGGAGCAGCGGTCAAGATCGATTCCCTTGCCGCTCCGTGCGTGTCCGAGAGCGGGTCACGCCCCCCATGGCCGGACCGGCCGACCCTGCTACTACAGTTTGTGTGTTCGCAGAGACGCCACGGCGTCCATTCACGGATCCGCTCTAATCAGAGGTTACGCGTTGACTCCGCACGTGCTGGAAGCGCCTTGACGGTGCTCACGAACAGGCAATCGACGGCCCCGGCCCCGCAGGCCACGCCGCCGCGCTCCTTCGGCGCGGTCGTCAAGGCCTATGTCGCGCTGACCAAGCCGCGGGTCATCGAGTTGCTCCTGATCACGACGCTGCCGGTCATGTTCCTCGCGTCGGGCGGCCTGCCGCCCCTGTGGAAGGCCCTGTGGGTCATGGTGTTCGGCACGCTGTCGGCGGGCAGCGCCAACGCGCTCAACTGCTACATCGACCGCGACATCGACGTGAAGATGCGGCGCACCCGCAAGCGCCCGCTGGCCCGCCACCAGGTCACACCGCGCAACGCGCTGATCTTCGGAATCGTCCTCGGAACTTTGTCCGTTGTTGGCATGTGGGTCACCACGAACCTGCTCGCCGCCGCGCTCAACCTGTCGGCGATCCTGTTCTACGTCTTCGTCTACTCGATGATCCTCAAGCGGCGCACGTCCCAGAACATCGTCTGGGGCGGCCTGGCCGGCTGCATGCCGGTGGTCATCGGCTGGTCGGGCATCACCGGCAGCCTGGAGTGGACGCCGCTGGTGCTGTTCGGCGTGGTGTTCTTCTGGACGCCGCCGCACACCTGGACGCTGGCCATGCGCTACAAGGAGGACTACGCCGCCGCCTCGATCCCGATGCTGCCCGTGGTCGCCACCGAGCGCAGGGTCGTCGTGGAGTCCATCGTCTACACGTGGGCGACGGTGATCTGCTCGCTGCTGCTGTGGCCCGTCGCCGGCACCACGCTGCTCTACCCGGTCGTCGCGCTCGCGCTCGGCGTCGTGTGCCTGTGGGAGATCCACCGCATGCTGGCCAGGGTCAACGCCGGCAAGACCGGAGTCGATCTGCGGCCGATGCGCTTCTTCCACTGGTCCAACGCCTACCTGGCGCTCCTGTTCCTCGCCGTCGCCATCGACCCGCTGCTCAGCTGAGCGTGTGCGGCGGGACACCATGCACACGATCCGTTAAAGTCACCCTATGGCGTCCCGTGATCCACGCTGGGTGTTCAAGGACCGGCCATCCTTCGCCCTGATCATCGGGCTGGTCGTCACCGGCATCTGCGCACTCGTCTCGCTCTCCTTCGACGTGATCAACGGCGCGCCTGTCGACTTCCTCGTCGCCCTCCTGCTGGCCCTGGCCCCGGTGCCCGTCCTGCTCGCCGCGGTGCTCGCGCTCGACCGCATGGAGCCGGAGCCGCGCAGCAACCTCGTCTTCGCCTTCGCGTGGGGGGCGGGCGTGGCCGTCCTGGTCGCGGGCGTCGTCAACTCGCTCAACCTGCACTACATCGTGGACGCCGCCAACCTCACCCCCGACAACGCCCGCAGCGTCGCCGCCACGTTCGGCGCGCCCGTCGTCGAGGAGACGATGAAGGGCCTGGTCCTGCTCGGCCTGCTGCGCTTTCGCCGGGCCGAGCTCGACGGCCCCACCGACGGCATCATCTACGCCAGCATGGTCGGCCTCGGCTTCGCGATGAGCGAGAACGTCAGCTACTACGTGGCCGCGCTCACCGAGCGGGGCGTCGAGGGCCTGGCCGTCACCGTCGTGCTGCGCGGCATCCTGTCGCCGTTCGCGCACCCGCTGTTCACCTCGATGATCGGTGTCGCGGTGGCCTACGCGGCGCAGCGCAGCGGCTCGGTGCGGGTCGGCTACATCCTGGCGGGCTGGATCGGCGCGATGCTCCTGCACGGCCTGTGGAACGGCATGGCCTCCTACGGCGGCTTCGGCGGCCTCCTGATCGCCTACCTGATCCTGCTGCTGGTCCTCCTGGTCATGATCGGCATCGTCATCAAGGACAGACGGCGCATCGTCGCCCTCATCCAGCGCTACCTGCCGCCCTACGCACCGACCCGCCTGGTCGACCCGGCCGACATCCACATGCTCTCGGCCCTGTCCCGCCGCCGCCGCGCCCGCCAGTGGGCCAGCGCCCACGGCGGCAAGCGCGGGCTGCGCGCGATGAGCGACTACCAGCTCGCCGCCACCGAACTCGGCCTGCTGCACGACCGCGCCGCCCGCCGCGTGGTCGACGAGCAGACCTTCCACGAGGAACAACGCGCCCTCCTCGAATGCATGAGCGCCGCCCGCTCCGGCTTCCCCGCCCCCGCGAGGAGATGACCGCGTTCCTCTGTCCGGCTGCGTGCGCGAGGACAATCGTCGTGATCGCGCGATGACGGTCGCTTTCCGTTACGGCTGCCGCCACCCCACCGCCACCCGCCGCCGTGGGCGGGCGCCGATCGTGGGGGTCGCTTCTCACGCCGGACGTGGTCCCCGCCGTCACGGCCCACGTGAACCGCTGCTTCAGGCCATGACGACCCGGCTCCGGCATGGGCCGGAACCCAGGCCGTCGCGACCACCCCCTTCTTTGGGCCGATCGCGTCCTGTGGTGTCTCTTGGGCCGGTGCTCCGGCACTCGTGGCTTTGGCCGGGCTTGTGGGTTTCAGGTTTCAGGGGGTGGGGTGGGCCAGGAGGTGGGTCAGGGTGGTTTCTCTCGGGCCTGGGAAGACGGGGTCGGAGCGGAGGAGGACGGCGTCGGCGAAGCCCTTCGCCGTGGCCAGGAGTTCTCTGGTCGCGTAGACGTAGGTGGCCGCCGCCCACTGCTTGGTCGAGTCGTCGCCCACCCCGTAGGTCTCCAGGCCGGCCGTACGGCAGAGCGTGACGGCTCGTGGGATGTGGAAGACCTGGGTGACCACGGTCAGGCGCTGGGCGCCGAAGACCTTGCGGGCGCGTACGCAGGAGTCCCAGGTGTCGAACCCGGCGTAGTCCAGGACCATCGCGCTCACAGGTACGCCCTTGTGGGTCAGGTAGTCGCGCATGGCGGTGGGCTCGTCGTACTCCCTGCGGCTGTTGTCGCCGGACAGCAGCAGTGCCTTCACCTTGCCGGCCCGGTACAGCTCGGCGGCGATGTCGAGGCGGCGGGCGAGCATGGGGGAGGGCTGCCCGCCGTACAGGCCGGCGCCGAGCACGAGGGCGGCCTGCGCGTCCGGGACCCGCGCGAGCCAGCCCTCGGTGCCGGCGGTGGCGCGGTGCGGTGAGCTGTCGAGCCAGGCCCAGGTCATGGGGGCCAGCGCGAGCACGCTGGCCAGGACGAGCGTCTGGTAGCCCCTTCTCTGGAGCTTCCGCTTATTTCCTGACAAGGGGGGCCTTCCGCCGGTGGGGGAGGGGCGGACCTATCGTGCCATAACCGGTCAGGCGGTGGCGGGCTCCCGGCTGGGGGAGGGGAGGGTTCCGACCGGCTCACGGGTGCGTGTAGCGGTCGCCGCGCGCAGCGCGAAGATCCACACCAGGGTCGAGCCGAGCACGTGCAGGCCCACGAGGAAGGCGGGCACGCCCAGGAAGTACTGCGTGTAGCCGATGACGCCCTGCAGCAGTTCGATGCCCAGCAGCGCCAGCGCGGCCCGGCGGGCGGCCCGTGGCGCGTCGCTCACGTGCAGGGCGATCAGCAGCGCGAAGGTCAGGCCGACGACGAGGTAGGCGAGGTCGGCGTGGATCCTCGCCACGGTCTCGATGTCGAAGTCGAAGCGCGAGGCGAGCTCGTCGCCGGAGTGGGGGCCGGTGCCGGTGACCAGCACGCCCGCCATCAGCAGCGCGAACGTCGCCGCGATCAGGACCTGTGCCAGCCGTCTGATGTCGCGGTGCACGGTGCGCCGGATCACTCCCTCGCGCTCGCCCGTGCGCACGTAGAACATCCAGCAGGCGGCCATCAGGCCCACGGAGATCAGGTAGTGCGCGCCGACCGTGGCCGGGTGCAGGGCGGTCCTGACCACCAGCCCGCCCCAGAGCGCCTGCACGACGATGCCGACCGGCTGCAGCCAGGCCAGGCGTACCAGGTCGGGACGGCGCGGCGCCAGGCGCAACGCGGCGATCACGCAGGCGAAGCCGACCGCCAGCACCAGGAACGTGAGCAGCCGGTTGCCGAACTCGACCGCCATGTGCAGCGGCGAGATCTCCGGGTGCAGGACCGGGAGGTAGCTGTCGCTGGTGCACTGGGGCCAGGTCGGGCAGCCCAGCCCCGACTCCGTCACCCGGACCGTGGCGCCGGTGACCGTGATGCCCGCGTTGACCACGACCGACGCCAGCGCCCAATAGCGGATCGAGGCCTGGGTGGGCGCCCAGAAGAAAAGACTCCTGATGATCGGGTTCGGGTGGTCCGTGGGTAGCTTCACGTCATCGATGGTAGGGGCCGTATGTGCCGGTCCTTCCACCGCGATGGCCTCTGGCCGACCGAGCGAAGTTCAGTGTAGTGTGACATATTACTGAAGGGAGGCCGATGTCGGACGTCATCGTCATCGGCGCCGGAGTGGTCGGCGCCGCCTGCGCCTACTACGCGGCGCGCGCCGGGCTGGACGTGACCGTCGTCGACCGCGGCCCCGTGGCGAGCGGCACCACGGGATCCGGCGAGGGCAACGTGCTCGTCTCCGACAAGGAGCCGGGCCCCGAGCTCGACCTCGCCCTTCTGTCCAACCGCCTCTGGCGCGAACTGGCCGGGCACGGCGGGTTCGAGTTCGAGGCCAAGGGCGGGCTCGTCGTCGCCGAGACCGCCGACGTCCTGCGGCAGCTCACCGAACTGGCCGCCAAGCAGGGCGTGGAGCACACGGCGGTACCCGGCGAGGCGCTGGGCGGCTACGAGCCGCACCTGGCGCCGGGGCTGGCCGGCGGCGTCCACTACCCCCAGGACGCGCAGGTCCAGCCCATGCTCGCCGCCGCCCGCCTGATCGGGCTCGGCGCGGACGCCTACGGCCACGGCACCCTCCACCTGCGCACCGGCGTCACCGTCACCGGATTCCTGCGCGGCGGAGAGCGGGTGAACGGCGTGCGTACCTCCCACGGGGACATCCTCGGCGGCGCCGTCGTCAACGCCGCCGGCACCTGGGGCGGCGAGATCGCCGCACTGGCCGGCCTCCACCTGCCGGTGCTGCCCAGGCGCGGCTTCATCCTGGTGACCGAACCGCTGCGCGAACCGCTGATCCGGCACAAGGTCTACACCGCCGCGTACGTCACCAACGTGGCCAGCGACGCCGAAGGGCTGGAGACCTCCGCCGTGGTCGAGGGCACCCCCGCCGGACCCGTCCTCATCGGGGCCAGCAGGGAGCGGGTCGGCTTCGACCGGACCACCTCGGTACCGGTGCTGTCCAGGCTGGCCGCGCAGGCCGTCGCGCTGTTCCCCGCCCTGCGCGAGGTGCGGGCCATCCGCTCCTACTGCGGCTTCCGCCCGTACTGCCCCGACCATCTGCCCGTCATCGGCGAGGACCCCCGGGCGCCCGGCCTCTACCACGCCTGCGGCCACGAGGGGGCGGGCATCGGCCTGGCCCCCGCCACCGGCCACCTGCTGGCTCAGCTCCTCACCGGGCAGCGGCCCGGCCTGGACCTGCGCCCGTTCCGCCCCGACCGCTTCACCCGAGAGGAGACCGGCTGATGGAGCGGTTCGACATCTCCGTCGACGGCCGCGCCGTGCCCGCCGAGCCGGGGCAGACGATCGGCGCGGCGCTGCACGCCGCCGGGGTGCGCTCCTGGCGCAGCACCCGGTTCGGCGGCCGGCCGCGCGGGCTGTTCTGCGGCATCGGGGTCTGCTTCGACTGCCTCGTCGAGGTCAACGGCCGCCCGGCCGAGCGCGCCTGCCAGCTGGAGGCCCGTCCCGGTGACGAGGTGAGCACCTCATGATCCACGACCTGGCCGTCATCGGCGGCGGCCCCGCCGGGGTCGCGGGCGCGCTGACCGCCGCGCTCGCCGGGCTGCGCGTCGTGCTGCTGGACGGCGGCCCGCGCCTGGGCGGCCAGTACTTCCGCCACGCCCACGGCGCGGAACCCGCACCCCGCTTCGCCCGCCAGTCCCACGCCCTGCGCCGGCGGGCCGAGGTCCTGCTCAAGCACCAGGTCTGGGCCGTCAGCCGCGAGGACGACGGGTTCACCGTGCACGCCCACGGCACCGCCCGTACGGAGGTACGGGCGCGGCGCCTGCTCATCGCCACCGGCGCCCACGACCGGCCCCTGCCCTTCCCCGGCTGGGACCTGCCCGGCGTGCTCACCGCCGGCGGCGCGCAGGCGCTGCTCAAGGGCGAGCGCGTCCTGGCCGGGCGGCGGATCGCCGTGGCCGGGACCGGGCCGTTCCTGCTGCCGGTCGCCGCCGGGCTGGCGGGGGCGGGCGCGGAGGTGGCCGGGGTGTTCGAGGCCTCGGGCGGGCTGGGGCTGGCCCGGCATCCGGTCATGGCACTCGGCAAGGCGGGCGAGGCCGCCGGGTACGCGTGGGCGCTGGCCGCGCGGCGCGTGCCGTACCGGAGGAACCACGCGGTGATCGCCGCGCACGGCGAGCACGAGCTGCGCGCGGTCACGGTGGCCAGGCTGGATCGCGACTGGAACGTTCTGGGCACCGAGGAGCTGGAGTGCGACGCGCTGGCCGTCGGCTACGGGTTCGTGCCGCAGATCGAGCTGGCCGTCCAGCTCGGCTGCCGGACCCGCCACGACGCCGACGGCACGCCGGTCGTGGACGTGGACGCGCGCCAGCGCACCAGCGTCCCCGGGGTGTGGGCGGCCGGTGAGCCCACCGGCGTCGGCGGCTGGGAGCTGTCGGAGATCGAGGGCCGCGTCGCCGGCCTCGCGCTCGCCGGCGGGCCCACGGGCGAGGTGCCCGGCCTGCTGCTGCGCAGGCGCGCCCGGCTGCGGGCCTTCGCCGCGGCGCTGCAGAGCGCCTACCCGGTCAGGCCGGGCTGGCAGTCGTGGCTCACCCGGGACACGCTCATCTGCCGGTGCGAGGAGGTGCCGCTGTCTCGCGTGCGCGAGGCGCAGGAGCTCGGCGCCACCGACGCCCGTTCGATCAAGCTGCTGGCCAGGCCCGGCATGGGCTGGTGCCAGGGCCGCATGTGCGGCTACGCGCTCGCCTGCCTGGCCGGGGAACCCCAGCAGCCCCCACGCCGCCCCATCGCCCAGCCGATCTCCCTAGGCGCCCTAGCGGAGCCCCCACAGAAGGAACATCGATGACAACACGCACCAAACCCTGGCACGGCGTCATGGTGGCCACCGCGCTTCCCCTGCACGACGACCTGTCCGTGGACCACGACGGCTACGCCGCGCACTGCCGCTGGCTGGTCGAGAACGGCTGCGACGGCGTCGTGCCCAACGGCTCGCTGGGCGAGTACCAGACGCTCACGCCGGAAGAGCGCGCCAAGGTCGCCGAGACCGCCGTCGCCGCGATCGGCGGCGAGCGCGTCATGGCCGGTGTCGGCGCCTACGGCGCGGCCGAGTCGCGCCGGTGGGCCGAGCACGCCCGCGAGATCGGCTGCGGCTCGGTGCTCGCGCTGCCCCCCAACACCTACCGCGCCGACGAGCGCGCCGTGCTGGAGCACTACCGCCAGGTGGCCGAGGCGGGCGTGCCCGTCGTGGCCTACAACAACCCCTATGACACCAAGGTCGACCTCACCCCGGCGCTGCTGGCCAAGCTGCACGCCGAGGGGCTGATCGTGGCGGTCAAGGAGTTCACCGGGGACGTGCGCCGCGCCTACGAGCTGGCCGAGCTCGCCCCCGGGCTCGACCTGCTGGTCGGCTCCGACGACGTGCTGCTGGAGCTGGGCATCGCCGGGGCCGTGGGCTGGATCGCCGGCTTCCCCAACGCGCTGCCCGCCGCCAACGTCGCCCTGTACCGCGCCGCGCTCGCCCGCGACCTGGACACGGCGCTGCCCCTGTACCGCATGCTGCACCCGCTGCTGCGCTGGGACTCCAAGATCGAGTTCGTGCAGGCCATCAAGCTCTCCATGGACGTGGCGGGCCGCCGCGGCGGCCCCTGCCGCCAGCCGCGCGTGCCGCTGACGGAGGACCAGGCCGCCGCCGTCCGCGCCGCCACCGAAAAGGCCCTCGCCGAGGGGATCGCATGACTCTCCCTTAGCGTTGCTCTCAGAGCAAGGCTTTCCTTTACGGCAAGCCGTGTGACCCCCACCCCGGTCACGGGGCGGGCGGCACTCCAGGGGGACGGCCGGCGGCCGTGCCCCCTCCCGCCGTGACGAGGTCCGCGGCACCGGCCAAGTGGCCCAGGCACCCCCCAGAGGAGCGACATGAGAACCAACCGGGTCTTCCACGCGGTCGACTCGCACACCGAGGGCATGCCCACGCGGGTGATCACCGGCGGCGTCGGGGTGATCCCCGGCGCCACCATGGCCGAGCGCCGGGTGTACTTCCGTGACCACCTCGACCACCTGCGCAACCTGCTCATGCGCGAGCCCCGCGGCCACTCCGCGATGAGCGGGGCGATCCTGCAGCCGCCCACCCGGCCGGACGCCGACTGGGGCGTGCTGTTCATCGAGGTGTCCGGGCTGCTGCCGATGTGCGGGCACGGCACGATCGGGGTGGCGACCGTGCTGGTGGAGACCGGCATGGTGGAGGTGAGCGAGCCGGTGACCACGATCCGGCTGGAGGTGCCCGCCGGGCTGGTCACCGTCGACGTCGCGGTCAGGGACGGCGTCGCCGAGTCGGTCACGCTCCGCAACGTCGCCGCCTTCAGCGACCGGCTGGACGCCGAGGCCGAAGTGCCCGGGTTCGGGCGGATCCGCTATGACCTGGCCTATGGCGGCAACTTCTACGCCATCGTCGGCCTCGACTCCTACAAGCTGCCGTTCGACCGGGCGGCCAAGAACGAGATCATCGCCGCCGGGCTGGCCACCATGGACGCGATCAACGCCGCCGACGAGCCGGTCCACCCGGAGGACCCGCGCATCCGCGGCTGCCACCACGTCTACTTCGCCGCCCCCGGCTCCACCGCCCAGCACTCCCGGCACGCGATGGCGATCTTCCCCGGCTGGTTCGACCGCTCGCCCTGCGGCACCGGCACCAGCGCCCGGATGGCCCAGCTGCACGCCAGGGGCGAGCTGGCGATCGGCGCCGACTTCGTCAACGAGTCGTTCATCGGCACCCGCTTCATCGGGCGGCTGCTGGAGGAGACCACGGTGGGCGGGCGGCCCGCGGTCATGCCGTCCATCACCGGACGGGCCTGGATCACCGGGACCGCCCAGTACTTCCTCGATCCCCGCGACCCCTTCCCCGAGGGGTTCGAGCTGTGATCACGACGGTCGACTACCACACCGGTGGCGAGCCGTTCAGGATCGTGACCGGCGGGGTGCCGGACATTCCCGGCGCCACGGTGCTCGAACGGCGCTCGGCCACCGAGGGGGTCGATCATGTGCGGCGGCTGCTGTGCCATGAGCCGCGGGGCCATGCCGACATGTACGGATGTTTCCTGGTGCCGCCGGACGACGCCGGGGCTCATCTGGGTGTGCTGTTCTGGCACAAGGACGGCTATTCCACCGCGTGTGGTCATGGCACGATCGCGCTGGCCGTACACGCCGTGCAGGAGGGGCTGGTCGCCGCCGGCCCGGACGGTGTCACCGACGTGGTCGTCGACGTCCCGTCGGGGCGGGTGACGGCCCGGGTGGCCAGCGCGGGGGGCCGGGTCACCGGCGTCACCTTCCGCAGCGTGCCCTCGTGGGTGATCGCCCGCGGGGTCGAGGTCGCCGGCGTCGGCCTCGACATCTCCTACGGCGGCGCCATCTACGCCAGCCTGCCCGCCTCCGCCGTGGGACTGTCCGTGGAGCGGGAGCACCTGCCCGCCCTCATCGCCCACGGCCGCCGCGTCAAGGCCGCCCTGCGGGACCACCCCGCCGCCCGCCACCCCACGGACGAGCGGCTGTCCGGGATCTACGGCGTCATCTTCCACGACGAGTTGTCCGCCGACGGGACCGCCCTGCACCAGCGCAACGTCACCGTCTTCGCCGACGGCGAGGTCGACCGCTCGCCCTGCGGCTCCGGCACCGCCGCCCGCATGGCCCTGCTGGCCGCCGAGCACGGCGACGCCGTCACGCTGACCCACGACAGCGTGATCGGCACCCGCTTCACCGCCCGGGTGGCCGGGCGGACGGTCGAGGGGATCGTGCCGGAGATCGACGGCATGGCCTACCGCACCGGCCGCCACACCTTCGACCTCGACCCCGCCGACCCCCTCGGCACCGGCTTCGTCCTCCGTTGACCCCCCTTCCCTTCCCCCCGCCGTGACCTGGATGCTTGGCCCATGAACGCGCTGCCCTATATCGACGCGGAGGCCCTCGGCCGCCTGGTTCCGGTGACGCGGGCCGTACAACTGCTGGAGGAGGCGCTGCGCGACGGCCTGGACCCCGAGGACACCCCGCAGCGGCCGGTCGTGGACCTGCCCGGCGGCCAGATGCTGCTGATGCCCGCCGCCACCCGCGCCTACGCCGGAGTCAAGGCGGTCACGATCGCGCCCGACGGGCCCGAGCGCGACCTGCCCCGCATCCAGGGCGCCTACCTGCTGTTCGACGGCGGCACCCTGAGCCCGCTCGCGGTCATGGACGGCATCGCGCTGACCAGCCTGCGCACCCCGGCCGTCTCCGCGCTGGCCGCCACCCACCTGGCCGCCGCCGACGCCCGCACGCTGGTGGTCTTCGGCTCCGGCCCGCAGGCCTGGGGTCACGTCCTGGCCCTGCGCGCCGTACGCCCGGTGGAGCACGTCACCGTCGTCGCCCGGCACAGAGAGCGGACCGAGGCCATGGCCGCCCGATGCCGGTCACTCGGGCTGACCGCGCAGGCCCTCTGCGGCGACGATCCCGGCACCCGCGCGGCCGTCGACGCCGCCGTGGCCGGAGCCGGCCTCATCGCCTGCTGCACCACCGCCCGCGAGCCGCTCTTCGCCGGTAAGCTCGCCCGCGACGGCGCCACCATCCTCGCCGTCGGCTCCCACGAACCCGGCGCCCGCGAGGTCGACGACGACCTCGTCGCCCGCTCGTGCGTGGTCGTCGAATCCCGGGCGAGCGCGCTGGTCGAGGCCGGAGATGTGATCGTCCCGATCCGCCACGGTACGATCACGACTGGTCACCTCGCCGGAAACCTCGCCGAGCTGATCAACGGCCGCATCACCGCAGGCCCGGGGCCCAGACTGTTCAAGAGCACAGGGATGGCCTGGCAGGACCTCGTGGTGGCCGCGGCCGCATACGAGGCGTGGACGTAGGGAAAGGGATGCGCGCGATGGCTGCGGAGGACCGGCTCGACCTGCCGATGGTGGGGGAGCGGCAGAGCCTGCGCGAGCAGGTCGCGCACGCGCTCCGGGCGGCGCTGATCACCGGCGAGATGCGGCCGGGCGTGGTGTACTCCGCGCCGGTGCTGGCCGCCCAGTTCGGGGTGTCGGCGACCCCCGTCCGCGAGGCCATGCTCGACCTGGCCAAGGAGGGCCTGGTCGAAGCGGTCCGCAACAAGGGCTTCCGGGTCACGGAGCTGTCCGACCGCGACCTCGACGAGCTCACCGAGATCCGCCAGCTGATCGAGGTGCCGACGGTGACCCGGCTCGCGGACGCCTCGCGGGCCGCGGAGTTCGAGAGCCTGCGGCCGATCGCGGAGGAGATCGTCTCCGCGGCCGAACGCGGCGACCTGCTGGCCTATGTGGACGCCGACCTGCGCTTCCACGTGGAGCTGCTCAAGCTGTCGGGCAACGCGCACCTGGTGGAGGTCGTCCGCGACCTGCGCAACCGGGCCCGCCTGTACGGCCTGCAGCAGCTCTTCGAGCGCGGCAAGCTCCCCGACTCGGGACGCGAGCACCTGGCCCTGCTCAGCGCCCTGGCCGCGGGCGACTCCGCCGCGGCCGAAAGCATCATGAGCGCCCACATCCAGCACGTACGCGGCATCTGGGCCGACCGCCCCGAATAGGCGGTCAGGGGGTGCGCGCCCTGACCAGCCACAGGTCCATCGCCGGGGTGCGCAGCCGCCGCGGCAGCGGAGGCAGCCACCTGCACGCCCCCGCCGCGATCTCGCGGTGCAGGGCGGCCGAAGCGCTCCACCCGTGCCGCGCCAGCAGCCCCGCCGGATCGCGCAGAGCCCCCACGAACGGCACGCCCCGCAGCGCCATCTCCCGCAGGAACGGCTGCATCACCGGATCCCGCAGGAACAGCTCGTGCGGCACGTCGAACGTCAGCCACGACCCCGGTGCCGCCAGCGCGCTGACCGAGTCCAGCACCGCGTGGGTCTGGGCCGGGGTCAGGTAGTAGAAGAGGCCGTCGGCGATCCAGCAGGCGGGCTCGGAGACGGAGAACCCGGCCGCGACCAGCGCCGGGGCCCAGTCGAGCCGGAGGTCGGCCTCGACCACCCGCACGTCGCAGCGCGCGCCGAACCCGGCCGCGGCCAGCAGTTCCGCCTTGCCGTCCAGCTGGCCGGGCAGGTCCACCTCGTAGTAGACGAGCGAGGGCTCGACGGGCAGCCGGTAGGCGCGGGCGTCGGTGCCGGACCCGAGGCAGACGGCCTGCCGTACCCCGGAGGAGAGCAGCGTGAGGTCGCCCAGCCGCGCGCGCAGCGGCACCACCGCGGACGGCAGCGCGTCGGCGCGCACGGTGTCGACGCCCGCCTCGGAGGCCGGGGTGACGAAGACGGCCGCGCACGGATCGTCCAGGTACGCATCGGGCTGGGCGTGTTCGCGGGCACGCAGCACGGCCATCCAGTCGCTGGTGAGCTTGACCGGCTCGGACCCCATCGCCCACGACCCTTCGCATCCGAAGAATGACTCAGGGTAATAGTGCCTGGTGGCGGCGGCGGAAACCAGTCCGGGATCAGAGCTTCTTGCGCGCGCGGGTGGCGCCCAGGCTGGCCGCGACCACGCAGATGACCGCCGCCCACTCGCGGAGGTGCAGGATCTCGCCCAGCACCACCAGCCCGATCATGGCCGCCACGGCGGGCTCCAGGCTCATCAGGATTCCGAACACGTGCTTGGGCATCCGGCGCAATGCCTGCAGCTCCAGCGAGTACGGGATCACCGACGACAGCAGCCCGACCCCCAGCCCGATCAGCAGCACCTCGGGCTGCAGCAGGTCGGCCCCGCCGGCCGTGACGCCGACCGGCGCGACCACCACCGCCGAGACCACCATGGCCAGCGACAGCCCGGTGGCGCCGGAGAAGCGCTGCCCGGCCGCCGCCGACAGCAGGATGTACCCCGCCCAGCAGGCCCCGGCCACCAGCGCGAAGCCGATGCCGGCCCAGCTCACCGAGGTCGACTGCCCCCAGGGCGCGAGCAGGACGACGCCGCCCCCGGCCAGGAGCACCCACAACAGGTCGAGCCGCCGCCGCGAGGCCGCCACCGCGACCCCCAGCGGCCCCAGGAACTCGATCGCCACCGCGATCCCCATGGGCAACCGGGCCAGAGCCTCGTAGAACGTCAGGTTCATGAGCGCCAGCGTGCCGCCGAAGCCGACCACGACGGCCCAGTCACGCCTGGTCATGCCCCGCAGCCGCGGCCGCGCGACGGCGGTGATGATCAGCGCCCCCGCCGCGATGCGCAGGAACACCATGGCGCTCGGCGGCAGCAGGTGGAACAGGTCCTTGGCGAACCCGGCGCCCAGCTGGACGGAGACGATGGCCAGCAGCACGAGCCCGGACGGCGGGATCGAGTCGGCGGCCGTGCGCAACAGACCGCCCGGTCCCGGTACGCGGGCCTTGGAGCGGTCGAATGGGTCATCAAGTGCAAAGGCGGTCAAAGGGACTCCTCAGGTCGTCGTCAGAGGGTACTCACGACGACCGACACAAACCGAGCCCGGGTGTCACTCCCAGCGGAACGTGCGCGAGGCCAGCCCCAGCGTGAGCACCGCCCAGACCACCAGGACGGCCAGCGCGCCGAGCGGCAGCGCGGCTCCGTCGCGCAGCACCGCGCGCAGGCCGCCGGTCAGCGCCGAGATCGGCAGCAGCTCAAGCGCCGAGCGCAGCCCCTCGGGGAACTTCGACAGGGGGAACACCACCCCGCCCGCCCCCAGGAGCACGAGATAGACGAGGTTGGCCGCGGCCAGCGTCGCCTCCGCGCGCAGCACCCCCGCCATGAGCAGGCCCAGCCCGCTGAAGGCCGCGGTGCCGAGCAGCACCAGCAGGGCCGCCCCCAGGAACGAGCCCTGCGGCCGCCAGCCGAGCGCCAGCGCCACGGCCACGATGACCACCACCTGCAGGGCCTCCACCGCGAGTACGGCCAGCGTCTTGGCCAGCATGAGCCCGGCCCGCGACAGCGGCGTGGCCCCGAGCCGCTTCAGCACGCCGTAGCGGCGCTCGAAGCCGGTCGCGATCGCCTGCCCGGTGAACGCCGTGGACATCACGGCCAGGGCCAGCACGCCGGGGGCCAGGAAGTCCACCCTGCTCCCGCCCCCGATGTCGATCAGCGGCGCCAGCGAGAAGCCCGCGAGCAGGAGCACCGGAATGATCAGCGTGAGCAACAGCTGCTCGCCGTTGCGCAGGATGGCCCGCACCTCGGCTCCCGCCTGCGCCAGCACCATCCTGGGCAGCGGCGCCGCGCCGGGCGCCGGAGTGAGGTCAAGGGTGGTCATCGCAGTTCGCGTCCCGTCAGTTCGAGGAAGACGTCCTCCAGCGTGCGGCGCTCGATGCGCAGGTCGTCGGCGGTGACGCCCTCGGCGGCGCACCAGGCGGTGACCGTGGCCAGCAGCTCGGGCCCGACCTGGCCCTCGAGGATGTAGTGGCCGGCCGGGGACTCCTTGGCGGCGCTGCCGGCCGGCAGCGCGTTGAGCAGTTCCTCCAGCGCCAGTCCTGGACGGGCGCGGAAACGCAGCTGCCGCTCGGCGCCGGTGAGCTGGGCGGGGCTGCCCTCGGCCACGACCTGGCCCCGGTCGATGATGACGACGTGGTCGGACAGGCGCTCGGCCTCGTCCATGTGATGGGTGGTGAGCACCACGGAGACCCCGGCCGCGCGCAGGTCGCCGACCAGGTCCCAGCAGCCGTGCCTGGCCTGCGGGTCGAGCCCGGCGGTCGGCTCGTCGAGGAAGACCAGTTCGGGGCGGCCGACGACCGCCGCGGCCAGGGACAGGCGCTGCTGCTGGCCGCCGGAGAGCCTGCGGTAGGGGGTGCGGGCGTGCTCGGCCAGCCCGAGGCGTACCAGAAGGGCCTGCGGGTCGAGGGGGCGGGCGTAGAAGCGCGAGACCAGCCGCAGCCACTCGCCGCAGCGCATCGCGGGCGGGACGCCGCCCGCCTGGAGCATGACGCCCACCCGGGGGCGCAGCGCGTGGGTGCGCGGATCGGCGCCGAGCACGCGGACGGTGCCGGCGTCGGCGCGCCTGAAGCCCTCGCAGATCTCGATCGTGGAGGTCTTGCCCGCGCCGTTGGGGCCGAGGATCGCGGTGACCGCGCCGCGCGCCGCCGAGAGCGTGAGGCCGTCGATCGCCGTGGTGGCGCCGTAGCGCTTGACCAGTTCGATGATCTCGACGGCTGGGGAATCCATGGCAAGAGTCTAGGGACTGCCCGCGGTGGTCCGGGCTTCGACCTGGCAGTGCGTAAAGGCTTGCGGATGAACTTTCGGACGAACCCGTCAAGTCGCCGGACGGGTGAGACGGGACGTGATTGGGTGATTGTGGTCCATCTCACAGAAGGAGGGGGAAGTGTCAGTACGCAGTGCTTATGATCCAGGCGTTCCCTGCTGGGTGGATCTGTCGACCACCGATGTGGGCGGCCGCGGTCGGCTTCTACGGCGAGCTGCTCGGGTGGCGGGCCGAGATGGCGGAGGACCCGGCCGCGGGCGGTTACGGGCAGTTCTACGTCGGCGACAAGGTCGTGGCCGGCGTCGGCCCGATCCAGGCGCCGGGCATGCCGCCGGTCTGGAACATGTACGTCTCCACCGACGACGCGGCGGCGGTCGCCGACCGGGTCAAGAACGCGGGCGGCACGGTCTTCGCCGAGCCGTTCGCGGTGTTCGAAGAGGGCACGATGGCGGTCTTCCAGGGCCCCGACGGCGGCTTCTTCAGTGTCTGGCAGCCCGGCAACCACCACGGAGCGGCGCTGGTCAACGAACCGGGCGCGTACTGCTGGAACGAGCTCGTCAGCCGCGACGTCGAGGCGGCCACCCGCTTCTACGCCGAGGTCTTCGGCTGGCGGCCCCACGCGCAGCAGATGGGCGAGATCGCCTACACCGAGTGGTACAACGGCGAGAACAGCGTCGCGGGCATGATGCCCATGGGCGAGGAGTACCCGCCGCAGGTCCCGTCCCACTGGGGCACCTACTTCGCCGTGGCCGACCTCGACGCCACGATCGCCAAGGCCCGTGAGAAGGGGGCCACGGTCCTCGTGGACAGGATGGACGCGCCGCCCGGCCCGTTCGGCGTGCTCACCGACCCGCAGGGAGCGGCGTTCAACGTCATCCAACTTCGTGAAAATTCCTGAAATAGGGAATTAGGGCGACCTAATCCCGGTTCCACCCCTCGGCCCTCGTGGGCCATCGGCCTGCGAGGGAGAGGGGATCACGCATGTCCGTGGCAGAGGCCACGCCGGCGATCGAGGTCAGGAAAGAACGCCGCGGACTGCTCCTGGTGATCCTGGGCGCGCTGAGCGCCATCGGACCGCTGTCCATCGACATGTACCTGCCCGCGCTCCCGGCCATCTCCGGCGAGATGATGTCGGCCCCGGCGCAGGTCCAGCTCACCCTCACCGCCTGTCTCATCGGCGTCTCCGTCGGCCAGGTGCTGGCCGGGCCGCTGAGCGACGTACGCGGGCGCCGCGGGCCGCTGCTCGTGGGCGTCGGCGGGTTCGCGCTGGCCTCGCTGCTGTGCGCCTTCGCCCCGAACGTGCCGGCGCTGATCGCGCTGCGCCTGCTGCAGGGCGTGCTCGGCGGCGCCGCGCTGGTGATCGTCCGCGCCGTGGTGCGCGACCTGTACGACGGGGCGGCCATCGCCCGCATCTTCGCCACCCTCATGCTCGTCAGCGGCCTCGCGCCGATCCTGGCCCCGATCGCCGGCGCGCAACTGCTGGCGTTCACCTCCTGGCGCGGCGTCTTCGTCGCGCTGAGCCTGCTCGGCCTGGCGCTGCTGCTCGCGGTCATCCCCGGCGTCAAGGAGACGCTCCCCGCCGACCAGCGGGAGAGCGGCGGGCTCCGGCACACCGCGATGACGTTCTGGCGCCTGCTGCGCGACCGTGCCTTCATGGCCAGCGCGCTGACCGCCGGCCTGGCCTTCGCCGCCATGTTCGCCTACATCTCCGGCTCGCCGTTCGTCCTGCAGGGCGTCTACCAGGCCACGCCGCAGCAGTACTCGCTCATCTTCGGGCTCAACGCCCTCGGCCTGACCGTCATGGCGCAGGTCGGCGGGCGCCTGGCCGGACGCGTCCGCCCGGCGCTCCTGGTCCGTGTCGGCCTGGTCGTCACGCTGGCGGGCGGCGTGCTGCTCGTCGCCGCCGCCACCGCGGGGCAAGGCCCTGGCGGCCTCGGCGGCCTCGGCGGCCTCGGCGGCATCGTGGCGGGGCTGTTCGTCATCATGTGCGGGCAGGGCCTCGTGCTGCCGGGCACCGGCGCGCTCGCCCTCGCCAGCCAGCCCCCGCAGGTGGCCGGCAGCGCCTCGGCGCTGCTCGGGGTGCTGCAGTTCGCCCTCGGCGCGGTCGCCGCGCCGCTGGTGGGACTCGCCGGATCCGGTACGGCGGTGCCGATGGCGAGCGTCATGCTCGGCCTCATCCTGGCCTCCGGAGTGGCGTTCACCCTGCTCCGGCGTGGAGTTAGGTAAGGCTACCCTGCGTGAGAAATTGCATTCTCCGCATCTCCGGAACCGTTTGTGAACGGGGAAGGAATTACGGCACACTGATGTTGTGAAAAACGTGACCTCCTCGATCGAGCCAGGAAGCGAGCGCAGCACACGCGCCCGCGTGGCCCGGCTGATCCTGGAGCACGGTCCCATCACGGCCGCCGCGCTCGGCGAGCGGCTCGGGCTCACGCCCGCAGCCGTCCGACGCCATCTCGACGCGCTGCTGACCGACGGGATGATAGAGCCTCGCACCGTGCGGCCGCGCGGGCAGCGCGGCAGAGGGCGGCCGGCCAAGCTGTTCGCCATCACCGACGCGGGGCGCAGTGCTTTCGAGCACGCCTATGACGACCTGGCCGGGAGCGCGCTGCGTTTCCTGGCCGAGCGCATGGGTGAGGAAGCGGTGACCGAGTTCGCCCGCTCGCAGGTCAAGAGCCTGCTGCAGCGGCTTGAGCCGGTCATGGCGACGGTGCCGGAGGACCAGCGGGTGCACGTGCTGGCCCAGGCGCTGTCGGCAGAGGGTTACGCCGCCTCGGCCAGCAAGGCCAAGTCCGGCGGCGACCAGCTCTGCCAGCACCACTGCCCGGTGGCGCACGCGGCGGCGGAGTTCCCGCAGCTGTGTGAGGCCGAGACGGAGGCGTTCGCGCAGCTGCTCGGCACCCCGGTGCAACGCCTGGCCACCATCGCACACGGCGACGGGGTCTGCACCACGCATGTGAGCCCCGTTCGGATACAGGGAACGCATCCGCTCGCCCAGCGCAATGAGCGAGGAGCGGTGCGCGACCCATTGGACACTGAGAGCAAGGAGACCGGAAGGTGACTGTCACCGACCGCCCGGAGCTGGAAGGCCTCGGGAATTACAAGTTCGGCTGGGCCGACTCGGACGCGGCGGGCGCGGCCGCCAAGCGCGGCCTGTCCGAGGAGGTCGTCCGCAACATCTCCGCGCTCAAGAACGAGCCGGAGTGGATGCTCGACCTGCGTCTGAAGGGCCTGCGGCTGTTCGGCAAGAAGCCGCTGCCCACCTGGGGCTCCGACCTCACCGGCATCGACTTCGACAACATCAAGTACTTCGTGCGCTCCACCGAGAAGCAGGCCGCTTCCTGGGAAGAGCTGCCCGAGGACATCAAGAACACCTATGACCGGCTCGGCATCCCCGAGGCCGAGAAGCAGCGCCTCATCGCCGGCGTCGCCGCCCAGTACGAGTCCGAGGTCGTCTACCACAAGATCCGTGAGGACCTTGAGGAAAAGGGCGTCATCTTCGTCGACACCGACACGGGCCTGAAGGAGCACGAGGAGCTCTTCAAGGAGTACTTCGGCTCGGTCATCCCGGTCGGCGACAACAAGTTCGCCGCGCTCAACACGGCGACCTGGTCCGGCGGCTCCTTCATCTACGTGCCCCCGAACGTCAACGTCGAGATCCCGCTGCAGGCCTACTTCCGGATCAACACCGAGAACATGGGCCAGTTCGAGCGCACGCTGATCATCGTCGACGAGAACTCCTACGTTCACTACGTCGAGGGCTGTACCGCGCCGATCTACTCCAGCGACTCGCTGCACTCCGCGGTCGTCGAGATCATCGTGAAGAAGGGCGCCCGCTGCCGTTACACGACCATCCAGAACTGGTCGAACAACGTCTACAACCTGGTCACCAAGCGCGCCGTCGCCTACGAGGGCGCCACCATGGAGTGGATCGACGGCAACATCGGCTCCAAGGTCACGATGAAGTACCCGGCCGTCTACCTCATGGGCGAGCACGCCAAGGGCGAGACCCTGTCGGTCGCGTTCGCGGGCGAGGGCCAGCACCAGGACGCCGGATCCAAGATGGTCCACCTGGCGCCCCACACCTCCTCCAGCGTCATCTCCAAGTCGGTGGCGCGCGGCGGCGGCCGTACCTCCTACCGCGGTCTGGTGCAGATCGAGGAGGGCGCCCACGGCAGCGCGAGCACGGTCAAGTGCGACGCGCTCCTGGTCGACCAGATCAGCCGCTCCGACACCTACCCCTACGTCGACGTCCGCGAGGACGACGTCTCGATGGGTCACGAGGCCACGGTCTCCAAGGTCAGCGAGGATCAGCTGTTCTACCTCATGAGCCGCGGGCTCGGTGAGGACGAGGCGATGGCGATGATCGTGCGCGGCTTCGTCGAGCCGATCGCCCGCGAGCTCCCCATGGAGTACGCCCTCGAACTGAACCGCCTGATCGAGCTGCAGATGGAAGGAGCCGTCGGCTGATGGGCCTGAACGAGAAGCCCCTGTCGACCCTGCACGAGAAGTCCTCCTACAACCTGGACGACTTCGAGGTGCCCACGGGCCGCGAGGAGCAGTGGCGTTTCACGCCGCTGTCCCGTCTCAAGGGCCTGCACAACGGCACCGCCGCTGCCTCCGGCCACGTGATCGTGGACGTCGACGCGGCCCCCGAGGTCACCGTGGAGACGGTCGGCCGCGACGACGCCCGGGTCGGCAAGGCGTACGTGCCCGCCGACCGGGTCAGCGCGCAGGCCTACAACTCCTTCGAGAAGGCCACAGTCATCACCGTGCCGCGCGAGGCCGTCGTCTCCAAGGAGACGGTCATCACGCTCACCGGCTCCGGCGACGGCGCCACCTACGGTCACATCGTGATCAAGGTGGAGCCGATGGCCGAGGCCGTGGTCGTGCTCGACCACAAGGGCAGCGCGGTCTACGCCGACAACGTCGAGTTCGTGGTCGGCGACGGCGCCACGCTGAAGGTCGTCAGCCTGCAGGACTGGGCGGCCGACGCCGTGCACGTCTCCCACCACCACGCCCAGCTCGCCAAGGATGCGACCTTCCGCAGCTTCGTGGTGACGCTCGGCGGTGACCTGGTACGCCTGTCGCCCAGCGTCTCCTACACCGGCCCCGGCGGCGACGCCGACATGTCGGGCGTGTACTTCGTCGATGCCAAGCAGCACCTGGAGCACCGCCTCCTGGTCGACCACTCCGAGCCCAACTGCAAGAGCAACGTGGACTACCGCGGCGCCCTGCAGGGCGAGGAGGCGCACGCCGTCTGGATCGGCGACGTGATCATCCGCGTGGCGGCCGAGGGCACCGACACCTACGAGCTCAACCGCAACCTCATCCTCACCGACGGCGCCCGCGCCGACTCGGTGCCGAACCTGGAGATCCTCACCGGCGAGGTCGCCGGGGCGGGCCACGCCTCCACCTCGGGCCGCCTGGACGACGAGCACCTGTTCTACCTCCAGGCCCGCGGCATCCCCTTCGACGAGGCCCGCCGCCTGGTCATCAGGGGTTTCCTCGGCCAGCTGATCGAGAAGATCGAGGTCGAGGCGATCCGCGAGCGCGTGATGAACGCGGTGGAAGCGGAGCTCGCGCGGTGAGCTACCAGAAGGTCTGCAGGGTGGGTGACATTCCCGACTCGGGGGTCATCGCCGTCGAGGTGGGCGAGACGCCGGTCGCGCTCGTGCGCAAGGGCGCGGAGGTCTTCGCACTGCACGACATCTGCTCACACGCCGAGGTCAAGCTCAGCGAGGGCGAGGTCTACGACGACACCCTCGAATGCTGGCTGCACGGATCGTGCTTCGACATCCGCAGCGGCAAGCCGACCGGTCCGCCGGCCACCAAGCCCGTGAACGTCTACACAGTGAAGATCGATGGCGATGACGTGCTCGTCTCGCTCTCGAAGGAGTCATAAATGAGCACTCTCGAAATCCGCGAGCTGAAGGTCGCCGTCGAGGACAAGGAAATCCTGCGCGGCGTCAACCTCACCGTGAAGTCGGGCGAGACCCACGCCATCATGGGCCCCAACGGCTCGGGCAAGTCGACGCTGGCCTACGCCATCGCCGGCCACCCGAAGTACACCATCACCGGCGGCCAGGTGCTGCTCGACGGTGTCGACCTGCTGGAGCTGACGGTCGACGAGC
This sequence comes from Nonomuraea sp. NPDC059007, assembly GCF_042740555.1. Lineage (NCBI taxonomy): Bacteria > Bacillati > Actinomycetota > Actinomycetes > Streptosporangiales > Streptosporangiaceae > Nonomuraea > Nonomuraea sp. NPDC059007. The sequence continues at coordinate 29,862 of NZ_JBHYJD010000058.1, read as the reverse complement.
GGGCCCGCGCCGGCCTGTTCCTGGCCATGCAGTACCCGGTCGAGGTCCCCGGCGTCTCGGTCTCCAACTTCCTGCGCTCGGCCGTCACCGCGATCCGCGGCGAGGCGCCGAAGCTGCGTGAGTTCGCCAAGGACCTCAAGGGCGGCATGGACGCGCTGGCCATCGACGCGGCCTTCGCCCAGCGCAACCTCAACGAGGGCTTCTCCGGCGGCGAGAAGAAGCGCCACGAGATCCTCCAGCTCGAACTGCTCAAGCCGAAGATCGCGGTGCTCGACGAGACCGACTCCGGCCTCGACGTCGACGCCCTGCGCGTGGTGTCGGAGGGCATCAACCGCTTCCGCGCCACCGGCGAGACCGGCGTCCTGCTGATCACGCACTACACCCGCATCCTGCGGTACGTGAAGCCCGACTTCGTGCACGTCTTCGCCAACGGCAAGATCGTCGAGGAGGGTGGCCCCGAGCTGGCCGACAAGCTGGAGGCCGAGGGCTACGAGGCCTACACGAAGGCTGCCGTCTAATGTCGGCGGCCTTCGACGTGGAGAGGATCAGGAAGGACTTCCCGGTCCTCTCCCGCGAGCTGCCCGGCGGCCGGTCGCTGGTCTATCTCGACTCGGGCAACTCCTCGCAGAAGCCGGCGCAGGTCGTCGAGACCATGCGCGAGCACCTGGCGATGCACTACAGCAACGTCGGCCGTGCCATGCACGTGCTCGGCGCGGAGTCCACCCAGGCCTATGAGGACGCCCGTGACAAGGTCGCGGCCTTCGTCGGCGCGCCCTCGCGCGACGAGGTGGTCTTCACCAAGAACGCCTCCGAGGCGCTCAACCTGGTCGCCTACAGCTTCGGCAACAGGACGAACGAGGACCCGCGCTTCACCATGGGTCCCGGCGACGAGATCGTCATCTCGGAGATGGAGCACCACTCCAACATCGTGCCGTGGCAGATGCTGGCCCAGCGCACCGGCGCCACCCTGAAGTGGTTCGGCGTCACCGAAGAGGGCCGGCTGGACCTGTCGGGCGAGGTCATCACCGAGCGCACGAAAATCGTCTCGATCGCGCACCAGTCGAACGTGCTCGGCACCGTCAACCCCGTCGCGCCCGTGCTCAAGCGGGCCCGCGAGGCCGGCGCGCTGGTCATGCTCGACGCCTCCCAGTCGGTCCCGCACCACCCGGTGGACGTGGCCGCGCTGGGCGTCGACTTCGTGGCCTTCACCGGCCACAAGATGCTCGGCCCTTCCGGCATCGGCGTGCTCTGGGCCCGCGGCGAACTGCTGGAGGCCATGCCCCCGTTCCTGGGCGGCGGCGAGATGATCGAGGCGGTCTGGATGGACCACTCGACCTACGCGCCCTACCCGCACAAGTTCGAGGCCGGTACGCCGCCGATCGTCGAGGCCATCGGTCTCGGCGCCGCCGTCGACTACCTCGCGGCCGCCGGGATGGAGGCGATCGAGGCGCACGAGCGCGCCCTGACCGCCCATGCTCTCGACGCGCTGGCCGAGGTCCCGTCGCTGCGGCTCATCGGCCCCTCCACGCTGGAGGAGCGCGGCGGGACCGTCGCGTTCACGCTTGAGGGGATTCATCCGCACGACGTGGGGCAGATCCTCGACGACGAGTTCGGCATCGCGGTACGCGTCGGGCACCACTGCGCCCGGCCGCTTCACCTGCGCTTCGGAATACCCGCGACCACGCGGGCGTCGTTCTACCTGTACAACACCACGGGCGAGATCGACGCCCTGGTGCGCGGCCTCCATCACGTCCAGAAGGTGTTCGCATAGTCATGATCGGCGAGTCGATGTACCAGGAGCTGATCCTGGAGCACTATAAGCACCCGCAGGGGCGGGGGCTGCGCGAGCCGTACGATGCCGAGGTTCACCACGTGAACCCGACGTGCGGCGACGAGATCACGCTCCGGGTGAAGCTCGGCGACGGCGGCAAGATCGAGGACGTGTCCTACGACGGCCAGGGCTGCTCCATCAGCCAGGCCGCCGCGTCGGTGCTGCACGAGCTGACCACCGGTTCGACCGTCACCGAGACGTTGTCCGTGGTCGATGAGTTCACCCGTCTCATGCAGGGCAGGGGACAGGTGGAGGCGGACGAGGACGTGCTGGGCGACGCCGTCGCCTTCGCCGGGGTCGCCAAGTTCCCGGCGCGGGTCAAGTGCGCGCTGCTGTCGTGGATGGCCTACAAAGACGCTGTGGTGAGGAGTGCCTCGTGAGTAAGCCAACGCAGACCCCGACGCAGGGGTATGACGGTGAGGCCACCGTCGAGGAGGTCATGGAGGCCCTGAAGGACGTCGTGGACCCCGAGCTCGGGATCAACGTCGTCGACCTCGGCCTGATCTACGGCCTCCACCTCGACCCGGCCGAGGGCGCCACCGCGCCCGTGGCCACCATCGACATGACCCTGACCAGCGCCGCCTGTCCGCTGACCGATGTCATCGAGGACCAGGCGCACTCGGCGCTCGACGGCATGGTCTCCGACGTGAAGATCAACTGGGTCTGGCTCCCGCCGTGGGGCCCGGACAAGATCACCGACGAGGGGCGCGAGCAGCTCCGTATGCTAGGCTTCAACGTCTGATCCCCAAGGGTCTGACTTTTTCTTGTGCTGCACGGCTGACGCAGCCCGTGTCAGCCGCTTCAGCGTGCCAGGGCGGGAATAGATCGATCTCCTCCCGTGTTGGCCACCACGTGCACCTGACGCATCATCTCGCGTCTTCAGCCGCCTGCGCCGGCACCGGGTGCGCGTAGACGACCGCCTCCATCAAGGCGGGCACGTCCCCACCCCGAGGTGTTTTCTCTGCACAGGTACGGCGCTGCCGTACGCCCCGGCTCGTCCTTTCGCAGAAGTGACGCGCCACTTCGACCGAAAGGCACGATTTTCCGTGACCATGCTTGACGTTGTCCTGCCCGAAACCTCCCCGGAGTCGGGTCCGTCCGAGTTCGAGCTGCTGGGCCTGCCCGCGCCGATCGTGAACGGCCTCACCCGTATGGGCATCAACGCCCCGTTCCCCATCCAGAGCGCCACCATCCCGGACGTGCTGGCGGGTCACGACGTGCTCGGCCGCGGCCAGACCGGCTCCGGCAAGACCCTGGCCTTCGGCCTGCCGACGATGGTCCGCATCGCCGGCGACCGGCCCAAGCCGAAGCACCCGCGCGCCATGATCCTCGTTCCCACCCGTGAGCTCGCCCTCCAGGTGCACGACGCCCTCGAACCCCTCGGCCGCGGCCTCGGCCTGCGCATGAAGGTCGTCGTCGGTGGCATGTCCATGGGCAAGCAGGTCGAGGCGCTGCGCCGCGGCATCGACCTCGTCATCGCCACCCCCGGCCGCCTCGGCGACCTCATCCGCCAGGGTGAGTGTTCGCTGTCGGAGGTCGAGGTCAGCGTCCTGGACGAGGCCGACCACATGTGCGACCTCGGCTTCTTCCCCGTCGTCACGGACCTGCTCTCGCAGACCGCGCCCGGCGGCCAGCGCCTGCTGTTCTCGGCCACGCTCGACGGCGACGTCGACAAGCTGGTGCGGAAGTTCCTGAAGGACCCGATCACCCACTCCGTGGCCCCGGCGACCTCCCCGGTCGACACCATGGAGCACCACGTGCTGCAGGTGACCCGCGACGAGAAGTTCGACGTGACCGCCGAGATCGCCAACCGCGAGGGCCGCACGATCATCTTCGTCCGCACCCAGCACGGCGTGGACCGGCTGTGCAAGCAGCTGGCCCGGGTCGGCGTGCGCTCCGGCGGCCTGCACGGCGGCAAGCGCCAGAACCAGCGCACCCGCATCCTGGCGGAGTTCCGTGAGGGCTCCGTCAACGTCCTGGTCTGCACCGACGTGGCCGCCCGCGGCATCCACGTCGACAACATCAGCCTGGTGCTGCACGTGGACCCGCCGCAGGACCACAAGTCCTACCTCCACCGCGGTGGCCGTACGGCCCGCGCGGGGGAGAAGGGCACCGTCGTCACCCTGGTGCTGCCCAACGAGCGGCGCTCGACCGACCAGCTGACCCGGCGCGCGGGCATCCACCCGTTCCGCCTCAAGGCCGCTCCCGGCAACTCCCGGGTGGCCGAGGTCACCGGCGCCCGCGTTCCCAGCGGCGAGCCGATCCCGGTCTGGGAGCCGGACGTCCGCAAGCCGCTGCGTCCCCGCCGCGAGGGCGGCCACGGCGGCGAGCGTCGCGGCCGTCGCGGCGACCGTTCCTACGGACGTCGTCCCGAGGGCGGTGACCGCCCCGCCGGCGGCCGCCGTCACGAGGACGGCGAGCGTTACCCGAAGCGCCACTTCGACGGCGGCCCCCGCACGGCCGGCGAGAACCGCCCCGAGCGTGAGGACCGCGGTCAGGGCGGCGGCGGCTTCCGTTCGGGCGAGCGCTCCGGCGACCGCGGTCCCCGTGGGGGCGGCTTCCGCTCCGACGACCGCGGCCGTGGTGGCTACCGTTCCGACAACCGTCAGGGCTACCGGTCCGACGACCGTCAGGGCCCTCGTTCCGACGACCGCGGCGGCTTCCGCTCCGGCGAGGACCGCGGTCCCCGTGGTGGCGGGTTCCGCTCCGACGACCGTCAGGCTCCCCGTTCCGACGACCGTGGCTTCCGCTCGGACGACCGTGGTGGTTTCCGCTCTGACGACCGTGGCGCTCGTGGTGGCTCCTTCCGCTCCGACGACCGGGGCTCGCGTCCCTTCCGCGCCGACGACCGCGGCCCGCGCGGTGGCGCGTTCCGTGCCGACGACCGTGGCGAGCGCCGTCCGTTCTCGGCCGACCGCGGCGAGCGTCCCCGTGACGGTTACCGCTCCGGCAACACCGGCAACTCCGGCCGCCGCTACGGCCGCTGACCCCGGCCGCCGGGCCTGACGCCCGGCGCGCCTCCTGAGATCCCGGCCGATCAGCGCGATCGGCCGGGATTTTCGCATTCCGGTACGGCCCGCCCGCGGTAACCCGCGAAGCCGTGACTGGCTGTGCCCGCCGTTCCCCCGCAGGAGGCACGGCGGGCCGCAGCACCCCGTTGTGTCCGTGCGCCCTGAGGCGCACTCCCCCGACACAGCCGCGAGCGTAGCGCCGAGCGCTTTCGATTCGTTATCGACGGACCGAAACCAGGGCGTCTCGGGTCGCGGACGCCGCACGTACCAAGCCGCCGCGAACGTTAGGCTGGAGCCGCATGTCAGCCGACCGACGAGAGAGATCATGAAGACCTTCGAAGAGCTGTTCGCCGAGCTGTCAGACAAGGCACGCCTGCGCCCCGAGGGATCGGGCACCGTGGCGGCGCTCGACGCCGGCGTCCATGCCATCGGCAAGAAGGTCGTGGAGGAGGCGGCGGAGAGCTGGATGGCCGCCGAGCACGAGTCGAAGGACCGCGCCGCAGAAGAGATCTCTCAGCTGCTGTACCACGTGCAGGTGCTGATGATCGCCCGGGGTATCGGGCTGGACGAGGTTTACAAGCACCTGTAGGGGGTTGACCACTGATGTTGCGGCTTGCCGTACCGAACAAGGGCGCGCTCAGCGAAGCGGCCCAGACCATGCTCAAGGAGGCCGGCTACCGGCCCCGCCGCGACAGCAAGGAACTGGTCGTCGTCGACACCGACAGTTCCTGCGAGCTGTTCTTCCTGCGCCCGCGGGACATCGCCGTCTATGTCGGCGAGGGCACGCTCGACGCCGGCATCACCGGGCGCGACATGCTCATCGACTCCGGCGCGCAGGTCGAGGAGGTGATGCCGCTCGGGTTCGGCGGCTCCACCTTCCGCCTGGCGGCGAGCAGCGGGCAGATGAGCTCCGTGCAGGATCTCAAGGGGCTGCGCGTGGCCACCGCGTACCCGGGGCTGCTGGAGAAGTACCTGGCCGAGTGCGACGTCGACGCCCGCGTGATCAAGCTCGACGGCGCCGTCGAGACGGCCATCAGGCTCGGCGTGGCCGACGCGGTCGCCGACGTCGTCGAGACCGGCACCACCCTGCGCAACGTGGGGCTGGAGGTGTTCGGCGAGCCGATCATGCGCTCGGAGGGCGTGCTGATCAGGGGCCGCGAGGGCGCGGGCACCCCCGGGCTCGAACAGGTCGTGCGCCGCCTGCAGGGCGTCATCCACGCGCGCGACTACGTGATGATGGACTACGACATCCGCGCCGAGCGGATAGAGGAGGCCATCGCGCTGACCCCCGGCATGGAGGGCCCGACGGTCTCCCCGCTCCACCGCGAGGGCTGGGTGGCGGTACGCGCCATGGTCCGGCGCAAGGGGCACCAGCACGTGATGGACGAGCTGTGGGACATCGGCGCCCGGGCCATCCTGGTCACCGACATCTACGCCTGCAGGCTGTAGCACTGGGATCTCCCGGCGACCACCGCGCCGCCGGGAGTTCCTAGCGCAGGGCCGCGACCGCCTTGACCGCCCGGTCGACCTCCTCGGGCGTGTTCATGATCGTGGTCCCGAGCCGCAGCAGCGACTCGCGGTACGGGGTGCTGCTGGCCACGATCCGGTGCTGCTCGCGCAGCCTGCCCACCGCCTCGTACGGGCTGGCGATCCCGTCCACCTCCATGCACACCAGCCCCGCCGACAGCTCGGGTGCGACCGGCGTGGCCAGCTTGACGTGGGCGACCCCGGCCAGGCCGCTCTTGAGCCGGGTGGCCAGTTCCTGGATGCGGGCCTGGACCCGGTCCTTGCCGATCGCCTCCTGGAAGGCGAAGGCGGCGCCGGCCGCCCAGCGGTGCTCGAACGCCTTGTAACCACCGGGAGTGAAGTACTCGGCGGTGACCGGCTGCTGCGAGGACCCCTCGAAGAAGTAGTCGAAACTGGCCTGACCGAAACTCGGGATCAACGGCACGACCGCCTCCCACGCCCGTCCCCACACGATGCCGGTGCCGCGCGGCCCGCACAGCCACTTGTGGGTGCCGCTGGCCAGGAAGTCACAGCCGAGGTCCTCCGCGCCGTCGGCCATGGCGCCGAAGCCGTGTACGCCGTCCACGCACAGCAGCGCCCGGTCCTTGTCCTCGCGGCCCTTGTTGGCCTCGGCGACGACCGCGGCCATCTCCTTGACCGGCAGCCGCACGCCGGTGCTTGAGTGCACCCAGGTGACGGCGACGATCCTGGTCTTCGGGCCGATCGCCTTGCGCAGCCGGCCGGCGATCTCGTCCACGGAGGCCTTGGCGGGCTCGTCGTACAGGCGCACCCTGCGTACGGCGGCGCCGGTGCGCTCGGTACGCAGCCGCAGCGCCTCGTGCGTGGCCAGGAAGTCGTGCTCGGTGGTCAGCACGTCCTGGCCGGGCAGGAGCCTGATGCCGCCGTACAGGAGGGCCAGGCCCATCGTGGTGCTGTCGGTGAGCACGATCTGGGCGGGGGCGCCACCCAGGTAGCGTGCCGCGGCCTCGCGTACGGCCTGGTCGGGGTCGCCCCCGGCGGGAAGGTACTCGGGATCGGCGTCCAGCCCCCTGCGGTGCTCCTCGATCGCGCGGCGGACCTCGGCGGGGTGGCGGGCCAGCACGAACGCGGCGAAGTCGGCACGATCCTTCGGCAGGTCGAACTGGGCGCGCACCGACGCCCAGTCGTCGGCCTTGAGCGGTGGCGCCAGACTGCCGCCGGTCGGGGCGGCGGCCGGGGGAGCGGAGGTGCACGCGCCTGCCCCGGCCAGGAGTCCGGCGCTGAGCAGGGCCCGTCTGTTCAGCTGCTTGCTCACGCCTCCTGCTTACCCGCACGCGAGGCCGCGAGACAGGGCCGATCCATCACGGTTTCACGACATGTCAGGCCTTGGAGACATGCCGGATCAAGTCGGAGACGCGGACGATGCCCAGGCAGCGGTTCAGCTCGTCGGTCACCACCAGGTCGTCGTACACGCGCATCGAGTCGCGCCCCGCCGCCTGCATGGCCGCCACCGCCGGGGTGGTCCGCGGCACCGTCCTCGGCGGGTCGGCCAGCCGGTGGGCGGGCTTCTTGCCGTGCAGCGCGTGCCCGTAGCGCGCCGCGAACGACAGCAGGAACCGGCTGCGGTCCAGGCTCCCCTTGGGCCGCTGGTACTCGTCGACCAGGATCACGCTGGAGATCGACGGCTCGTGCCCGAACGCCGCGACCACGTCCTCGGCGTTGGCCTGGGCGGGCAGCGTCACCGCCGGCAGCAGCAGCTCCTGAACCCGCGGCCCCAGCATGAACGCCTCGGGAGTCTCCTCGGGCGCGGGCAGCGGCACCCGCACCCGCCCGTCGGGTCCCGGGGCCAGCAGCGGCCCGTAGGCCAGCCGTACGCCGCAGTTGCGCGCCGCGCCCAGCTCCGCCTCGTCCTCGACGCCGGGCGCCAGCACATGCGCTCCCAGCCCGCGGGCCAGCGTCGCGGTCGCGCGCGCCACCGCGACGCTGCGGTGGTCGCGCGGCATCCGCGCGACCAGCTCCGTCTCCAGCAGCAGCAGGTACGGCGAGGCCTGCGACACCAGATCCAGCGGCACGCCGCCGGACCCGCTGAAGGCCAGCAGGTATCCGTGGGCCCGCAGCCCGTCGAGGCCGACCTTGAACACGTCCTTCTCGGTCTCCCCACACGTACCCCGGAGGGTGAGCACCACCTCCCGCGGGTGCCGGCCGGCCCGGCGGAGCGCTTCGTGGAGCGGGGCCAGCGCGCCGGCGCCGTTCAGGACCACCTGGACGGGCAGGTCGAGCAGCAGCGGCAGCGGTCCCTGAGGGATGCTGTCTGTGGCGTGCGTCGCGATGACCGCCCCCGTGTCAAGATCTACAACAGGGGCTGTGAACTGGGAAGACACGCCAAAATGATCCGCCCGGCAAGTGGTGCGGCATAAGTGCCGGGAAACGAAGTTCACCGACATTTCAGCAGGTGTTCCTTACCACCGAACCCCTGAATTGGCCACCCCCAACTCCCGCCCACGCCTGGAACCCACCCCACCTGCACCCCAGGCCCCACCACCCCCGCCGGCCCCCTGTGAGACCCTCACGCCCCAGCCCCCACCCACCCTGACCAGAACCCCGCCCAAGCCCCAACGGCCCCTGACCAGAACCCCAAACACAACCCCATCCCCAGCCTCCACCCGTCACCTGCCACGAGGCGGAGCGTGCCGGACAACACGTGCCGCACGAGAGAGCCATGCTCGGGGCATGCCCTGGGGGGAGGCGCTGGCGCAGAGGAAAGAGTGCGCCGGCGCGGGGGCTGCCCGAGGGCAAAGCAAGGGCGCGGGCACGACGCCGGGGCAGGGAGGTAGGTTGCCCACGGAGGTGGGTGACGAAGGGTCGTTGCGGTGGGGACCACGTCCGACGTGAGAAGCGATCCCCACGATCGGCGCCCGCGCACGGCGGCGGGTGGTGGATGGGCGGCGACAGCCGTAACGGATAGGCGTCCTTAGGACAGATAGGGCGGCCCCAAAGCGGCCGCCCTCCAGAGAGAGAACAGAAGAGAGAGATAAGGTGCGGGGGTGGGGCCGGCGCGGGGTGGGGGGAGATGGGTGGCGGTCGCGCCTGGGCGGTTGAACAGGTGGATCGATGGGTTCGCCGACCGGCATGGGGCGTTCGAGGCCAGTGGGGATGACCTGGTCGTGCGGCTGCGGGCCGCGGACGGGGCGCTGGCGGAGATGCACGTGCCGTTTCCGCCGCTGGTCCAGGGGGCGCCGTTCGTGTCGAGGTTCGTGGCGCATGCTCAGCGTGAGCGGCGGGTGGGCGTGGTGCTGGTGCGGCTCGGCGGGTATGCGGCGGGGGTGTTCCAGGGGAGCGAGCTGGTCGCGTCCAAGGTGGGGTCGCGGCTGGTGCAGGGGCGTACGGCGGCCGGCGGCTGGTCGCAGCAGCGGTTCGCCAGGCGGCGCGCGCTCCAGGCGAACCAGGCGTTCGAGGCGGCGGCCGAGACGGCGCTGCGGGTGCTGACGCCGCACCTGGACGGGCTGGAGGCCGTGGTGTTCGGGGGCGACAGGAAGGCCGCCGACGCGCTCAGGGCCGATCGGCGGCTGGCGCCGCTGGTGGCGCTGGAGGTGGAGCCGTTCCTGGTGGTGCCCGATCCCAGGCTGGCGGTACTGAAGGAGGCTCCGGAGCAGTTCCGCGCGGTGCGCATCCGGGTGGTGGACCCCGAGCCCGGTGGCCACGCGGGACCGTAGACTGGCCGCATGCACACTCCCGGTTAACCGGCGCAAGCATGCCCACGTCTCCGACGTCCTTTCCTAGCCCGGGAGCGTCCTTTCAACCATGATCCTTGCTACTGACATCGAGCTGCGCGCCGGTGCGCGTCTGCTGATCGAGAAGGCCAACTTCCGCGTCAATCCAGGCGACAAGATCGGACTTGTCGGCCGGAACGGGGCGGGCAAGACCACGTTGACCAAGGTGCTGGCGGGTGAGGGCCTGCCCGCCGCGGGCACGGTCACGACGACGGGCGCGGTCGGCTACCTGCCGCAGGACCCGCGTACCGGCGACCTGCAGGTGCTGGCGCGCGACCGCATCCTGTCGGCGCGCGGCCTGGACGAGGTGCTGCGCAAGCTGCACCAGGCGGAGCTGGCGATGTCCTCCGCCGACGACAAGACCCGCGAGAAGGCCGTGCGCAGGTACGGCAGGCTCGAGGACCAGATGCACGTCCTGGGCGGCTACGCGGCCGAGGCGGAGGCGGCCTCGATCGCCTCCAGCCTGGGCCTGCCGGACCGGGTCCTGAAGCAGCCGCTCGAAACGCTCTCGGGCGGCCAGCGCAGACGCGTGGAATTGGCACGCATTCTTTTCAGCGGAGCGGAAACTCTCCTTCTCGACGAGCCGACAAACCACCTTGATGCAGACTCAATCGGGTGGCTTCGTGATTTTTTGCGATCACATCACGGCGGGTTGGTGATCATCAGTCACGACGTCGGTCTTCTTGAAGCGACGGTCAACAAGGTCCTCCACCTCGACGCCAACCGCTGCGTGATCGACCACTACAACGTCGGCTGGAAGGCCTATCTGGACCAGCGCGAGACCGACGAGAAGCGCCGCAAGCGCGAGCGGGCCAACGCCGAGAAGCAGGCGGGCGCGCTGCTGGCGCAGGCCGACAAGATGCGCGCCAAGGCCACCAAGGCCAAGGCCGCCCAGGACATGATGCGCCGCGCCAACCGCCTGCTGGCCGGCACCGAGGAGGAGCGCCAGAGCGACAAGGTCGCCAAGCTGCGCTTTCCCGACCCCTCCCCGTGCGGCAAGACGCCGCTGCAGGCCGTGGACCTGTCGAAGTCCTACGGCTCGCTTGAGGTCTTCACCGACGTCGACGTGGCCATCGACCGAGGTCACCGGGTCGTCATCCTCGGGCTCAACGGCGCGGGCAAGACCACGCTGCTGCGCATCCTCGGCGGCGTCGAGGATGCCGACACCGGCGAGATCCGCCCGGGCCACGGCCTCAAGATCGGCTACTACGCCCAGGAGCACGAGACCCTGGACGCCGATCGCACCCTCTTGGAGAACATGCGCTCGGCCGGCGGGGAGTTCACCGACACCGAGCTGAGAAAGGTCCTCGGATCTTTCCTGTTCACCGGCGACGACGTTGACAAGCCGGCGGGGGTGCTGTCAGGAGGGGAGAAAACTCGGCTGGCCCTTGCGCTGCTGGTGTTGTCGAGCGCCAACGTCCTCCTCCTGGACGAGCCCACTAACAACCTCGACCCCGTCTCCAGGGAGCAAGTCCTCACCGCTTTGCGGTCGTATTCAGGAGCAATCGTCCTGGTTACCCATGACGAGGGTGCCGTTGATGCTCTTTCACCGGATAGGGTGATCTTGCTACCAGACGGAACTGAAGACGCGTGGAGCGAGGAATTTTCCGATCTTGTGGCACTCGCCTGATCTGAATTTGAGTGGGTACGGATCTTTTCCCGTGGAGTAGGTAGCCGATCCCGCTGAAATGACTGATCATGGCGGTGTAACGCTGCGGAAGTCTGGCACTACAGGAGGTACTCGTGGCCGAGACTCTGAAGAAAGGCACCCGGGTGACCGGGGCCGACCGCGACAAGCTGGCCGGTGATCTCAAGAAGCGCTACGCCGCGGGTGAGAGCATCCGCGCCCTGGCCGCTTCGACCGGTCGCTCCTACGGGTTCATCCACCGCATCCTCAGCGAGTCCGGAGTGACTCTGCGCGGGCGCGGCGGGGCGACCCGAGGCAAGTCCAAGCGCTAAGGCCGCCTCGGAACGTCGCGACCGCAGCCGCTTCGTCTCCAGTCGACCGGCCGTCGCGCCCGGGTCAGAATCTTATTCTGTAAGCTCGGGCGCGACGGCACAGCGACGGATCGGAGCGAGGCGATGGCGGAAGCGAAGGCGCCTTATCAGCGCGGGGGGAGTGCGAGGGACGCCTCTTTCGAGGAGGCGGGCCTGCGCTTCGAGGTGGACGGTGAGATTGCCACGATCACGCTCGCACGACCGGAGAAGCGGAACGCGCAAACGTTCGCGACCTGGTCGGCACTGGCCGGCATCGGCGACAGCCTGCCGGAGCGGGTACGCGTCGTCGTGGTGAGAGGTGAGGGACCGTCCTTCTCGGCAGGGATCGACCTACGCATGTTCACCCCTGAGGGGGTTCCGGGACAGGGCTCGTTCAGCTCTGTGGCCCGGCAGGATCAGGACACGTTCGACAAGGGGATCGAACGAGCACAGCAGGGCTTCCTGTGGTTGCGCCGTCCGGAGATCGTCTCGATCGCGGCCGTTCAGGGCCATGCGATCGGCGCCGGATTCCAGCTCGCGCTCGCCTGCGATCTACGGATCGTGGCCGATGACGTCAAATTCTGCATGAAGGAGCCCGCACTGGGCCTGGTCCCCGACCTGACCGGCACCAAGCCGCTGGTCGAGCTGGTGGGCCTCGCCAAGGCGAAGGACCTGTGCCTGACCGCCCGCGTCGTCGGCGCGGAGGAGGCCTTCCGGATCGGCCTGGCCGAACAGGTCGTCGAACCGGGTGAGCTGGCGAAAGCCGTACAGGAGAAGGTCGCGCAGCTGCTGTCGACCAACAGGGAAGCGGCCGCGGCGACCAAGCGTCTCCTCCAGGGGGCGCAGACGCGCACCCTGGAGGAGCAGAGTGCCGCCGAGCGGACCGAGCAGGCGGCGCGGATCCGGGCGTTGTTCGCCGGGAGCTGAGAGGGGAACAGCCGCAGACGCCCACGTGCTGACCAGACAATGGCGATGATGGGTGGCGGGTTCGGCCCGCAGGCGATGCGCTCGCTGCGCCGTGACGAGTCGGTCATGGACCAGCGGCTGACGCCTGGCACCGTGCGGCGCATCGCCGCCTACGCGCGGCCGTACAAGAAGCAGATCACCGCGTTCCTGTTGCTGGTCGTGGCGGGCGCGGTGATCGTGGTGGCCAACCCGCTGCTCATGAAGGCCATCATCGACGACGGCATCCTGCCCAAGCGGCCGGGCGTGGTGATCGCGCTGGCCGTCTCGATCGCCGCGCTGGCCCTGCTGGACGCGGGGCTGACGCTGGCGCAGCGCTGGTTCTCCTCGCGCATCGGCGAGGGCCTCATCTACAACCTGCGCACCGAGGTCTTCGACCACGTGCAGCGCATGCCGGTGGCCTTCTTCATGCGCGCCCAGACCGGCGCGCTGGTCTCCCGCCTCAACACCGACGTCATCGGCGCCCAGCGCGCCCTGACGAGCACGCTGTCGTCGGTGGTGTCCAACGTCATCAGCCTCCTGCTCGTGCTCGGCGCCATGCTCGCGCTGTCGTGGCAGGTCACGCTGGTCGCGCTGGTGCTGCTGCCGGTCTTCATCGTGCCCGCCAAATGGGTGGGCCGCCGCATGTCCGTGCTGACGCGCGAGCAGATGCGGCTCGACGCCGAGATGAGCTCGGTGATGACCGAGCGTTTCAACGTGGCGGGCGCGATGGTCGCCAAGCTGTACGGCCGGCCGCAGGAGGAGACCGACCTGTTCGGCAAGAGGGCGGCCAGGGTGCGCGACGTCGGCGTGACCGTCGGCATGTACGGCACCGTCTTCCGGGTCGCGCTCGGCCTGGTCGCCGCCCTGGCCACCGCGCTGGTCTACGGCATCGGCGGCGTCATGGCCACCCGCGACGTCTTCGAGCTCGGCACGCTGGTCGCCCTGGCCGCGCTGCTCATGCGCCTGTACGGCCCGCTGACCTCGCTGTCCAACGTGCACGTGGACGTGATGACGGCGCTGGTCAGCTTCGACCGGGTCTTCGAGGTGCTCGACCTCAGGCCGATGGTCGCCGAGAAGCCCGAGGCCAGGCCGCTGCCCGACGGGCCGGTCACGATCACCTTCGACGACGTGCACTTCCGCTACCCGGCCGCCGAGGAGGTCTCGCTGGCCTCCCTGGAGTCGGTGGCCCGCCAGGACACAGGCCCGTCGCACCCGGTGCTCAAGGGCGTCTCGTTCACCGCCGAGCCGGGACAGCTCATCGCCCTCGTCGGCCCCTCGGGAGCGGGCAAGACCACGATCACCTCGCTGGTCTCGCGCCTGTACGACGTGAACGAGGGCGCGGTGCGCGTCAACGGCGTCGACGTGCGCGAGGCCACGCTGGCCTCGCTGCATGACACCGTGGGCGTCGTCATGCAGGACGCGCACCTCTTCCACGACACCATCGGCGCCAACCTTCTCTACGCCAGGCCCGGCGCCGAGGAGGAGGAGATCTGGGAGGCGCTGCGCGCGGCGCAGATCGCCGACCTGGTCGAGGCGCTGCCCGACCGGCTCGACACCGTCGTCGGCGACCGGGGCTACCGGCTGTCCGGCGGGGAGAAGCAGCGCCTCGCGCTGGCCCGGCTGCTGCTGAAGGCGCCGCGCGTGGTCGTGCTGGACGAGGCCACCGCCCACCTCGACTCCGAGTCGGAGTCGGCCGTGCAGCAGGCGCTGAAGACGGCGCTGGCCGGGCGTACCTCGCTGGTCATCGCCCATCGGCTGTCGACGATCCGCGAGGCCGACACGATCCTCGTCGTCCAGGACGGCCGCATCGCCGAGCGCGGCGGGCACGACGAGCTGCTGGAGCGCGGCGGGCTGTACGCCGAGCTCTACCGCACCCAGTTCAGCTCGACAGGTAGCCCAAGCGGGTGAGCTCCTGCCTGGCGACCTTCTCCACCAGGGCCAGGTCGTCGGGGCGCAGGCCGGAGCGCCAGGAGCCGACCTTCGGGGTGGGCCGGCCGTACAGGGCGACCTTCGACACGCGCGTCTCCAGAAACTCCGACACCGACGCGATCGTCTGCGCGGGCCGCAGCACGAGGTCCTCGTAGCGCAACGTCAGCAACTGCTCGGCGGGCAGGTCGCGGCGCAGGGAGGCGCTCAGGCGCACGGCGCTGCGCCAGCGCAGCGCCGACTTGCCCGCGGCCGGCATGTCCTTCCAGCGCTCGCGGTGCTCGTCGCGGCTGAGCCCCAGGAACGCGTTCGGGAACTCGGTGCCCTCGGCCAGCATCACCGGACGGAACCAGGCCAGGCACGACGGGTCGGCCAGCATGTCCACCGCGACGTCGCGGCCGTCGCGGATCAGCTGCAGGAACCGGGCGTCGGGGAAGGCCTGCCGCAGCACCGGCGCGCTGTAGAGCAGGTCGGGGCTGGCGTCGCCGAAGCGGGTCACGGTGTTGGTGGCCACGCACGGGCCGAGCCCGGTCACGCCGCCCGCCTCGCGGCAGGTCTCCGGGCACAGCCCGCACGAGCCGCGCAGCACCTGCCACGACTCGGCCAGCGAGTCGCGCAGCACGCGGACGGCTCCCGGACCACCGGCGATGGACGGTTTGCGGGCGAAGGCGTAGACGACGTTGGCCACGCAGGCCCTGCCCGTCGTCACGTGGAAGCCGGGGGAACGTTTCAACGCGCGGGCGAGCAGGTCCGTACCCGAATGCGGAGCTCCGAGCAGGAACACCGGGCGGCGGACCTTGATGCCGTTGACCACGAGGATGTGAGGCGGAAGTCGCATACGGCATCCAAGTGTGGCACCGTTTGCCAGGTGAGCGAGCCAATGTCGGTGACCGTCCTGACAGGTGCGGGAATCTCCACGGATTCCGGGATTCCCGACTTTCGCGGGCCCCAGGGAGTATGGACGAAGGACCCCGCCGCCCAGGAGCTGTACACCATCGACAACTACCTGGCCGACCCCGACGTACGGCGCCGCGCGTGGATCGGCAGGCGCGAGCACGCCGCCTGGGACGCCCGCCCCAACGGCGGCCACGCCGCCCTCGTCGAGCTGGAGCGCGCCGGACTGCTGCGTGCCCTGGTCACCCAGAACATCGACGAACTGCACCAGCGCGCGGGCAGCTCGCCGGAGAAGGTCATCGAGCTGCACGGCACGCTCTTCCACGTCGTCTGCCTGTCCTGCGGGCTGCGCACGCCCATGCGCGAGGTGCTCGACCGGGTCGAGGCGGGGGAGGAGGACCCGCCCTGCCCGGAGTGCGGCGGCATCCAGAAGGCCGACACGATCTCCTTCGGCCAGTCGCTCAAGCCGCTCGTCATCCACGCGGCGCTGGACGCGGCGCGGTCCTGCGACCTGTTCCTCGCCGTGGGCACGTCGCTGACCGTGCATCCGGCCGCCGGGCTGTGCGGCGAGGCGATCGACGCCGGCGCCCGCCTGGTCGTCATGAACGCCCAGCCCACCCCCTACGACGACTTCGCCCACGAGGTCGTCCGCGAGCCGATCGGCCAGGCGCTGCCGGCGCTGGTGAAGGAGCTGGTTCATGCGGCCGGGTGACACCGTCGCCGTCGTCTCCCCCTCGGGGCCGCCCGACGCCGTCCGGCTCGCGCGCGGGGTGGCGCTGCTGGAAGGGCTCGGCGTGCGGGTCGTGGTGGGCGCGCACACGATGGCGCGCCAGAACCTTCCCTACCTGGCCGGCTCGGACGCCGCGCGCGCCGCCGACCTGCAGGCCGCCTGGTGCGATCCGGCCGTCACCACGGTGTTCTGCACCAGGGGAGGGTACGGCGCCGCCAGGGTCCTCGACCTGCTGGACTGGAACGCCATGCGGGCCGCCGGGCCCAAGACGCTCGTGGGGTCGAGCGACGTGACGGCTCTGCACCACGCGTTCCGGGCGGAGCTGGGGGTGGCGACGCTGCACGGGCCGATGCCGGCCTGCACGACGTTCTCCGACGAGGGCGGGCCGGAACCGGCGACCTGGGCGTCGCTGACCGGCGCGCTGAAGGGCGAGCCGTGGTCGGTGGCGGGCACCTCGATGCTGTCGCAGGCGCCCCCGGGAGCCGCCGGTCGGATCGCCGGTCCGGTCGCCGGGGGGAACCTGTCGGTGCTGGCGTCGTTGTGCGGGACCCGGTGGCAGCCACGCTTTACCGGAAATATCGTGTTTTTGGAGGATGTGGGGGAGGCGCCTTACCGCATCGACCGGATGCTCACGCAACTCCTGCGGGCTGGGGCCTTCCAAGGAGTGCTCGGCTTTGCGCTCGGCTCCTGGGAGGAGTGCGGGGACCCGTACCCCGTTCTGCGGGAGCGGTTGCTGCCGCTCGGCGTCCCCGTGCTGGCCGGGCTTCCCGTGGGACACGGCACTCCGCAGCTGAGTATCTGGCTTGGTGCGCTTGGTGCTATCGATACCGAATCGTGCTCGCTGGCTGGTCAGTTCAGCGACGTCGACACGGCAAGGTAGGAGAAACACGCAGGGACGAAACCGGCATGAGGGGATAGAGCGCGTGAAATTCTTCAGGCGTGAGCCGTCCCGCCGCCGCCCTGAGGACGTGGACCTCGATTCGCTTCTCGCCCTGGTGGCGGACTCGCTGGGCTACGGCTGCGACTTCGCCGCCGACGGTGCCACCCTGACCCTGACGCCCGGCCCGGACGGTGGCGTCCGGTCGGCGTTCGACCTGGGCAGGGACACCCGGCCGATGCGTGACGGCCTTGTGCTGGTCCGGCTGACCGGCCTGCGCAGGGAGGCCGGTCGACGGCCCCGCGAGGACTGGCCCACGCTCGTCTCCGAGCATCTCGGCAACGCGGTCTCCGGCGACCTGGTCGACTTCTGCGACCTGGACCAGGTGCGCACGCTGCTGCGGACCCGTGTGGAGGCCGTGGACGCCGTCGAGGACCTGACCCGCGTCGTCGGCCGCCACCTGAACGGCGACCTGGTGGAACTGCTGAGCGTCGGCCCCCGCCTGATCCGCCCGGAGGAGGCCGGCTGCTGGCCGCTGCCGTCGGCCAAGGCGCTCGAACTGGCCTCCAGGAACGTGCGCGAGGGCGAGCGCCTGACCGTCGAGTCCATCGAGCTGTCCGGCACCCCCGTCACCCGCCTGACCGGCCCCTCCCCGACCGCCCCGACACACCTGCGCTGGCTGCCCGACTACCTTCCGGTGCCGAGGGACGGGGTGCTGGTGGTCCTGCCCGACCCGTACACGCTGCTGGTGCACCCGGTCAACGGCCTCGGCGTCGTGCGCGCCATCGAACGGCTGCGCCTGCACGCCGCGCGGACCGACGGCCTGAGCGACCAGGTGTACTGGTGGCACGAGGGCCGCCTGACCCATCTGCGGGCCGACATCGTTCTGCACGAGGGCCACGCCCGCCTCGTGGTCACCCCGCCCCCGGACTTCGCTCAGGTCCTCGCCCGCCTGGCCGTCTGAGCCCGCGTTCCGGCACCTTCTGCAGGGGATGACTCCCCGATCCCTTAATTTCCTACCAAATGTGTGGGATAGTAGCGAGGGTGAGCCACGAGCGGACCACTCCTCTGAACGCGGCCATCCTGGCCGGACGCTGGATCAGGTCGGCGGGGTCCGACCACGGGCACGGGCGGCGCTGGCGGGCCAACCCGGACCACCGCGGCCGCGCGGCCGTGGGATCGGAACCGGCCTCCCTGTACGCGGGCGCCGCCGGTATCGTGCTGTTCTTCCTCGACCTGGCCGCCGCCACCGGCCACGAGGCGTACCTGGAGGAGGCCCGCCAAGGCGCCCGGTACCTGGCCGCCACCTGGCGGCAGCAGCAGGACCTCACGCTCTACCACGGCCTGGCCGGGACCGTCTTCGCGCTCACCGAGGCCGGATGGGTGCTGGGGGAGGAGCGGCTCGAAGACGAGGCGCGGGCCGCGGCCGGCCACATCGTCGCCAGGGCCCGCCCGCTGACAGGAGGGCTCGGCTGGTCGAACGACCCCGCCCAGCGGGGAGACGGCGGGATCGTGCTCGGGCTGCTGCGCGCCGCGGCCATGCTCGGCGTGCCCGCCTACGAGCGGGCGGCGCTGGAGGCGGGCGAGCGCATCGCGGCGCAGGCGGTGCCGGGGCACCGGTTCGGGGACTGCCCCGGCATCCCGACCGACGCGGTCACGCCCGGCTTCTACAGCGGTACGGCCGGCACCGCCTTCCTCCTGGCCCGCCTGTACGGCGTCACCGGCGACGAGCGTTTCCTGGAGGCGGCCAGGCGGGGCTCGGGGTTCGTCAGGTCGGTGGCGGTGGTGACGGGCCACGCGGCGTACGTGCCGCACCACGTGCCCCACGGGCGGGGGCTGCACTATCTCGGCTACTGCTCCGGCTCGGCGGGTGTGGCCCGCATGTTCTACGAGCTCTACCGCGTGGCCGGCGATCCGGGCGACCTGGACTGGACCGAGCGCCTGGCCGCCGGGATCATCGCCAGCGGCGTGCCGTACCAGCAGACCAACGGCTACTGGAACTCCGCCTGCCAGTGCTGCGGGACGGCCGGTCTCGTGGAGCTGTTCGTGGGGTTGTGGGCGGCGACGGGGCGCGAGCCGTACCGGGAGTACGCGCGCACGCTCGCCGAGCACCTCATCGGACGGGCGACCGGGCACGACGGGCGGGGGAATCGGTGGTACCAGGCCTACCGGCGGCTGCGGCCGGGGGAGGTGAGCGCGGACACCGGCTACATGGTCGGGGCCGCGGGCATCGGGGCTGCGCTGCTGCATCTGGACGCGGCCGAGCAGGAGGGCGAGACGCGCCGGGTCATCCTGACGCCCGACAACCCCTTCCCGGCGATCCCGTCCCCGGCTTTCTCGCCTTGACAGAGGAGCTCCGATGACCTCCTTCGCCCCGCCCGAGGACACGCACCATCGGGGCCCTGCGTGACCCCCGCTCCCGCCGCCCGGGCGGCCTCATGATCCGGTACGGCCGCGCCGCCGCGGCGGCCGTACCGTTCACCCGGCGGGACGGGTCACGACAGGGCGCGGGCGGCGTGGACCAGGGGCACGTGGCTGAAGGCCTGCGGGAAGTTGCCGACGAGCCGGGCGTAGCGGGGGTCGTACTCCTCGGCCAGCAGCCCGAGGTCGTTGCGCAGCCCGAGCAGGCGGCCGAACAGCTCCTCGGCCTCCTTCTTGCGGCCCTGCAGTGCCATGACCTCGACCAGCCAGAAGCTGCAGGCCAGGAAGGCGCCCTCGGCTCCTGCCAGGCCGTCGACGTCGTTGTCGGCGGCCACCGGGTAGCGCAGCACGAACCCGTCGGACAGCAGTTCCTTCTCGATGGCCGCCACGGTGCCGGTGACCCGCGGGTCCTCGATGGGCAGGAAGCCGACGAGCGGCATGAGCAGCAGCGCGGCGTCCAGCTCGGTCGAGCCGTAGGACTGGGTGAAGGTGTTGCGCACGGGGTCGTAGCCCTTGTCGCAGATCTCCGCGTGGATCGTGTCGCGCAGTTGCCGCCAGCGTTCGAGCGGGCCGACGCGGCCGAATTCCTCGCAGTAGCGGACGGCGCGATCCAGGGCGACCCAGCACATGATCTTGGAGTGGGTGAAGTGGCGGCGCGGGCCGCGTACCTCCCACAGGCCCTCGTCCGGCTCGTCCCAGTGCTCCTCGACATAGGCCAGCAGCTCGCGCTGGATGGACCAGGCCCGGTCGTCGGCGCCCAGGCCCATCTTCCTGGCGACGAACAGGCAGTTCATGACCTCGCCGTAGACGTCGAGCTGGAGCTGGTTGACGGCGCCGTTGCCGATGCGCACCGGGCGGGAGTCCTCGTAGCCGTCCAGCCAGGTGAGCTCCAGCTCGGGCAGGCGGCGCTCGCCGGCCACGCCGTACATGATCTGGAGGTCCTGCGGGCGGCCGGCGATCGCGCGCAGCAGCCACGCGCGCCACGCGCCCGCCTCCTCGATGTAGCCCGAGCTGATCATGGCCTCAAGGGCGAGGGTGGCGTCGCGCAGCCAGCAGAAGCGGTAGTCCCAGTTGCGCACGCCGCCGATGTCCTCGGGCAGCGAGGTGGTGGGGGCGGCCACGATGCCGCCGGTCGGCGCGTAGGTGAGCGCCTTCAGCGTGATCAGCGAGCGGACGACGGCCTCGCGGTGGGGGCCCTCGTGGGCGCACCTGGCCACCCATTCCGTCCACATGGCCTCGGTCTCGCTGAGCTGGCCCTCGGCGGAGATCTGGGGAGGCATCGGCTCGTGCGAGGGGTGCCAGGTGAACACGAACGGCAGCCGCTGGCCCTCGCGGACGGTGAACGTGGCGCGGTGGGCGTAGTCGCCGCCCTTGAGCGGGACGGGGGAGTGCAGCCAGACCGAGTCGGGCCCGCCGATGGCCTGCAGGTGGCCGTCGCTGCGGCGCACCCACGGCACGATGCGGCCGTAGTCGAAGCGGACGCGCAGGTGGGTGCCCATCTCGACCTCGCCGGAGACGCCCTCGACGATCCGGACGACGTCGGGGTTCTTGTCACGCGGCGGCATGAAGTCGATCACGCGGACGGTGCCGGTGGGGGTGTCCCACTCGCTTTCCAGGATGAGCGTGTCGGGGCGGTAGCGGCGTCTGGTCGCCGGGTTCCTGCCGGTGGGGCCGAGCCACCAGTGCCCGTTGCGGTCGCCGCCGAGCAGGGCGGAGAAGCACGACGGTGAGTCGAACCTCGGTAGGCACAGCCAGTCGATGGAGCCGTCTCTGCCCACCAGGGCCGCCGACTGCATGTCCCCGATCATCGCGTAGTCCTCGATCCGCATGGGACCGACGCTACCCGCCCGCGGGGTGGTCCCGTGGAAGCTATCGATCATGTCGCGTCATGTCCGTCAGCTTCCACGGGGGGTTCAGGGGGTCTCCCTCGTCAGCGGGAACCAGCGGGTGAACATCTGCGTGAGCGGGCCGATGGCCAGGGCGAAGACGAGGGTGCCGAGGCCGAGCGTGCCGCCGAGCAGCCAGCCGACGCCCAGCGCGGTGATCTCGATGAGGAAGCGGCCGAGCCGTACCGACAGGCCGAGGCGCATGAGGCCGGTCATGATGCCGTCGCGCGGTCCGGGACCGAGACCGGCGCTGATGTAGAGCGCGGTGGCCAGGGCGATGGTGACGACGGCGGTCAGCAGGTACGTCCAGCTGAGCGCCCAGTGGCCCGGGGTGGGAAGCAGCCAGAGGGCGGCGTCGGCGAACAGGCCGAGGAAGACGACGTTGCTGATCGTGCCGATGCCGGGCTTCTGCTTCAGCGGGATCCACAGCAGCATCACCAGCGCGCCGACCGCGATGATGATCGTGCCGATGGTCAGGCCCGTCCGGAGTGCTACGCCCTGGTGGAAGACGTCCCACGGGCTGTTGCCCACGCCGGACTCGATCTGGAGGCCGATGCCGAGGCCGTACAGGGCCAGGCCGCCGTAGAGGCGCAGGAGACGGGACGGGAGGGAACCCACGGTAGGGACGGACATTTCGCTCATAGTGGTCTCATGGTGGCAGGGGATTGGGTTGCGCCAAAAGGGCCAATCGTGAAAAGTGGCCTTATGAGGTTCTTGAGTGCGGCGCAGGTCGCGAGGCTCGTCGCGGTGCCGCGCGACGCCCGGCCCTACTACCGCGCGCTGGCCGGCGCGGTACGGGCGCGCATCCTGGACGGCCAGATCCCGGTCCGCGTGCGCATGCCCGCCGAGCGCCATCTGGCCGAGCAGCTCCGCGTCAGCCGCACCACCGTGACCTCCGCCTACGACCTGCTGCGCGAGCAGGGCTACCTCGACAGCCGCCAGGGCTCGGGAAGCTGGACGGAACTGCCCGACCCGGCCACCACCGTCGACAACCCGTGGCTGTCCACGGGCGACGACGGGCTGCTCCAACTGCACTGCGCCGCCCCCGGCGCCCCCTCGCACCTGCGCCAGGCCATGCTGGAGGCGGTCGACGACGTGGGCCGCTACGGCATGGGCAACGGCTACGACCCGATGGGCCTGGCCGTGCTGCGCGAGCGCATCGCCGCCCACTACGGCGCCCGCGGCCTGGCCACCCGGCCCGAGCAGATCCTCGTCACCACCGGCTCCCAGCACGCCATCCAGCTCGTCATGGGCCTGCTCGTCGGCTCCGGCGACACCGTGCTCGTCGAGTCGCCCACCTATCCGCACGCCATCGACGCCGCCCGCCAGCGCGGCGCCAGGATCGCGCCGGTCGGCATCACCCACGCGGGCTGGCAGGCCGACCTCGTCGCGGGCGCGATGCGGCAGTCGGCGGCCAGGCTCGCCTACCTGATGCCCGACTTCCAGAACCCCACCGGGGCGCTCATGGACGACGCCACCCGGGCGGCGGTGGTGGGGGCGGCCCGCCGTACCGACACCATGCTGCTCATCGACGAGACCTGGGCGGAACTGGCGATGGAGGAGGTGCCGGGGACCGCGCCGATGGCCGCCTTCGACACCGACAGCCGCGTGATCACGATCGGGTCGGCGTCCAAGCTGTGGTGGGGCGGGCTGCGTATCGGCTGGATCCGCAGCACCGAGGCGCTCACCCGCCGCCTGGCCCTGCACCGCGCGGCCGTCGATATCGCCAGCCCGGTGATGGAACAGCTGATCGTGGCACGGCTGTTCGACCGGATGGAGGAGACGCGCGCCGAGCGCCGCCGCACGCTGCGCGCCTCGCGTGACGCGCTCGTCGCCGCGGTGCGCGCGCACCTGCCCGAGTGGAGCTTCACCGTCCCGCGTGGCGGCGGCACCCTGTGGATACGGCTGCCGCGCGGCAACGCCATCGCCTTCGCCGAGGCCGCGGCCACTCACGGGCTACGGCTGGCGCCCGGCCCCTGGTTCGGCCTGGAGGGGACTCTGGAGTCCTACGTGCGCCTGCCGTTCACCCAGCCTCCGGCGGTGCTGGCCGAGGCGGCCCGCATGCTCGCGGCCGCCGACGCCCGCGGCCCGGTCGGCCCCCGCCCGGCCGAGACGCTCATCCCGATGGTCTGACTCCTGGAGCGTGGACGGCGAAACGCCCGGCCCCTCGGGACAAGAGGGCCGGGCGTTCCGCTTGCGCTGTGACTAGTGGCGAATGACCCGCACCCAGTCGGTCGCGGCCGAGCCCTCGAGGTACCTGCTGCCCTCGAAGACCGCCTTCCACGTGCCGGAGGTCCAGGCGCGGGCCCCGGTGTGGAAGTAGCCGCCGTTGTCCGTGCGGACCGTGTCGACGTAGTGCCAGCGGCCGGAGTAGTTCGGCTTGAAGAGGATCGTGATCCGCTTGCCGCCGAGCCAGTACCAGCTGCCCTCACGGCAGTGGTCGGCGTTGAACACCTGCACGTAGCCGTTGATGTAGTCCTCGTCGCACTGCACCGAGAGCTTGCCCTCAAGGCTCAGGCGCGAGCCCTTCCAGACCGGCTCCGGGTTGGCGTCGAACGACAGGCGGGTGTTGCCGCCGTCGCCGTAGTCGCCGGTGTCGAAGCCGAGGCCGGGAGGTTCGGCCATGGCGGGAGTGGCGGTCGCCAGCACGGCGGTGCCGAGCGCGGCAGCAGCTGCCGCGGCCGCGAGACGTCGCATCATCTAAGAAACTTCCTTCCCCGTCGAGACGTGCTCCGGGACAGAACACGTCTACGCCAATGACGCGCAAAGGCAGGGAAAGGTTGCCGCCAAAATGATCACGATTCGGCAACGACCGTTAAAGCGAAGGTCAAGGACGATCTCCGATGTGTTCGACAGAGGAGAGTTCCGCGGCGTAGTGACCGGTGCCCGGGAACCGGGCCCGCCACTGCCCCCTCGCCGGGCCCAGCACGGTCTTGCCGAACTTGCCCAGCTCCGAGGTGGTCGCCACGGCCTCCTGCCTCCACGGCGACTTCTCGTCACGGCGGTGCAGGATCTCCATGCGCTGGTTGCCGAACGGGGCGTAGTCGGTGAAGCCCATCGGGTCCACGCGGGTCAGCACGCCGCGCAGCCGTACGGCCTTCGTACCGGCCACCTTGGTGGCCTGCACCGAGGTCAGGCGGGTCTCCTTGCGCAGCTTGAACGACTTGTGCGCGGTCACGGTCCTGCCGTCGGGGCTCGTCGCCGTGGCGACGATCGTCCAGGTGCCCGACGGGTAGTAGCGGGTCAGGCCCTTCTCGGGCAGGAAGCGCCAGGTCTGCCAGCCGTCGCCGCGGCGCATCGGCCCGGCCATCTCCTCGTGCCACCGCGGAGCCTGCCCCGGTACGGCCAGCCCGGGTGCGGGCGGCAGCGGCGCGGGCAACGGCGGCACCTGGGAGGGCACGGCCGACGGCAGCACGGAAGGCGCCGCGGACGGCAGCGCGGACGGAAGAGCCGACGGCACCGCGGACGGCGCGACCGAGGGCACGGCGGACGGAACGGCGGACGGCGCGACCGACGGGAGGACGGACGGCGCGGCGGACGGGACCGCGGTGGGCGCGGGTAGCGGCGGCGGGGTCACCGGCGGCGGATCCACGGGGTCCACCGGAGGCGCGGGCACCCCGTCCGGTGGCGCGCCCGGGTCCACCTTGACGGTGACCCCTTCGCGGCCGTCCACCCCCTGGGCGACGACCTCGATGATGAGGCGGACCGATCCGGTGGGCCCGACCACCGGATCGGCCGGACGTATGGTGATCTCTCTGATGGCGGGCTCGCTCGCCGCGTCGGCCACCGGCACGGGTACCGCGAGGGCCCCCGCCGCGAGCGAAGCCAGAAGGACTCTACTGGTCATGATCAAGACGGTAGGAACCATCCGGTAATGGCCAGGGGTAGGACACACGCCCCCAACGGCAAAAGCCGTCAGTCCACGTAAAGCCCCTCGATGACGTCGGCGTACTTGGCGTGGATGACGCGCCGCTTCAGTTTCAGGCTCGGCGTGAGCTCCGCCGTCTCGGCCGTCCACTCGCTGCCGATCAGCGCCCAGCGCTTGACCTGCTGCACCCGTGCCAGCTTGGCGTTGGCCGCCTCAACGGCCCGTTCGACCTCCTTGAGCACCTCGCCGTTCTGGGCCAGCTCGGCCAGTGAGGAGAAGGCGATCCCGCGGGCCTGCGCCCACCCGGGCGCGAGCTCGGCGTCGAGCGTCAGGACCGCCACCGGGTGCGGGCGGCCGTCGCCGTAGGCGAGCGCCTGGCCGATGAGCGGGTGTTCCTTCAGGTGGCTCTCGATGTTGGCGGGCGAGATGTTCTCGCCGCCCGCGGTGATGATGAGCTCCTTCTTGCGGTCCACGACCCGTACGAAGCCGTCCTCGTCGATCGAGCCGATGTCACCGGTGTGCAGCCAGCCGTCCTCGTCGATCAGGGCCGTGCTCTCCTCCGGCCGGTTCAGGTAGCCGCCGGTGTTGAGCGGGCTGCGGGTGAGGATCTCGCCGTCCTCGGCGATGCGGATCTCGACGCCCGGCTCGGCCCTGCCGACGGTGCCGAGCTTGTAGTCGGCCGGGCTGTTGCCGGTGAAGGCGCCGGTCGTCTCCGTCATGCCGTACACGTCGATGACCTTCAGGCCGAGGCCGGCGAAGAAACGCTGCACCTCGCCGGGCAGCGGCGCGGCGCCGGTCGCGGTCCACTGGGCCTGGTCGAAGCCGATCATCGCGCGGACCACCGACAGCAGCGCCTTGTCGGCCTGGTCGTAGGCGGCCTGGATCTCGGGGGTGATGGTGCCGCCGTGCTGGCCCGCCTCGACGTAGGCGACGCCGGCCGCCATGGCCTGCCGTACCTGCTGCTGCTGTTCTTCCGGCTGGGTGGCGAGGACGGCCTGCAGGCGCGCCATCATCTTCTCCCACACGCGCGGCACGCCGAAGAACATCATCGGCCGGACCTGCCCCAGCGTGGCGCCGAGGTTGGCCAGGTCGGTGCAGAAGTAGACGTGCGAGACCTTCATCAGCGGCAGGTAGAGGCTGAGGACGCGCTCGGCGATGTGCGCGTAGGTCAGATAGCTGATCTGCGTGCCCTGGACGGGCAGCGTGGTGAGGCGGTCGGTGGAGGCCACCTCGTAGAAGACGTTGCGGTGGGTGAGCGGCACGCCCTTGGGCA
The DNA here is from genome assembly GCF_042740555.1 of Nonomuraea sp. NPDC059007. Classification (NCBI taxonomy): domain Bacteria; kingdom Bacillati; phylum Actinomycetota; class Actinomycetes; order Streptosporangiales; family Streptosporangiaceae; genus Nonomuraea; species Nonomuraea sp. NPDC059007. The sequence goes on along the minus strand of NZ_JBHYJD010000058.1, from coordinate 2,968 downwards.
TGCCGGTGGTGCCCGAGGTGTACAGGACGGTGACGGTGTCGTCGGCGCGGACGGCCTGCCAGCGGGCGTCCACGGCGGCGCGGCCGGCGGCCAGCGCGCGCTCGCCGAGCGCCAGGAAGTCCGCCCACGGCAGGAACCGCTCGTCGCCCTCGGGCGCGCCGTCCAGCACGATGATCCGCCGCAGCTCCGTGAGCTGGTCCAGGACCGGCATCCAGCGGTCCACATCGGCGGGCCCGCCCAGCACGGCGTAGCGGGCGCCGACGTCGGCGGCCACGAAGGCGATCTGCTCGGCGGCGAAGGTCGAGTAGATGGTGCAGCCCACGCCGCCGGCGTGCACCGCTCCGAGGTCGGCGAGCACGTGCTCGCCGCGGTTGACCATCATCAGCGCCACGGCCTCGCCGGGCTCCAGCCCGAGCTCCGCGAACGCCGCCGCGATCGTCAGCACCCTCTCGCGCGCCTCGGCGTAGGTGAGCGTGCGCCAGCCCTCGCCCTCGGGGTCGGAGTAGGCGGGGGAGTCGGGATGGTCCGCGGCGACCTGTCTCAGCTGCTCGCACACGGTACGGCCGGCGATCTGCGACTCGATCTCGGCCCGTACCTCAAGGACTTCGGCCATGGCGCCCGCCTCCAGTCAGTATTCACTTGCACGAGTGGGATGCATCGCACCACACGCGGGGGGAAGCGGCAAGACCCTGTGAGACAGCTTCACGAGAGCGGTCACGTAGAGTGTTGGATCACATGCACAACGTGTCGTTCGGGGGGCGCGCATGAGCAGCAGCGGCAGGACGTTCTTCGGCCATCCCTGGGGTCTGGCCACGCTCTTCGGCACCGAGATGTGGGAACGTTTCAGCTGGTACGGCCTGCGCGCCATCCTGGCCACCTTCCTGGCCGCCTCCCCGGCCACCGGCGGCCTCGGCATGACCGAGGAGACCGCCCAGGCCGTCGTCGGCGTCTACGGCGCGCTCATCTACCTCGTCGCGCTGCCCGGCGGCTGGGTCGCCGACCGCATCCTGGGCGCCCGCAGGTCGGTGTTCTGGGGCGGCTTCGTCATCATGCTGGGCCACATCAGCATGGCCATCCCGGTCCAGGGACCGGTCTTCATCGCGGTCGGCCTGCTGCTCATCATCACCGGCACCGGCCTGCTCAAGCCCAACATCTCGGTGATGGTCGGCAAGCTCTACCCCGAGGGCGACGACGGCCGCCGCGACTCCGGCTTCTCGCTGTTCTACCTGGGCATCAACCTCGGCGCCTTCTTCGCCCCGCTGGTCGTGGGCTGGCTGGCCGCCGGCGACCGCTGGCACCTGGGCTTCGGCGCGGCGGCGGTCGGCATGGCGCTCGGCCTGGTGCAGTACACCCTCGGCCGCAAGCAGTTGCGCGGCGTAGGCGACCGGCCCGGCGAGCCGCTGACCCCGGCGGAGCGCACCAAGGTGCTGCGGCTGACGCTGGTCAGCGTCGTGGTCGTGCTGGCCGTCCTGGCCGTCTGGATCGCCAGCGGCACCTTCGACCTCGACCGCTTCACGCTGGTCGTGACCATCGTCATCCTGGCCGTGCCGATCGTCTACTTCCTCTACGTGCTGCGCGGCCCCCACGAGCTGACCGCCGACGAACGCTCCAAGATGAAGGCCTACATCTGGTTGTTCGTCGCCGCGGCCATCTTCTGGATGATCTACGACCTGGCGCCGAGCAAGCTGCTGTTCTTCGCCCAGAACAACACCGACCTCAACCTGCTGGGCGTGCCGATCCAGGCGGCCACCACCCAGTCGTTCAACCCGCTGTTCATCATGATCTTCGTACCGGTCTTCGCGGCGCTGTGGCTCAAGCTCGGCAACCGGGTCAGCACGCCGCAGAAGTTCGCGTTCGCGCTGATCATGGTCGGCCTGAGCTTCGTCGTGATGGCGCTGGCCGCCAAGCTCGCCGAGAGCGGCAAGGTCAGCGTGTGGTGGCTGGTGCTGGTCTACCTCATCCAGGTCTTCGGCGAGCTGTCGCTGAGCCCGGTCGGGCTTTCGGTCACGACCAAGCTCGCGCCCGCGGCCTTCAAGGGCCAGATGCTCGGCGTCTGGTTCATCGCCGTCTCGGTCGGCGACGCCGTGGGCGGCCAGACCGGCAGGCTGAGCAGCGTCATGTCCGACACCACGTACTACCTGGTGCTCGCCGCGATGGCGATTGTCGCGGGGGTGGCGCTGTTCATGTTCGTGCGCAAGCTGAGGGAGATGATGGCCGAGCACGACACGCCGACGATGCCCCCGATCCGGTAAAACATCCACCGTGTCCGAAATTCTCGACCTGGCCGGAATCTTTGTCTTCGCCCTCACCGGGGCGCTCATGGGCGTGCGCAAACGGCTGGACGTGGTCGGGATGGCGGTGCTCGCCTCGATGACCGCGCTGGGCGGCGGCATCGTCCGCGACCTCATCCTCAACGTACGGCCCGCCGCCTTCCAGAGCCTCGGCTACGTCCTGGTGCCGCTCGCCGCCACGGTCATCGTCGCCTTCTGGCATCCGCACGTGGCCAGGGTCATGCCCGCCATCATGATCCTCGACGCGGCCGGCCTCGGCCTGTTCTGCGCCGTCGGCACGGAGAAGGCCCTCGAATACGGCCTGAACCCCCTGCACGCGGTCCTGCTGGGCGTGACCACGGCGGTCGGCGGCGGCATGCTGCGCGACCTGCTGGCCGGCGAGATCCCGACCCTCCTGTACGACCGCCAGCTCTACGCCGTGCCCGCGATGGTCGGCTCCGCCGTCATGGGCGCCCTGTACGTCTACGACCTGCACGGCTGGCCCGCGACGCTGGCCGCCGCCGTGATCGCCTTCGTCCTGCGCATCGCCGCCATGAGGTACGGCTGGCGCGCCCCCCTGGCCCGCGGCGTCCGCCCCGACGGCTAGCTGTTCTGTCCTGAGAGGTTAGGTACGCGGTTGGCGGGTGGTTGGCCGCCGAGTGCGGTGTGGCCGCGGTGGTGATTGTAGGCGTGTAGCC
>NZ_JBHYJD010000057.1:0-61867 GCF_042740555.1 Nonomuraea sp. NPDC059007 | reverse complement strand
CGCCGCCATCTGGCACAACTGGAACACCGGCGCACCCGTAAAACGGTCCCTGACCGCCTACGACCACTAACCCGAATTTCACATCAGCGATCTAGCGTCCGCGCCCCTAGCGTCCGTGCCCCTAGCGTCCGCGCCCCCCGCATTTGTGCCCCTCGCATTTGCGCCCCGAGCTTCTTTGACCTCAGCGATGAAGGCCAGCCGCGACGAGTCCGGGCTCCAGGCCGGTTCCGCGGCGCCGGACGGCTGCACGGTGACCCGCCACGACTCCCCACCCGCGACCGGCATCACATGGACTTGAGGCTCGGCCCCCGGCCCCGAACGCAGGAACGCCAGCCACACCCCGTCCGGCGAGTAGACCGGCGCACTGTCCAGCGGCCCATGGGTGAGCCGCCGAGCCCGCTCGGACCCGTCGGTGGGAACGACCCAGAGCCCGCCCCGGTAGGCGTCCGCCTCCAGATCGGGGCGGGTGACCGCGACCACCGCATGGCGCCCGTCAGGCGAGACGGCAGGCGTACCGAGAACCTGAACCAGGGAAATATCCGAAGGTTTCATGACTGACCCCTTACCCTCGACCGCTGCCCGGATGACCTTGTTCCCACCCCTCCGGGCCTCGCCGTTAATGGCGCAGAGAGGTCCGTCACCCGTGATAGTGTTTTCCACGCAAGGCCGCACGGAACGAGCTTCCAGCAGGGCCTGGCGGGACGTAGCGCAGCTTGGTAGCGCACTTGACTGGGGGTCAAGGGGTCGCAGGTTCAAATCCTGTCGTCCCGACTGCGAAGTCGCAGATCGGAGGCCGTATTCGAGAGATTGGGTGCGGCCTCTTCCGCTTCTGGGGACCAGTTTTCGCACCATGGACTGTCACCGGCCCCGTCCTGGCGCACCTTGACCGCTGGTCAAGCTGGGCGGCTTCATCACCACCAACCGCATCTCACCGCCGGGAGCCATCCCGGCGTCCAGCCCGCCGGACGCCATCTCATCTGATCCCGGCACGCCCCGCCACCAACTCGATACCTACGCCTCCCGACGCGGTAAGCACGAAGTCATGGTGCGCGGCGCCTTCGCCAACGTCCGGTCGTGCAACCAACTCGGCTCCCGGCACCGAGGACGGCCTCACCCCCGGCTTCCTGGCCGCCGGCAGGATCACCACCCTCTACGAGGCCGCCCGCGCCCACCAGCGGGCCGCGACCCCGGCCGTGGTGCCCGCTGGCGAGGGCTACGGCGCCGGCTCCTCCCGCGACTGGGCCGCCAAGGGCCCCGCGCTACTCGGCGTCAACGCCTTTCTCGCCAAGTCCTTCGAGCGCATTCACCGCTCCAACCTGGTCGGCATGGGCGTCCTCCCGCTGCGGTTCCTTCCCGGCGAGTACATGAACAGCCTCCAGAAGAGGGTGACGTTGGTTGAGACGGGGTCGGGTCTCCTGCTGGGTCTATGAGTTCGTCAGCGATTCCGGTGGAGCGGATGTGCGGCTTGGCCGGGTCTTCATGCCATCGCCGGGGTAGAAGCCCGGGCGCGGCGGTTGGTTGTAGCCGGCGTTCTGCCAGGCGATGGCCAGCCGGTAGATCGGATCGTGCATCAGCGTGCGGATCGGGAGCTCCGTCGGGGCCATCGTGATCAATGCTGCCAAGATCGTTAAATGGGGCCGAAAGTCGCCCGTAGGTGGGCCAGAACCCGGAACCCAGTGGTCAAGAGTTCCCGCCAGTCGCCGAACAGGTCCGTCTGCAGCGACGGGTTGGCCTTGGTGTCGTTGTTGGAGGAGGCACTTCATCGGCGGCCTCCTCGCCCACCTCCCCACGTCGGGTTATGGTCCACGGTGTCCATCGCCGCCCCGGTCCGTCTGTCGAAGAGGGTCAGGTATTCGGGCCCGAGCAGGATGATCCCGAGCTGTCGCGGTGGTCCGCGAGTGGATCGCCGATCACCTTGCCCTGAGCATCCACGGTTTCCGTCGGCCGTCTTCAGCGCCACTTCGGCCCGGCCGTCGTTGTCCAGGTCGTACACCACGAAGGGCGAATAGTCGGCCACCTCGGTGTAGTGGCCCGGTCCTGATAACGCCGCCTTAGCCTCGGCCGAGGCCGACCGCAGCTTTCTCCCCGATGATGTAGTGATGTTGCCGGTGCGCAGGTAGCGGCGGTTCATCTCCGAGACGAACCCGCGAGCCCCCACCCGCACCGAGATGCCGACGCGGGGATCGCAGCGGTGGCCCTTGGACTCGCCGAAGGCACGGCACGTGCTGGTGGTGTCGAAGAACAGTAGATCCACTTCCAGATTCAACAGGGTGGCGCCCTGGTCGAAGACCTTCTTCTCGATCGCGCCGGTCACCTCGTGTGGCCAGTCCATCGCCGTCCGGTCCACTGGTGGACGGTGAGTATGCGTCCGTCTGGCGCCAGATCAACGGTGGAGATCTCCGAACGCGACAGATCAATCGGGCTTATCTATTCGCGGCTTTCCTTCCTGGCTAACGTCTCACGCATCGTGACAGCTCGGGAGGAGGTGAAAAAAGGATGCCGAATGTTCTGACTGCCGCCGATCTGCTGCAGATGGGATACATCGACGACCCGCTCCTACTGGAAGACGTGTCGCTCTGCTCCGTCTGTACCGACACCTGTCGGTACTCGAAGTGTTCGGTCACGTTGACGGACTCAGAAGATCCGGGCTCCTGAAAATAACGTCGCCCCGATATTCAGAGAGGAGGTGAAAAGAAATGTCGAAGGTTCTCACGGCTGCCGATCTGCTGCGAATGGGGTACGTCGACGACCCGCTCCTGCTTGAGGACGTGTCGCTGTGCTCCGTCTGCACCTCCACCTGTCAGGGCTCCACGTGCTCGGTCACGGTTAAGGATTCTGACGACGGAAGCTAGAAAACGCGTTGCCCCGGGACCGCTCCCGGGGCAATCAAAACTGACCTTGAATGGAGGGGAGATGCCCACGACAGCACGGCTTCTGACATCGGATCCGCTGCGTGAAGGGGCGCGTAGGCTCGCGGCCGACTGGACGGGATCCTATCTGCTGACCGGTTCCGACTGGTGGTGGAACTTCGAGCCGCTCGTCGATCGCCCGTTCCGTCGGCAGGGCTGGAAGGTGCATGTCAGTGCGGTGCCCGCGACGGCCACTAAGACCATGCGCCTGGTCGCCGGTGTCGTCATGCCACGTGGGCTGCGGTGGAAGGTGATCAAAACGATCGGCCGGCTGACCGCGCAGGGCACACCGCCGGCCCCGGTGACCCAGGTGGGCAAGTTCATCACCGTCTACCTCGAGGACGAGAGCTCCGTCGCCGAGGTGGCGGAGGAACTGCACGCCGTCACGGACTTCTACGACGGTCCTGTCGTGCCCAGCGATCACAGGTATCGGCGCGGCAGCAACGTCTACCTGCGTTATGGCGGGTTCTCGACACCGATGACCTATGGGACTCCAGACCAGATCAGGACCGCGATCCTGGTGGACCCGGACGGCGGGCAGAGTGGCGACAGGCGGGCGCCGGGAGAGGTCGCCCCGCCCTGGATGACCGATCTGCCGGTGCCGGCGGAACCGTCGCCGGCGCGTTCCGGCAGCGGTCTGTTCGGCCGCGACATCCACGTGGTCGCGGGTCTTCGGCAGTCGGCGCGCGGCGGCGTTTACCGGGCGATGTGGAATGGCGAACAGGTCATAGTGAAAGAGGCTCGCATCGGCACCTGTGTCGATCTGCTCGGCCGCGACGCGCGCACCCGATTGCTGAACGAGTGGAAGGTCCTGCAGCGGCTGAAAGGCACCGGTCTTGCGCCGGAACCCCTCGATTTCTTTGTCGAAGAGGACAACGCCTACCTGGTTGAGGAATTCATTCCCGGCGACACCCTGCGTAAGGTTGTGGAGAGCAGCAATTATCACGGCGATCCGGACCCAGACGAGTTGCTGTCGATCTGGCGGAAACTACCGGGTCTCGTGGCCGAGGTTGGCGCGCACGGTGTCTCCATGCGCGACCTCAGCCCGAATAACATCCTCGTCGACGGTGAGCGTTGTGTGTTCATCGATCTGGAGCTTTCCATCCTGCCCGAATGGGCCGAGCCGCCATTCGGCGGCTGGACGCCCGGCTACGCACGAGACAACGACGACGGCAGATCCCCCGAGGACGCTCTCGAACTCGCTCTTTCCGGCATCGCCCATTTCATCCTGACCGGCATCGATCCATACCTCGGCGCCTCACAGAGCTACGCGCCGCATGTCGACGGCGTCCTGGCGGAGTACGGACCTCGCGCAGCGGACTTCGAACGGGTGCGCTCCAGGCTCGGGGCCGGTGCGTCCGCCGTTGACCGGGACCGGATCCTGGCCGAAGCGGTGGCCACCGGCGAGGATCTGGTGCGCAGAACCGAGTGGGATCGCGGGCCGTGGCCATGGCAGGAGAAGTGGGCACCCGGCGCGCTGCATCCGGCCTCGTTCGCCAGCGGGACGCTCGGCATCGTCCGCTTCTACCTGGACCTGTGGCACTCGTCGCACGACAGCGTCTGGATCCGCCACGCGGGTGAGTTGCTGGCCTGGACCTATGACAAGGCTCCCTTCGTGCCCGGCCAGACCCCGGTAGGCCTTCACATGGGCGTGGGTTCGATGCCCTGGCTGATGGCGGAGATCGCCACCATCGACGATCAACAGTCGGCGCTGTGGCGAGACCGGGCCATCGAACTGGCCGCCGAGTTCGCCGCGGTGAAGCTGGACTTCAGCGACATCACGCACGGCCTGCCCGGCATCGGGCTGACACAGCTGGCCGTACTGAATCTGACCGGCGACGAAGGCTGCCGGGAGGCAGCCAGGCGGATCGCGCACGAGCTCGTGCGCGACGCGACGGATCAGGACGGGCTTCCGGCCTGGCCACGGGGGGACTACGGCTACTTCGGCTTCGCGCATGGCACCGCCGGTGTCGCGTACTTCCTGCACTCGGCCGGCCTCATGCTGCCGGACGCGGCGGCCGATGAGCTGGCGGCCGTGGCGGGGCGGGCGCTCGCGGCCGCGGCGGAGCCGACGCACGGCGGGCATGGCGTGACCTGGCCGCTCTGGCCCGGATCCACCACCCTGTGGACGCACTGGTGCAACGGCGCTGCCGGGGTCGGCGCCTTCCTGCTGCCGTCGTGGTCGGTCACCGGCGACGAGGCAGTTCTCGATGCCGCCGTGAAGGCCGGCCGTACCATCACCCACGGCAGGTCGTTCGGCACCTGCTGCCGCTGCCACGGCCTGGCCGGCGATGGCGACTACCTGCTGGATCTCGCCGCATACACCGGCGGCGAGGAGTTCCGCGCCGGTGCGGTGCGCATCGGAAGAAAGCTGGACGCCCTGAAGATCATGCAGGGCACGGCCGCCGTTTGGCCGCACGAAGGCGATGGCCTGCCGCGGCCCGGTTTCCTGCGCGGATACACCGGCATCCACTCCTTCATGCTGCGGCTGGCCGGCCTGCTCGATCAGAGCCCGCTGATGCTGCCTCGTTCGATTGAGAGGAAAATCCCATGAGCATCACAGAATCGGTTGAGTTGGTCCCCTACTGGGAAGACGCGTACCGGGCGGTGGTACGCCGCAGCGACAAGACGGTTTTCGCCTGTACGGTCACACCGCAGGAGTCGGCCCCGTGGTTCGTCACCGAGTGCCTGCCGCAACGTCGTGATCATGAGCTGAGCGGGTGGCTGCTGGCCGTCTGCGACCGGCTGACCGCCGTACACGGCGCGATGGCGACCATCGCGGTCCATCCGGCGTTCCTGGAGGCAGAACTCACGGCCGCCGGTGCCGAGCTGTTGCGGCGGATCGTGCCGATGTGGCTGGCGCTCGACGAGGATCTGTTGCTCCTCCACAGCAAGGCGCTGCCCGGTGGATACCGATTCCAGCCGCTGGACCCGGCCGCCGACACCCCGGATACTCTTGCGAACCTGAGCCCCGAGTCCCACCGCGCCGCTGATCGTCAGGTCTGGCACGAGGCTTTGTCGGGCTTCTGCGGCACGCTCATCCCGGAAGCGAGCTTCAAGGTCGTCCATGACTCAGGCCCCTGTGCGGCGATCGCCATCACGGAATACCACGGCAGACCGCTGGTCGGGCACATCGTGACGGAGTCGACTCGGCGCGGCGCAGGCCTTGGCCGGGCGCTCCTGGTCGAGGGCCTGCGAGGGCTTCTGTCAGCGGGGTACACCGACTGCCGGCTGAACGTCGAGGAGGACAACCGGATCGCGCGAAGGCTGTACCGCTCGGTCGGCTTCATCCAGGACAGGCAGACGCTCCGGGTGAGCGTCATCAGAGAACGGCCGGCCGATGCGGCCTAGTCATCGGTCACCCGAGCTGGAAATCGTGACCGGCCCGTCGTCGGAACTGAGATCGCTGGTCAGCGGGCTCAACCGGCGAGCGGACATCAGGTACTACCTGACGGCGGGCACCGGCGAGTTCTGGCGACCGTCCTGGGCTTTCACCACGCCGAAGGGTGACGGGCCAGATCGGTCTGCCGTCGCGAGCATCCTGGACTGTGCCGGGGAACGGGCCGCATTCGCCGACCAGGAGGTCCAGGCGATCGAATCCTGGATCGCCGCACCGGGCAGTGCGCAGAAGCGCCTCGTGCTGGAGACCATCGGCGCGCCGAGCCAGGACGATCTGGCGTTCTGGCAGGCCTGCCGGCTGCGCCTGCGGAGCACCCGCGCCACGATGCTGGTACTGCGGCACGATCCCGGGCCGGCCCAGGGCGGGCAGGCGCAACCGCAGGCCAAGGAGATCCTCCTGGGGCTGCTGCTGTCGGGAGGGTACGCATGGGCGCGCGAGTTCGACCGGTGGGCGGCGCTCCGGCGCTGGGACGCGTCGGTGATCGAGGCGTGCACCTCCACCCGTGACACTACGAGCGGACGGCTGTGCACCTACGCAGGGCTGCGCGAGAAGGCCCAAGCCTGGCACGTGTTCGAGGCATCCGCGCCGGCCACCGTAGAGGAACTGGCCAGAATGGTCGTCGCCACCCAGGCGGACCCGCTGCTCGCGTCGGCGGCGCTGGTCTCCGACGTCTGCCTCGCGCTCGCCGCGCTCAGCCCGCTGGCCTGCGCCGAGGCCGCCGCTCATCCACGTGGCATCGCCAGGTACGGCAGGCAGCTGTTTCACCGTGGCCGGCATGACCGATGGAAGCGGATCGAGAAGGCCACAGCCGCGACGTGCTTCCTGGCCGCCGTCCTGGTCAACCGGAAGCGGATCACACCGGCCACCGCCACGGCGATCCTCAACCTGACCGAGCACCTGGGTGTCGACGCCGACGTCCGATCACTGTTCGCCTACACACTCGGCCAGCGGTTGGCCAAGGACGATCACGAGGATGACTGGACGGCGAGCATCAGGTGCTTCGACTACGTCCACGCCTGCCATCGGGCCCACCCACACGACTACGTCGGTCTGGACGCCACCCGGCACGCGGCCGCCTACAACGGGGCCGCGCTCGCGCACCTCCGGCTGGGTGATCACGCCGGCTCGATCGAGGCGGAGCTCGCGGCTCTCGACGCTCTGGCGGAGCCGGGGGTGCTGGAGACGGGCCTTTACGAACAGCAGGTCCTCGTCCTGGCGAATCTGGGCCGGGTGTACGGCCAGACCGGCCAGACCCAGCAGGCCCTGGACTGTTACCGGCTGAGCTGGCGAATCGCCGCCGAGGACGACTCTCTCGGTGGACTGGCCCACGCCGGCGCCGGTCTGGTGCGGCTGCTGGTCGAGGCGGGCGAGTTCGGCGAGGCGGAGCGCGTCACAGCCGACCTGCTTCGCAGTTACGACAGCGCCGAAGGACCCGGCAGGCACATCGAGCGTGCGGTCGTCGGATCATGCTGGGTGCTCGCCGACCGCAGCCTGTCCGCCGGCGACGTGCGGTCGGCCGCCGAATGGTATGCGGAAGCCGTACACCGAATGACTCCGGGCAGGCCGAAGGTCATCGAGAGCATCATCCAAAACCTCGGCCGCCACGCAGAAGCGGGACCGGTCATGGAGGTCTTGGAGACGGCATTGGCCGAGCACAGGGCAACGGCGGCCGATCTCGAATCGCTGCGGGGGTTGCTGGAGGAGCGTGAGGCTGATGACTGAGATTCACGCCTGGAGTGCCAACCAGGACAGGACGGCGATCGCGGTCCAGGAACCTGACCGGCGGATCGCCTGCTGGTCGCTGAGTGAATCGGGTCAGGTTACCGCGCCGCTCGCGAATGGGCGATCGGTCGGCTGGGAGCTGCTCGGCTGGGCCGGTCCCAGCCTGCTCGCACTCTGGCGACGGCAGGATCAGGGAAGCGAGCTCAAGATCGTGAACGTCGGCGACAGCGCCGTCGAGCCGCTGCGCCACAAGGTTCTGGGCCGTCCGATCCACTGCGGTATCGGGAGCACAGGCGAGCTCGAAGTCCTCGTCGCGATCTCCGATGGCGAGCAGACGATGCTCGGCCTCCACCGCCCGAAGGCAGATTCCTACCTGATGGTGGACGGCGCGGAGGGCTTCAACCGGATCGCCGCCTGGGACGCCTCCCAGGGGTTTCTCGCCGTCAGTCTCGTGACCGGCCTTCGGCTGTATCGCTATGAGGAGGCGGCCTTCGTCGACCTGGGCATCGACTTTCCAGGGAGCGCACGCCCGCTGGACGCGACGGAGCGTCGTGCGGGACTGATCGGCTTGACCGGCCGCGACCAGGCGGGCCGGCCGATTCCCGGGCTGCTCGATCTGACGGTGGGCACCGTGACCTGGTTCCGCGACCACGCCGGCTACTCCTGCGCCGAGATCTCCCCCTCAGGTGAGCGCGTGCTCGCGGTCGGGTGGGCGGATGAGCAGCACGCCTATCGCGTCCTGGACACCTGCGGCCACCTGGCCGCCGAGCCAACCCGTCCGCCCGGCCTCACGACCGGCCTGACGTTCTCGCGGGACGGCCTGCATCTGATCGGCCGGCACGAGTCTCCCGTGCAGCCGCCCGAGTTCGTGACCTGGAACTGGCAGGAAGTTGCGGCGCGTCCGCTATGCCCGACGTGGGAGCATTTCTGGACCAAACAGCGGATCCCCGAGTGGGTGTTCCAGCCGGACGCTCGCACTCACGGCGGCACGGTGCTGTTCCTGCACGGTGGGCCGGGTGGTCAACTCAGGCAGGGCTACGATCCAGTGATCGCCGCGCTGCTCGGCGCGGGTTGGCGCGTCGTCGGCATGAACTATCCGGGCAGCTCAGGGTACGGCGCGGAATTCGAAGCGGTGTCCAGGGGCGACTGGGGCGGCGCCGACGCCGCGGCGATCGAGTACCGGCTGCGTTCTCTGCGCGAGGAGTCCGCAGGACCGGTCTGCTTGTACGGCCAGAGCTACGGCGCCTATCTCGCGCTGCTGGTGGACGGGCGGCTCGCCGACCGGATCGCGGTGTGGGCGCCCGTGACGGATCTGCCCCTGTTGCTGGCATCGGCTGACGGGGTCCAGCGACGTTGGCTGGAACGCCAGCTCGCCGCCATGCGGTTCGACCCGTCGCTGATGCGACGGCGGAGTCCTGTCGACCGCGTGGCGGTGCTCGCCCGCCTGCCGCTGCTCATCGGCCACGGCAGGCTGGACGATCGCTGCCCGGTCGCGCAGTCCAGGCTCCTCGTACGGCGGCTGCCCGAGGTTCGTTACCTGGAAGATCCCGCCGCCGGGCACTCACCGTCGGATTGGCAGTGGTGGACAGAGGCTGTGGTGGCCCATTTCGAGGGCGTGATGTCGTGCGCCGGATAGCGGTGATCCATGCCGGCTGGGGCAGCCGTGACCTGGCGAAGAAGTTGCTCGACGCCGTGCGCGAGACCGACCAGGTGATCTCGTCAGGACGCGTCATCTCCGTGATGGACCTGGTGCCGTCGATGGGGCGGGCACTCGTGGGTGAAGCGTGGGATCCGCCGTTGCACGAGGCACGGCGGACGACCGCCGCCGCTGACGGTTTGATCGCCGTCACGCCGATCGTGCACGGCGCCTACAGCGGGCCCTTCAAGTCGTTCGTCGATCTGATGGGCACGGCGACGCTGGCGGGCAAGCCGGTGCTGATCGCCGCCTGCGGCGGCACGCAGCGGCACTGCCTCGCCCTGGAACATGTCGTGCGGCCGCTGTTCGTCTGCCTGCGCTGCGTTGTGCTTCCGACGGCGGTCTACGCCACGAGCGAGGAGGTCGATTCGACCGGTATCGGCGAGCGGATCGCACGGGCGGCGCACGAACTCGTCGACCAGATGGCGGCACCGTGTGCCGGCGCACGACCGACGGCGGTGGTAGGCGGTGCGTAAGCGTTGGGCACTCTGGACTCTGCTGTGGCGGGCGCTCCGATGGCACCTGCCGATCGTCGGCGTGCTGGCCGTTGCCCAGGGGACGTTGCCGGTGGCAGCGATCCTCGCGTCCGGCCTGCTGATCGACTCGATACCGGCGGCACCGGGCCGAGCGCTCACCGGTCTCGTCCTGCTCGGCGCCGCCTCCCTCGCGAGCGCTGGATTGAGCGCGATGCTCGACTGTTACACGCAGGTGCTCGACGGCAGGTACGCCGAGACCCTTCACCGGACTGTCGCGCAGGCCACGCTGGATACGCCGGGGATCGCGGTGCTCGAGGATCCCGGCGTCGCGGGCGAGCTGGCCGCTCTGGAGGAGTTCGAACGCGTTGATGGCCACCTCGGCACGGTGGGCAACCTCCGCGCGCTCGTCACCCAGAGAATCACCGGCGCCGGTGCGCTTGTCGTTCTGTTCACGTTCGCCTGGTGGGCGCCGCTGGTGATGCTCGTCGGCTGGCGTGCCCTGAGCCACGGCATCGGCCGCTGGTTCGAACACGGGATGGCGCTTGGCTCGACCATCGGTGCCGAGCAGATGGGCCGCGCCAGGTACCTGCGCGGGCTGGCGGTCGAGCCGCACGCGGCCAAAGAGATACGCGTGTTCGGGCTGGGCGGCTGGCTGGTGGAGGCCTACGCCGAGACCTACATGAACGCCCTGCGAGCGATCTGGCGTGGGCGGAAGCTCGGCATGCGTACCATCCTCGCGGCGACGGGCGTGGTGACCGCGTCGCATGCGCTCGTACTGGGGATGCTCGGCTGGCAGGCGGCGGCAGGCATCGTCTCGGTCGCCCAGGTAGTCGTCTTCGTGCAGGCGGTGCTGGGCAGCAGCGCGCAGGGCTACCTGTTCGGCGTGGAGGTCCCGCTGGCCAGGGCCCGCCAGGTCGCCTGGCAGACCCTCCGGCTGGCGCGCAGGACCGCGGCGGCACCGCGTCCGAGGGGTCAACTCCCGCCCGGGCCGCTGGAGGTCCGCCTGACCGGCGTCCGCTTCACCTACCCGGCAGGTGACAAGCCGACCCTGGATGGCCTGGACCTGCGGATACCCGCCGGTCAGTCGCTCGCGATCGTCGGCGAGAACGGCGCGGGCAAGAGCACGCTGATCAAACTGCTGTGCGGACTGTACGAGCCGGACATCGGCCGAGTTCGCGTCGGCGATGAGGAGCCGGTCTCCGCACGACACCGCATCGGGGTGATCTTCCAGAACTTCACTCGATATGAGCTCCCCTTGCGCGCCAACGTGGAGTTCGGAAGCCTCGGCGGCGGCGCCGAGGTGGTGGCCCGTGCATTGTCGGACGCGGGCGCGGACGAACTGGCGCAAGCTCTGCCGAGCCGGGAGGAGACCGTGCTCTCCGCCCGCTATCCGGGTGGCCAGGACCTTTCCGGCGGCCAGTGGCAGAAGGTCGCGCTGGCCAGGGCGCTCGCCGCCGTCCACGGCGGCGCAGGGCTGTTGATCTTGGATGAGCCCACCTCCAGCCTGGACGTACGGGCCGAGACCGAGCTGTTCGAGCGGTTCATGGAGTTCACCGAGGATGTGACCACCATCCTGGTGTCGCACCGGTTGGCGTCGGTACGGCACGCGGATCGGATCGTGGTGGTGGCCGGCGGCCGCGTGGTGGAGGACGGCACGCATGAGGAGTTGATGGCGGCAAACGGCCGGTACGCGGCGATGTTCGCCTTGCAGGCCAGTCGGTTCAACCTGGAGGGAGCGGGCCATGACTGAGTCATTGCCGGCGATCAGGCTGCTGGTGGGAACGGCGTGGCGGGTCGACAGGCGACTGACGCTGGCGGTGGCCGCCGAGCCGGTGGGCAACGCCGTCGGACTCCTCGCCGGGTTGTGGCTGGCGCTGGTGACCACCGGCGTTCTCACGCGCGATACGACACAGATCATCGTCGGAGTCGCCGGGCTGGTCCTCGGCGCGGGCTTGAGCTGGCAGCTTGACCTGTCGAGCAGCCAGTGGCGCATGACGCTGAGCGAGAAGGTGGGGCATGCGTTCGACGTCGAGATCGCGCGGATCACGGCGTCCCTGCCCGGCTTGGAGCATCACGAGCGCGGCGACTACCAGGACAAGCTGGAGCTGCTGCGACGAGGGCAGGGGCAGCTCGGCAGCTCGATGACCACGCTCGCGGTGGCGTTCAAGGCGGTGTGTGGCGGACTGACGGTCTTCCTGCTGCTGGTCGTCGTCCACCCGCTGACGCTGGGTCTGGTCGCGCTGGCGCTGCCGGCGGTCTGGATCGCGCGCCTGCAGCAGCGCTGGCGGGCGGTCGCCGAGGACAGGTCGGCGACCGCCGGCCGGCTCGCGCGGCACCTGCGCGCCAAGGCCCACGATCGCGACGCCGGCATGGAGATCCGCGTCTTCGGACTGGCCGGCGAGATCCAGCGTCGCGCCTCCCGCGCCTGGACCGAGCACCGCCGCGTCCTGGAACTGACCGAGCGCCGAATCGCGTTGACCGGGCTGGGTCAGCAGGTGCTGTACGTGCTCGGCGTCGTCGGCGCCGTGGGGTTCGTGCTGGTCCGTGCGCTGCGCGGAGAGTCGCCGCCCGGCGACGTCGTCCTCGTCATCTACCTCAGCCAGCAGGTGCAGACCGCCGTGAGCTGGCCCATCCAGTCGATGCACGGGCTGGGAAGGACCCTGCGTACGGCCGGCCGTTTTCTCTGGCTGCGCGACCACGCGGCCTTGGCCGTACCGCGGCCTGGTGGTCTGCCGGCACCGGCTCGGCTGCACACCGGCATCGTGTTTGACCGGGTGTCGTTTCGTTACCCCGGTAGCGACAACTGGGTGTTGCGGGACGTTTCGCTGACCATTCCGGCTGGGACCGTCATCGCCATAGTCGGGGATAACGGCACCGGCAAGACCACGCTCGTCAAGCTGCTGACCAGGATGTACGAGCCGACTTCAGGCCGTGTCCTCATCGACGGAGCCGATCTGGCAGAACTCGACGTGGTGGCCTGGCGGGAACGGCTGTCCGCGGCTTTTCAGGACTTCGCCAGGCTGGAGTTCACCGTCCAGCACAGCGTCGGAGCCGGCCGCCTGAGCAGGCTCGACGACCAGGCGGCTGTCCTGGAGGCGCTGGATCGCGCCGGGGGCCGGGATGTGCTGTCGCACCTGTCAGCCGGAACCGCGACGCAACTTGGCGTGCGCTGGGACGGAGCCGACCTGTCGACCGGGCAGTGGCAGAAGCTCGCTCTCGGTAGGACCATGATGCGCACGGAACCGCTTGTGGTGTTCTTCGACGAGCCCACGGCCTCTCTCGACGCATCCACAGAACACGCGCTGTTCGATCGGTACGCGACGGCCGCCCGCGCAGGTGCCGCACGCGGACTGGTCACGATCCTGGTCTCGCACCGTTTCTCCACTGTCGGTTCCGCTGACCTGATCGTGGTCCTCGACGGGCAACGAGTCGCGGAATACGGGACGCACGACGAGCTGATGCGCACCGGCGGGCGCTACGCGGAGCTCTACACCATGCAGGCCCGCTCGTATCAATGAGGCTGTTCCCGGTCGAGCAGGTCGGCGAGTTGGGCACGCCGGGAGATGCCGAGCTTGGCGTATGCCTTGGCCAGATAGTTATTGACGGTGGTGACAGACAGCCCGAGTCGTTGGGCGATGTGACGGCTGCTGTGCTGGGCGGCCAGGACGGCCACCTCGCGTTCTCTCCGGGTGAGCACTGTGGCGA
This sequence comes from Nonomuraea sp. NPDC059007, assembly GCF_042740555.1. Taxonomy (NCBI): domain Bacteria; kingdom Bacillati; phylum Actinomycetota; class Actinomycetes; order Streptosporangiales; family Streptosporangiaceae; genus Nonomuraea; species Nonomuraea sp. NPDC059007. The sequence goes on along the minus strand of NZ_JBHYJD010000057.1, from coordinate 47,959 downwards.
GCGGTTCGTGGGTCAGGAGCGGGGTGGTGACGTCGGGACATCGAGCGCGCAGACGAACGGCCCGCTCTGAGATTACGGGAGCGCGGGCGCGTTGCCCGTTGTGACGGTAGGCGCGGTCTGCGGCGGTCAGCGCTTCGGCGGCCAACAAGTCGTGGCCGAGGGCGGCGAACGCTTCGGCGGCTTCGGTGAGTGGGTCGCCGTGCCCGGTATGGATGCCCGTGGCGGCACTGGCCAGCGCGATGGTCAACGGCGTCGCGAGCTGGTCGGCGAGCTGAAACAGGCGCGAGTGTTCGCCCCGCCCGCCGAGCCGGGTCGTGTCATAGCGTGCGGCGGCTTCGACGGCGGGAAGATCTGTTTCCTTCGCGATGTGGGCGGCCTTACGGCATATGGCCGCAGCGGCGGTGGTGTCTCCTGCCGAGGCCGTGGTCCAGGCCTCCCAGAGGTGAAACCAGGGGGCGAACAGGCGGTGGGCGGGGCCGGGCAGGTTACCGGCGCGGTCCAGCCAGGCGCGGGCCTGTGCGCTGTCGCCGCCGAGCGCGGTGGCGGCGGCCAGCGCGGTGTGGAAGCAGCGGGTGAGGCGGAAGATGTCGTTGCCGTCGAGGGCGGTGATCGCTTCGCGCAGAGATTCGCCTGCTTCGCCTGGGTGGCCTTGGATGAGCTGGGCCACGCCGCGGCAGCCTGCCCAGAAGGCCGCCACCACGGGTTTGTGGGCATCGAGCGCGGTCTGGTAGTTGTGATCGGCGAGCCGGCAGGCGCGTGCGGCTTCGCCGAGGGCCAGTAAGGACAGCCAGCGGCCCAGATCCACCTGGACCGGAGCCCAGGGCAGGTCAGGCTGGGCGGCGTCGGCCAGAGCAACGCCGCGTTGACCGAGTCGTTCCGCCTCATCGGCCAGGCCGAGGAAGCCGGCGGCTGCGGCGCCGGCACCGGCGGCCCAGACAGCCGCCTGCTGGCTGGCCGTGTCCGAGGCAAGGACGCCACAGGCCAGCGCCAGAGCGGAGGCACAGCGAGCGTCGAAGAGCAGCAGCCACGCGCGTGTGCCGACAGCCAGGTCACCGTTCGGCTCAGTGGCGGCCGAGTCGAGGATCTCGTCGGCCTGGACCGCGTCGCCCTCGCCCCAGTACGCGCACATGGCGCGGGTGATCGCCCAGCGAACCGGGTCGCTTCCCCGCGAGGCAGACAGATGCTGGGCACCCTGGAAATTGCCGCGAAAAACCAGGATGTCGGCGAGCAACCCATCGGCCTCGGCGCCGGGCTGCGCGGTGCACACCATGCGGGCCAGCCGCTCGGCCGTCTCCAGATCGCCGCGATCCATGGCCTGCTGTGCGCCGAGCCGTACGATCTCGGGCCGGATCACCTCTTGGGCCCTGGCCTGCAACAGGGCCACACGCAGGGCGTCGTCGTGGCGGCGCATCGGCAGGGTCAGCTTGATCTCGGCGAGCCAGCGGCTGAGCCGCATCGACCGACTGACCGGCATCGCGTCCTGGAGCACCTCTCCGTACAGGGGATGCGCCAGGCGCAGCAGAACTCGGGCGCCGCTGTGCTCGATGACCGCCATCCCGGACGACTCGGCCGTCTCGATCGCGTGCTGTCCCGCCAGCCGTACGACGGTGGTCAGGCTCAGCGGCTCGCCGCACGCGAGCAGGTCCAGCACTAGGCGGGTGTCGGGGTCGGCCGTCGCCAACCGGCCGAGCACGATGTCGCGGATACGGCCGTCCGGCCGGAAACGGCCGGCGAACCGCCAGACTCCGTGTTCTCGCGCGAGTGTCCCACGGCCGCTCGCCTCCCGGAGGAGCTCGCGCAAGAGCATCGGGTTTCCGGATGCGACCCGCCGGATCCGGCGGCGGCTGAACCCCTCCAGTGGACCGGCCAGCACGCGATCGAGCAGCACATCGACCACGTCGTCCGGCAATGGGGCCAGCTCGATCCTGTGCACCAGGCCTTCCTCCCATAAGGCACTGACCGCGTCGCGCACCCGCTCCCGTCTACGGACGCTGATCACCAGGAAGGCCAGCCGCTGGTGAGCGAGATGCAACAGCGCCGCCGCCGAGCCGTCGTCGAGTAGATGGGCGTCATCGATTCCGATCACCACCCTGGCCTGTCCTGCCCACTCCCGCACCTGCGAGGTGATCATCGTCAGCGCCGCCAGCCGATCACCGTGAGAATGCCAGTCCGGCGGCAGCAGCACGGCCGCCGCCCCGAAGGGAATGGAACTCGTGGCATTGGTAGCGGCCGCCCAAACCGTCCGATGGCCATCCGAGGACAGGACAGACAGCGCCTCACGCACCAGACGGGTCCTGCCCACCCCCGCCTCACCGGCGATCACGACCCCAGCGGCCCGCCCGTCGGCGAAAGCCGACGTGATCTCCTGCAGTTCAGCCTCGCGCCCTACCAACGGCCACACCCGCATCGACGCCCCTCTCATCGCCCTCCGATTCTTCGAATCCGGGGCCTCGTTTGGATGTGTGACACCTTCCGCCTTTGCGGTTACGGCAACGGGGGCGAGTTCGAACATCTTGGCGATGATGGGCACCCTTCTGGCCCGCCCGTCCAGGTCCAGATGCTGGTATCGGCCATCTGAACCCCTGAGACCTCGCCGATGCGCGCGGCCGTACAGGCGGCGAACTTCACGGCATCGCCCCAGTCTCGGTCGTCTCGGCTTCGAGCCCGCGAAGGGCGCGATCATGTGCCCAAGTGCGTCCGAGGGGCACCATGAGCAGGACCGGTTCCGAGAAGCCGGCAGGTAGGCAGGAGGGCCTTCTGGTCACGGCGGATAGGGCGGCGACGGTGCTACTGGTTTCGCTCGGACTCACGCTGCTGGTAGTCACGCGGAGACAGTCCATGGAAGCGGGAGAAGGCGGCGCTGAACGTGGGCAGGTGGGCGTATCCGATCCGGCGCGCGACGGCGCTGGGCGGGGCGCCTGCGGCGAGCAGGTCGCGAGCGATGCGCATGCGGGCGGCATAGCGCCAGCGACCCAGTGTCATACCTGTCTCGTCGCGGAAGGCACGTTGGATCTCAACGCGGACGTCAAGATCAGGCGTCCCGGCAGGCTCGCCTATGCGGCGCAAGCACTCCATCGCGACGGCACGCGCGCGCGGATCGGCGGGCATCGGCACCGACAGCGCCCGCTGCGCGGCGACCTGTTCCGCGAACAGGTCGAGGATGTGGCGGGGGTTGTGGTCGTCGGGACGCAGTCCGGACCTGGCGCTGATCGAGCAGAACATCAAGTAGTCGTCCCACGCGGGCGAGAACCGCACCTGCAGAGGCGCTGCCAGTTGGAGGTCGCCGGTACTCGCGTTGCCCAGCGGCAGGGAGACGGAGTTCTCGCGGAGGCCGGTGACATGCTCCGTTTCCGCGGGGATCCAGGTCGCCACCCCTCGCTCCCTCTCGTAGCGCTGGTCGCCGATGTCCAGGTACCCGCTGCCTCGGTACATCCAGCTGAGGACGTGGATGTCATTGGTGTGGGACGGCGTGCTGGCCGCGGGCAGCATCTCAGGCGCGGCGGGGGTGTCCATCTCGCGCGTCATCCGGATCAGGTCGTCGGTCTGCCGTGCCGCCGCCGCCCGTTGCGTCAGCCCGCCGGCGCCGGGCCGGGCGGAGAGCTCCCGTCCGAACTCGTGGGGGGTCAGCCCGAACCGTCCCTTGAAGGCCCGCGTGAGGCCGTTGCGGCTGGCGAAGCCCACTCGAGCGGCCACCTGGTCCACGTCGTAACCGGCGGCGAGGAACTCCACGGCGGCGCCGAGCCGGCAGAGCAGCCGCCACTGCTCGAACGTGAGGCCGGTGCCGGCGAGAAAGTCACGGCGAAGGGTGCGCGCGCTGGAGAGCACCCGCGACGCCCATTGCTCGACCGTGAGGTCAAGCGCGGGGTCGCGAATCAGTTCCTCGGCGACTGCCCTGGCGCCGTGGGCCCGCGGCATCGCCGGCGAGGTGAACCCCTCTGAGCTCGCCCTGATGGGCGCCGGCGAACGCGAGCCAGGACGCCGGAGGAGCTCCTCGATCGCCTCGGGGGAGTACCCGCGGCCGCTGAACGGAGTGACCTGCAGGTTGAAGAGCTGAATCAACCAGTCCTGCCAGCCCCTGGGAACGGCGAACCACGTCAGTTCCGACAACCCCCGAGCCCCGACGCCGGCATGAGGCCACAGCGGGAAGGCGACAGTGCCTGGCTCGGTGGTGATTTCCCGCTCCGCCCAGCCATCCGCGGGAATCCAGGCGCCTTCGCCGGCCCCGAGGTGGAGTACCGGCCCGCCGTCGAGGCGTACGTGCGCCACGCCAGTGCGAACCCAGAGCAGCAGCGGTCGAACGGACGCATCCGCCGAACCCATCCGCGCGGCCGGAATCGGCGGCGGGTCGCCGGCGCCCGCGACGAACGACGAGGACACCACCACGTCCTAACCATAAGGCAGCCTGCGCACACTATTGTAGGTGAGGTATGCCTAACCTTACCAGCGCATGCCTTCTCGATGATGGCCCTCGAAAACGAGCGGAAAGTTCGGTTCCCCGTATGCCCAAGACCTCGCGCCGGCTCACCGTGCACCCGCCGACCCTGCGTGAGGTCGAGGTGGTCCGGACCGCCGACATCACCCCGGGGATGCGGCGGGTCACGCTGAGCGGCGAACAGTTGCGCGCGTTCACCACCGCCGACGGCTTCGCGCGGCCGGCCTTCGAGTCCTCGGGCTTCGACGACGACCTCGGGTTCTACTTCCTGTACCCAGGTCAGCGCGATCCGGTGCTCCCGGTCCAGGGCGAGGCCAGGCTGATCGTGCCCAGGAATCCCCGGCCGCTGTCGAGGGCCTACACGGTTCGCCGGTGGGACCCCGAGGCCGGCGAGCTGGACGTGGACTTCGTCAAGCACGGGGTGGGGGCGGGAACGACGTGGGCCTATCGCGCCCAGCCGGGTGACCGGATCCACCTCAGCGGCCCGAGCACGTCCAAGGCGTTCCCGGCCGGCGCCGACTGGTGGCTCGTGGCGGGCGACGACACCGCACTTCCCGCGATCGGCCGCCTGCTCGACGAGCTCCCGCCCGACGCCCGCGCGCAGGTGTTCATCGAGATCGCCGAGGACGCCCACCGCCAGGAACTGCGCGAGCTGCCAGGAGTGGACGTGACGTGGCTGGTCCGCCCCGGTGTGACGGCCGGGACCGTGTCGCCGCTCATCGAGGCCGTCCGCGGCGCGGAGTGGTGGCCGGGCCAGATGTTCGCGTGGCTGGCCGGCGAGCACACGGCCGTCCGGGACATCCGCCGGCATCTGATCGAGGACCGTGGCGTGCCCAAGGAGGACGTCGACTTCGCCGGCTACTGGCGCCGCTCCGCGGTCGTCGCCCTGGGGACCGACGGGGCGGTACCCGACCCGGACAGGACGGTCACCCCGTTCCAGAAGCTCCACGACCTGACCGAGCTCGTCGCGCCGATCGCGATCCGCACCGCCGTCGAGCTGGGCGTTCCCGATCTGGTCTCCCGCGGCGTGACCAGCGTGACCGAGCTGGCCGCCAAGGCCGGCGCCGACGAGCGCGCTCTGGGCAAGCTGCTGCGTTACCTGCACACCCTGGACGTGGTGACCGAGACAGAACCAGGTCACTACGCCCTGACGCCGGTCGGTGACGTCCTCACTCTCGAGTTCATCGCCGACCGGCTCCACTCCGCCGGGGTGGTCGGTCGCGAGATGCTCGGGATCCACGGCCTCACGGAGTCGGTCCGCACCGGACGGCCCGCCTACGCCTCGGTCACCGGCCAGACCTTCGCCGACGTACGAGCCGAGCAGGACTACGAGGACCGTCACCTGGAGCGCCTGGCGAAGTTCCAGCCCGCGCTGGCCGAACCGATCGCCACGTCCGATCTGCTGGCCGGAGTCCGGCACCTGGTGATCCACTCCGGTGGCGCCGGCGCCCACGCCCGTGCGTACGTCGCAGCCCACGAGAGCCTGCGCGTGACGATCTGCGCCCTGCCCGCCCAGGCCGACTGGCTGCGCCGCGACCTGCCCGCCACGATTCCCGACGAGCGGCAACGCACGCGGGTCAGCGTGCTGGAGCAGTCCGTCTTCGAGCCCAGCCCGGCGGCCGATGCCGTGCTCGTCAGCCGCGCCTTCAAGACCCTGCCCGACGCCGATGCCGCTCACGCACTCCGCCGGGCGGCCGAGAACCTCGTCCCCGGCGGACGGGTGCTGCTGATCGAGGAGGTCTTCGACACCGGCGACCTCGACGAGCACGACGGCGAGGCCGACCTGATCGGCCTGGTCTGCCACGGCTCCGGCCTTCGCACCGCGGCGGAGCTGGACGCCGTCATCGCCCGCGCCGGCCTCACGCGCAGGTCGGCGCACACCATCGGCCTGGGCGCCACCGTCCACGAGCTCCTCCGCTGACTGAACCCCTCCCCCGGGAAGAAAAGAAGAGAACACCCATGAGCAACATCCCCCTGATGAGGCGCGGCGCGGCCCTCGCCGCCGCGCTGATGAGCGCATCGCTCGTCCTCACCGCCTGCGGCTCTGCCGGCGACAAGGCCGCCCAGACCCCCAGCGTCAAGGCCGCCGAGACCCGCAGCGTCAAGGCCGAGAACGGCACCATCGAGGTTCCCGTCGCCCCCCAGCGGATCGTCACGATCGGCAACACGAACCTCCCTTTCATCGATCTGGGCGGCAAGCCGGTGGGCGTCACCGCGGTGTCCGACTCCGACCTCGCCGTGTTGCCGGCGGAACAGAGGACCGCGTACGAGGCGGCCGAGATCGTCGGCAGCGACGGCGGTGAGGTGGACCTCGAGAAGCTCGCCGGCCTCAAGCCGGACCTCATCCTGGTCCAGTTCCACTCGAATGACTGGGACAAGGTCGGCAAGCGGCTCGAGGCGATCGCCCCGACCGTGCTCTGGGGGCTCGACACCGAGTGGAAGGCCTTCGCCGACGCCATCGCGGAGGCCGGCAACGTGGCGGACGCGCTCGGCCGGCAGAAGGCGGCGTTCAAGGAGAAGGTCACCAAGATCCAGCAGACCTACGGCAAGGTCATCGACGGCACCGCGTTCGTCGACGTCTCCCGCGGAGACTGGAACGATCCCGGGACGTTCTACATCGCGGACATCGGCTGCTCCGAGATCGCCCGGGACGACATCGGCCTCGACCTGCCCGAGGCGGCCGAGGGCAAGGACCCCCTGGCCTACGACTCCTTGCCCTTCGAGCAGATCGGTGAGCTGTCCAAGTACGACGTGATCACCTACCCGGTCGACGCCGAGGGCAAGCCGGCCAAGTCCTTCGTGCCGGTCGTCGAGACCAACACCTGGAAGGCGCTGCCCGCCGTGAGCTCCGGTCGTGCGCTGGGAGTCTTCTGCCCCGGCAACAACTCCTACGGGCCCGTCATCCGGTACCTGGACTCGCTCGACCGCGCACTGGCGACCCTCCCAGCCGAGAAGTGACAGCCCTCGCCCTGCGGCAGGACGGTCCGGGCGCCGGGACGGTGCCCGGACCGCGTCGTCGTCTGCTCGGCCTGGTCGTCGCGCTGGTGGTGCTGGCGGCCCTGCTGGTGCTGAGTGTCATGATCGGCTCGACGGCGATCGCGCCGTCGGTGGTATGGGACGCGCTGTTCCACTCCTCGGCCGGCATCGACCAGTTCGCGATCCGCGACTTCCGGCTGCCGCGCACGATCGTGGGTCTGGTCGTCGGCGTCGCACTCGGTCTGTCGGGCGCGCTGCTCCAGGCCCTCACCCGCAATCCCTTGGCCGATCCGGGCATCCTCGGCGTCCATGCCGGTGCGTCCTTCGCGGTGACGGTCGCCGTGGGCTTGCTCGGCGTCCGCGCCGCCCAGGGCTACATGTGGTTCGCGTTCGCGGGGGCACTGATCGTCACGCTCCTGGTGCTCGCCCTCGGGTCGACCCGGCAGGGCTCCTCGCCGGTGGTCATGGTGCTCGCCGGGGTCTGTGTCAGCGCTGTGCTCGGTGGCGCCAGGGAGGCGCTCCAGCTGACCAACCCGGATGCCTTCGACACGATGCGGTACTGGAACGCCGGGTCGATCGTGGGTCGCCCGCTCGAGGTCGTGTGGCCGATCCTGCCGTTCTTCGCGGTGGCGCTCATCCTGGCCTTCGCGCTGTCGGGCCCGCTCAACGCCCTGGCTCTGGGTGACGAGACGGCGGTCGCCCAAGGGGTCCGGTTGGTACGCACCCGCGTGCTCGCGGTGATCGCACTCACCCTCCTCGCCGGAGGCGCCACGGCGATCGCCGGACCCATCGCATTCGTCGGGCTCATGGTGCCGCACGTGGCCCGCTGGATCGTCGGCCCGCACCAACGCTGGATCTTCGCCTACAGCGTCCTCCTCGCCCCCAGCCTGCTGCTGATCTCCGACATCCTCGGCCGCGTCGTGATGAGACCCGGCGAGATCCCCGTGGGAGTCGTCACCGCCTTCGTCGGCGCTCCCGTTCTCGTCGCACTGGCGCGGCGGAAGAAGGCGAGCGGGCCATGAGCGCGCACCTTCCGCGGGTGGACTTCGGGCGGCGGGTGCTGGTGCTGCGGCGCGGGCGGATCGCGGTACGGCTCCAGTGGCGCTCGGCCGTCGTCTGCGCGGTGCTCGCGATCGCGGTCGCCGGTACGGCGGTGCTCGCGCTGATGACCGGCTCGTACCAGTTGAGTCCCGGGCAGGTGCTCTCCGCGCTGACCGGCCGGGAGACGGGCATCGTCCTCGACATCGTGGTCGAGTGGCGGCTGCCCCGGGTGGTCGCGGCGCTGGTGTTCGGCGCGGCTCTGGGGGTGAGCGGGGCGGTCTTCCAGTCGCTGTTGCGCAACCCTCTCGCCGAACCCGGCATCATCGGGTTCTCCCAAGGCTCCTACACCGGCGCGCTGATCGTGATCCTGGTCGTCAACGGCACCTACGTGCAACTGGTCGGCGGGGCGTTGCTGGGCGGGATGGCCACCGCCGTGGCCGTGTACGTGCTCGCCTACCGACGAGGAGTGCAGGGGTTCCGGCTGATCGTCGTCGGCATCGGCGTCTCGGCCATGCTCGCGTCGCTCAACACCTGGCTGATCATCAAGGCCGACCTGGACCAGGCGATGTCCGCGGCCGCGTGGGGTGCCGGGTCACTCAACGGCGTGTCCTGGGACCAGGTCGTCATCGGCGGCGCCTGCGTCGCCGTTCTCCTGCTGCCGGCCGGGATGCTGAGCCGGCCGATGCGGCAGATGGAGCTGGGTGACGACGCGGCCGCCTCGCAAGGGGTACGGGTCTCGCCCGCCCGCCTCGGCCTGATCCTGGTGGGAGTGGCGCTGACGGCGACGGTCACGGCCGCGTCCGGGCCGATCGCGTTCATCTCCCTGGTCGCCCCGCAGATCGCACGCCGGCTCGCCCGTACCGCCGGGATCACCCTCGCCCCCGCGGCCTTCGTCGGCGCGCTGCTGTGCCTGGCGTCGGACTACCTCGCCCAGCACGTCGCCCCCACCCCGCTGCCGGTCGGCGTCATCACCGTCGTACTCGGCGGCGGCTACCTCGGATACCTGCTGTTCACCGAAGCCAGGAGACGCCTATGAGCGCCACCCCGCCCGGCGCCGCGCGCCTCCGTGTCGAGTCGGCGACGATCGGCTACGACAAGCGGACCATCTCCGAGCACCTCTCGGTGGCGATCCCCGACAAGTCGTTCACGGTCATCGTCGGCCCGAACGCGTGCGGCAAGTCCACCCTGCTGCGCGGCCTGTCCCGGCTGCTCAAGCCGTCAGCCGGGCAGGTCGTCCTCGACGGCGCCGACATCAACATCTACAAGACCAAAGAGGTGGCGCGGCGGGTCGGACTGCTGCCGCAGACCTCGATCGCCCCGGACGGGATCACCGTCGCCGACCTGGTCGCCAGGGGACGGTACCCCCACCAGGGGTTCATCCGGCAGTGGACCGAGGACGACGAGCGGGCCGTGCTCAGGGCGATGCACCAGACCTCGGTCACCGACCTGTCCAGGCGCCTGGTGGACGAGCTGTCGGGCGGGCAGCGCCAGCGCGTGTGGGTGGCGATGGCGCTCGCGCAGCACACCGACATCATGCTGCTCGACGAACCGACCACCTTCCTCGACATCACCCACCAGATCGAGATGATGGAACTGTTCACCGACCTGCACCACGTCGGCCACACCCTGGTCGCCGTACTGCACGACCTGAACCATGCCGCCCGCTACGGCACCCACCTGATCGCCATGAAGGACGGCGCCGTGGTCGCCGAGGGCACCCCGGACGAGGTGGTCACGGCCGAGCTGGTCGAGGAGGTGTTCGGTCTGCGCTGCCTGGTGGTGCCCGATCCGGTGGCTGGCAGCCCCCAGGTGGTGCCGCTCGGGCGTGAACGAACCCGGCGGAGGACCGCTGACCACACCGACGTGAAGAGCGCGAGACATGGCTGATCCGATCGTCGAGAAGCTGTCGACCGGTGAGTGGAGCCCGGAAAGGTTCAGACGACATCTCGGGGAGACGGGTGCGCCGCTTGTCGAGCGGGTCTCCGCGGACGAGGTGGAGGTGACGTTCGTCGACGAGCCCGGAGACGACATGACGGTCACCCTCTCGGTGGTGATCGGCCCCAGAATCGGCTTCAACCCGATCGACACGGAGTTCGCCTCGGTGGCGGGGACGCCGTTCCACGTTCTCACCCTGCGGATGCGCTCCGACCTGCGCTTCTCGTACGTGCTCGCCCGACGTGGGCCGGCGGGTGAGGGCGCACGGGTACCGGACCCGTTCAACCCGCCACCGAGGTTCTCGGAGTGCTCGGTGGAGCGGTTCTCCGGGGCCTCGGTGGCGGTGCTGCCCGACGCGGCGCCGTTGCCCTGGCTCGATCAGGCCGAAGCGCGGCCGGCCCCGGCAGCGGAAACCGCCGTGCTGGCGAGCGAGATCCTGGGAGACGAACGCCGCATCTGGGTCTCGATGCCCCCCGGAGAGTTCTCGGACGAGAGCACACTGCCCTTCGTGATCCACCTGGACGGAACGCCGGACCACAGCGCGCCGAGCGTTCGTGACGCCCTGGTCCGGGCGGGACTGATCCGGCCCTGCGTGGTGGTCCTCGTCGATCAGCCCGCACTCCGGCGCGACAAGGAACTGCTCTGCGACCCGGCGTTCTCCCGGATGCTGGTCCAGGAACTGCTGCCGTGGCTCCACCACCGGTATCCGCTCTCGCGGAACCCCGGTGACGTCGCGCTGGCCGGCGAGAGCTTCGGCGGTCTGTGCGCCGGCTGGACGGCGCTCCACCACCCGGCGACGTTCGGCAACGCCATCCTCCAGTCCCCGTCGTGCGGGTACCACCCTGACCTCACGTGGGGCACCGGGGCAGGTGAGCTGCTGCGCCGTACCCCCGTACCGACGCTGATCGCCGACTACCTGGCCGCGGAGACGGCACCGATCCGCATTTTTCACGACGTCGGGGAGCTGGAGGGCTCGAACACCCACAGTCGCTGGCTGGACCACGTGCTCACCGGGAAGGGCTACGACATTCTCTACAGAGAGTTCGCCGGCGGACACGACTACGCGTGGTGGCGAGGGATCTTCGCCGACGCTCTGCTCTGGTGCTTCCCGCTTGGGAGCCGGGACCGGGGTCAGGTGTGAGGAGCTCCTCGCGTTTCTCCGACACCGCGGGACTGGGGCGAGGGCCCCTGACCCGCCGGCTGCCCGTGCTCCTGTTCGATCCCGCCGAGCCGGCCGGCGCCCGGCCGTTCGAGTCCGGGCCGGGGATCACCCCGGGCCGGTTCCTGCTGCGCGTGATCTTCTCGGTGAGGCGGGTCAGCGTTCCCGCGATGCTGCTGGCGATCGTGTGGCAGGTGGGCGAGTCCGCGGTCCCGGTGGTGATGGGACTCGCGATCGACCGGGCCCTGGCGACCGGGGACGGGGGACAGCTGGTCCTGTGGCTCGGCGTGCTGGTGGCCCTCTACGTCGCGCTGACGTCGGCGGCGAGGTTCTCGCTGCGGCTGACCGCCTACGCGGTGCAGATACTGCAGCACCGGCTCCGCGGCACCCTCTCCACGGGCGTCCTGCACCCGGTCGGCGGCACCGCCCGTGCGCCGGACGGCGGCGTGGTCTCAGTGATGACGAACGACGTCGCGCGCCTGTCCAACGCGGTGATCCTGACGATCATCCCGGTCTCGAGGATCACGGCCATCGGATTCATCGCGGCATCGCTGCTGGCGACGCACTGGCTGCTCGGACTCGTGGTGCTGGTCGGGGCGCCGGTCGCGGTCTGGTCGATGGGCGTGCTCAGCGAGCGGCTGTCCCGGGATACCCGCGCGTACCAGGCGCTGCTGGCCTCCACGGTCGGGCAGGCCACGGACCTCGTCGCCGGCTACCGGGTGATCAAAGGGGTGCGTGCCGAGGCCGAGGCGACCAGCCGTTACCGGCAGGCGAGCCAGCAGACCCTCGCCGGCGCCAGGCGCAACGCGGGCCTGCTGGGAAGGTTCCTCGTGGGCTCGGGCGTGGTCAGCGGCACGTTCGTCGCCGCGGTGATGGGGCTGGCGGGCTGGTTCGCCGTGGACGGACAGCTCAGCACCGGCGGGCTGATCACCGCCGTCGGCCTCACCCAGGCACTGCTGCCGCAGATCCAGGCGATCGCGAACATCTCCATCCCCAACCTGGCCGGCGCACGCGCCTCGTCCGCGCGCATCCTCGACGTGCTGCGGGACAACGCCACGACGGCTGGGCCCGATGAGGTGACCCGCGGGGAGGTCACCGCGGTGCCGGAGCTGGACGTGGTCGTGCCGGGCGTCTCCGGGCCCGGCGTGACGATCCGGGTGGAGCCCGGCGAGCTGGTGGGCGTGCGCGCCGGCGACCGGAACGCCGCCCGTGTCGTCGAGGCACTGCTGGACCCGCGGGCCGAAGGAGGGGCCGAGGCGCGGCTCGACGGGATCGCGGCGCGGGAGCTGTCCCCGGTCGAGTACCGCTCCCTGGTCACCGTCGCGCCGCACCGTGCCACCCTGTTCAGCGGCACCCTCCGCGACAACGTCGCCGTGATCGCGGGCGCGCCCGAGCGGGTGGACGCCGCGGTGCGAGCCGCCGCCTGCGACGACTTCGCGGCCGACCTCGACCTCCCGGTCGGCGAGGGCGGCAACCGGCTCTCGGGCGGGCAGCGCCAGCGGGTCGCGCTCGCCCGCGCCCTGGCGAGCGACGCGCCGGTGCTCGTGCTGCACGACCCGGCCACCGCGGTCGACTCGGTCACCGAACACACGATCGCGGGCCGGCTGCGCGGTGTCCGGGCAGGCCGTTCGACGCTGCTGATCGCCTCGACCCCGGCGCTGCTCGCCGCCTGCGACCGCGTCGTCGAGCTGCCTGACGACGTACCCGCGCCCGCGAGGACGGCGCGGTGAGCGGCACCTCCGCCGTCCCCGGGACCCAGGCTTCACATCCCGGGCTGCCGGTCGCGAGCGGGCGCGAGACGATCGGAGAGCTGTGGCGGCTCAGCCACGGTTACCGGCTCCGGCTCGCCGCCACCGGGGTCCTGGGGATCGTCAGTACCGGCGTCGACCTGATCGTTCCCGTGGCGATCGGATTCCTCGTCGACCGCGTGCGGGCCGGCACCGCGGACCTCGCCACCGTGCTGACGGTCACGGTCGTCATGGCGCTCTCGGCGGTCCTCGGTGCCGCGGGCACCGCGCTGACGATCGTGGTCGCCACCCGCGTCTACCACTCCATCCTCGCCGCGCTGCGCGAGCGGCTCGTGGGCCACGCGATGACGCTCCCCCAGCACCTCGTCGAGCGCGCCGGCACCGGAGACCTGATCTCGCGATCCAGCGACGACGTCACCGCGGTCGCCGACGCGGCCCCCGCCGTGATCCCGGCGCTCACCGTCACCGCCTTCACCATCATCGTGTCGCTGGGCGGGCTCGCGGCACTGGAATGGCCCTACGCGGCCGCCTTCGCCGTCGTGCTGCCGGTCTACTTGCTGGCCGTGCGGTGGTACGTGCGCGCCGGACCAGGGGTCTACCGCGCCGAGCGCACGGCGATGAGCGCGCGTGCCCAGCAGATCCTCGAGTCCCAGCGCGGCTACGCCACCGTGCTCGGCTTCGGGCTCGCCGAGCGACGACACCGGGCCGTGATGACGGACTCCTGGCGCGTCGTACGGCAGACGCTACGCGCACGCACCGTGCTGAGCATGCTCAACGCCCGGCTCAACCTCGGGGAGTGCCTGAGCCTGGCCGCCGTACTCGTCGTCGGCTTCGTCCTCATCGACCACGACGCGTCGACCGTCGGCGGCGCCACCACCGCCATGCTGCTCGTGCTACGCCTGCTCGGACCGGTCAACCAGCTGCTGCTGGTCATCGACACCCTCCAGTCCGCCCTCGCATCGCTGAGCCGCATGATCGGGGTCGTCACGATTGCGGGCAGCTCGCCGGATGTCCCCGTGCGGGCCGCGAGCACCGCCGTACAGCTCGACGAGGTCTCGTTCCGTTACGGCGAGGGGCCACGGGTGCTCGACGACATCACCCTCGACATCCCGTCCGGTCAGTGCGTGGCCGTCGTCGGCGTGTCCGGGGCGGGCAAGAGCACGCTCGCCGGCGTGGTCGCCGGCACCCACCTACCCGCGGGCGGGAGGGTGGCTCGCCCCAGCCGTACCGCGATGATCACCCAGGAGGTCCACGTCTTCGCGGGCACCCTGCGCGACAACCTCACCCTCGCCGCACCCGGGGCCACCGACCGCGACCTCCACGCAGCGCTGGTAGCCACCGGCGCCGCATCGATCCTCGATGTTCTGCCCGACCGGTTGAACACCCTGCTGGGTGTCGGCGGACACCCGCTCACCGACGCACAGGCGCAGCAGCTCGCCCTCGCCCGCCTGCTGCTCACCGACGCTGACCTGGTGATCCTCGACGAAGCGACCGCCGAGGCCGGCTCCACCTACGCCGGACAGCTCGACCGTGCCGCTGACGCCGTCCTCGCCGGCCGGACCGCGGTCGTCATCGCGCACCGGCTCTCCCAAGCGGCGACCTGCGACCGGATCATGGTGATGGAGCACGGCCGCATCATCGAGACCGGCACCCACGGAGAACTGGTCGATGCCGGTGGCGTCTACGCCGGGTTGTGGCGGGCCTGGGAGACCGCTCAGTGACAACACCCCGATGCGTCGTCGTCCCATCGCTGTTGGAAGGAGCGAGCGTGCGGGCGATGCCGTGGATGAGAATGGTGAGCATGTCTGGACGAATGCCCCCATGAAGGCGGGAAATCTGGTCGCGGTGAGCGACCTGCACGTCGCCTATGCCGAGAACCGGCGCTTCGTCGAAGGGTTCGTGCCGGAGCACGAGGACGACTGGCTGATCATCGCCGGTGACGTCGGCGAGCGCGCCGCGGACATCGAGTGGGCGCTCAGCCTGCTGGCACGCCGGTTCGCCCAGGTCATCTGGGCGCCCGGCAACCACGAGCTGTGGACGCCGAAGGGCGACCCGGTCCAGCTTCGCGGCGACGACAGATATCGCTATCTCGTGCGGATGTGCCGCCGCCTGGGCATCCGTACCCCCGAGGATCCGTACCCGGTCTGGGACGGACCCGGCGGCCCGGTCACCATCGCGCCGCTGTTCGTGCTGTACGACTACTCCTTCCGCGTTCCCGGCGTGAACACGAAGGAGGAGTCGCTGGAGCTGGCCTACGAGAGCGGTGTCGTGTGCACGGACGAGCTGCTGCTGGATCCGGCTCCCTATCCGAGCCGGGAGGAATGGTGCTGGGCCCGCGTGGAATGGACGGAGCGCCGCCTGGACGCGTGCGATCCCGATGTCCCGCTCGTGCTCGTCAACCACTATCCGCTGGTACGCCAGCCCACTCGCGTCCTGCGCTATCCGAGGTTCGCCCAGTGGTGCGGGACCGAGCTGACCGCCGGCTGGCACCTCAGGTACCGCACGGCCGTGGTCGTCTACGGCCACCTGCACATCCCGCGCACGACGTACTACGACGGCGTCCGTTTCGAAGAGGTCTCCCTGGGCTATCCACGGGAATGGCGCAGACGCGGTACGGTCCCCCGCCCGGCCCGGCAGGTCCTCGTGGCCCACGAGCTCACGCCATGATCGAGGCGCCGTCGCGAGACGTCCGCTCCGGGTCACTCACATCAGTCCCTCCAGGTAACAGACACACCACCGTGTGCGACGTACCGTCGTGAGCATGGCCAAGGACGAGAAACCGGTGTGCGATACCTGCCTCGGCGCGGGCGGGGAGTGGATGGAGCTCAACGGTACGCGTGACCGGGAACGCACCTGGGTCGCGTGTACGGCCTGCCAAGGCACCGGCAGAGCGTGACCGACGCCATCGAGTGTCCCGAGTGCGGGGGCCGGAAGGGTCAGCGCGTCGGCGGCCTGTTCCTGGGCTGTCGGTTCTGTGGTGGGCTGGGCTGGGTCGGGGGGGACAATGAGCCGGCCGAGCGGGGGGCCGAGCGTCAGGCTCCTCCTTTGCCGCCGGCCTGGCAGCATCGGGTGTGGCAGGACCCCTTCGTGTCCGCCGCCTTCCCCTGCCGGCTCTGTTTCGGGTCGGGGAGCCTCACCCACGTGGACGCGCAGCAGGGGACGCTGATCACCATCGCCTGCGCCTGCGTCGAGGAGGTAAATGAGGTGTGACGCGGCACGCGTACCTCTACCAGCCGATCGACGACGAAGGCGAGCAACTGCCGCCGGAGTCCACGCGGGTGCAGGTGCAGGCCGACGACCCGGCCGAGACCTGGTGCCAGGACGTGCACACCGAGGCGTGGCGGACCGAGCCGGTCAAGACGACCCGGACCAAGAAGGTGCCGCGCAACCACGTGCTGGCCGAGGCCACGGACAAGCACCCGGCCCAGGTGCAGGTGTTCACCGAGGACATCGTGGTCGGCTACTGGACGAAGGTCGCCTTCTCCGGCGCGCTGCCGCAGCGCCGCGTCAACGAACTGCTGGCGCGCGTGCAGAAGCTGCAGGACGCCGTCAAGTTCGCCCGCGAGGAGGCCAACGGCGCCGACATCGTCGACCGGAAGATCGGCGAGAAGGTGTTCTCCTACCTGCTCGGGTAGGAGCCATGAACCCCCTCGCCTGCGTGCGAGGGTGCGCCAGGAGCGCAAGCTGAGGCTGAGGCTGAAGCTGACCAAACGGCCACAGTGAAGGTTCGACACCTTCCCGGGGCACCACGCGTCCCGGTAGCCCAAGCGGTAGAGGCAGCCGATCAAGTTCAGATTCTCGCTCCAGATTCAGCATCGCCGTCGAGCGCCAGATCGACCGAGGCGGACTGTGATGGTTGAGGTGCCGGTTCGAATCCGGCCCGCGGCTCTTCGTGCCGCGGTGGCTCAATGGCAGAGCACACGTCGTAAGGACTGATCCATCCTCTAAAAGCAGCTGGCGCCGCACATGGCGGCAACTTCCAAGGCCCCCCGGCTTGGGTAGTCCGGGGGGCCGCCGGCGTTCGGGGGGAACGGGGGAGTACGCTGCCTCTCGTCCATACCATACGGTACGGTATGTTTCTGGGAGGTTGTCATGGAGCCGTGGTCGCGTCGCCTGTTCTACGCCGGGGCCGTGCTGATCGGGTTGATCGGCGTGGCGCACCTGCTGATGTTCCATTCGCCGCTCACCGGGCCGCTTCCGGCGGGGGAGCGGGCCGTCGCGGATCTGGCGGCGGTCACCGCGAGCCCGATGTTCGAGAACGGGCGCCAGGTCACCGTGCGGGACTTCAACGACGGGACCAGCGCCGAGATGGGGATGCTGGCGATGATGTTCTCGGTCGTGGTGGTCGTCGCCGTCCGTGCGGCGCCGGGGCTCCTGCGGCGTTGGTCGCCTTTCACGCTGGCGTGCACCGCGGTCTCGGGATTCTCGGTGTGGCTGTGCGTCGCGTACTTTCCCGAGCCGCTCATCGTGCTCACCGCGATCTCCACGGTGTGCTTCGGGCTCGTCTTCGCGGCGCCGTTCCGTCCGGCCCCGCTCAGATCGGCCTCGTATAGGTGACCTGCGGGAAGGGCGTGAATCCGAACGACTCGTACAGGGCGCGCGCCGGTGCGTGGAAGTCGTCGCCGCCGGTGCCGATCGAGATCATCTCCACAACCCCGGTGGCCTTGATCTGGTCCAGGGCGTGTTCGAGCAGCGCCCGGCCGAGCCCCAGCCGCCGGTGCGCCGGGTGGACGGCCAGGATGTCGATCTCGCCGTGACGTTCGGATTCCTGTACGGCCCAGCCGGCGAAACCGGCCACCTGGCCGTCGACCAGGGCGGCGGCGGCGAACTTCCCGTTGGCCGGGTCATGGACACCGGCCAGGTGGCGCCGGTAGTCCCCCTTCCAGTCGCCGTGCCGGTTGACGAAGACGGTTTCGCCGACCACGGGCCGGAAGGAGTCCAGGTAGAACGGCCCGAACACCGTGCAGGCGAGATCTACCAGGGCCGGAAGGTCGGCGGGCTCAACGGGGCGAATATCCATGGGGAAGGTACCTTTCAACTGTTTTGTCCGGCGGTGAGTGCGAGGGTCGCGTCGAGCAGTGCGGTGGTGAGCGCCGGGAGCCGGTCCGGGGTGCCGTCCAGCAGGAACAGCCAGGCGAAGATGGGTCCGACCACCAGGGCGTTGAGGACGGCCGGGTCGGGCCGCCTGGCGAGCTCGCCGCGCAGCGCCGCGCGGTCGAGGATCTCCTCGAAGGTCTGCCGCTGGGCGCCGACGTACCTGGTGACGAACCGCTGGTGGAGTTCGGGGTCGGCCTGGATGTCGGCCAGCAGGCCGGGGACCGTACCGGGTGGGGCCGAGGCGAAACTGTCCGCGCTCTCGGCCAGCACGGCCGCCAGGTCGGCGCGCAGCGACCCGCGGTCGGACGGCACCGGCAGGAACGCGCCCTCCACGAGCACATCGAAGATCATTTCTTGTTTGCTGGCGTATCGCCGGTAGATCGCCGCCTTCCCCGCTCCGGAACGCGCGGCAACCTCGGCCATCGTGAGCCGCGCGTACCCCGTCTCGGACAGCAGTTCCCGTACGGCGGCGGCGATGGCGTCGTCGACGCGGCTGTCCCGGGGCCGGCCCCCGCGGCCGCGGGCTTGCTTTCGATCGGTCATGGATGCATGATACGGGACTAGAAGTTACGGAACTCGCAGTTACGGAACTTGGAGTCTCGAAGCACCTGGCACCCAGAAAGGAATGACAGATGCGCATCCCGGCAACCGCCCATCTCGCCCAGCCATGGCGGATCCACGAGTTCACCCCCGACTTCCGGGTCGAGGACGTGTGGACCTTCCGCACCCCCGGCGCCGGCCCCGGCGACTTCCCCGTGATGCTCGCCGCGCTCCGGGCCGCCTACGACGCCGGTGGGCAGCCCGCCGTGGTCCGATTCCTGCTCGCGCTGCGCTGGAAGATCGGCGCCCTGTTCGGCTGGGACACGCCCAGGACCGGACTGGGGCACCGGGTCGCCTCGCTGCGCGAGCGGCTGCCGCGTGAGCTGGCCGAGACCGCGGACGGCGTACCCCCGTGCACCGACCCGTTCACGGAGGTGTACTTCCTGGACCGGGAGGCCGCCCGCGAACTGGCGAACAAGACCGTCCACACGATCATGCACCTGAGCTGGCTGCCGACCGGCGACGGCACGTACCACCTGAGGTGCACGGCCCTGGTCAAGCCCAACGGCCTCTTCGGGCGCCTGTACATGGCGGGCATCGCCCCGTTCCGCCACCTGATCGTCTACCCCGCGCTGACTCGGCAGTGGGAACGCGCCTGGCGGGACCGCGCGCGCCTGCTCGCCCGGGAACAAGCCGGTTGATCGAGTTCTTCGGGGTACGGCGCGGCATACCCTAAGGTACGGTCGACGCACGTACCGCAGAAGGAGCTTCGTGGCGAACCGACAGGATTGGCTGGACGCCGGGCTGGTGATCCTCGCCGAGCACGGCGCACCGGGACTGACCATCGAACGGCTGATGGCCCGGCTGGAACTGACCAAGGGCTCTTTCTACCACCATTTCAAGGGCATGCCCGGCTTCAGGACCGCCCTGCTGGAGCACTACGAGGCGACGATGACCACCCGCTACATCGAGACGGCCCTGGCGGGCGACCCGGCCCCGGAGGAGAAGATCAAACGCCTGCTGGAACTGGTGGCCAAGGAGCCCACGTCGGACCCGGAGGTCGCGGTCCGCGCCTGGGCGATGCAGGACCAGGACGTCGCCGCCATGCTGCGCAGGGTGGACCACACCCGGATCGAGTTCCTGCGTACGGTGTGGCGGGAACGTACCGGCGATCCGGCAGCGTCCGAGGTGATGGGCAAGCTGCTCTACCTGATCCTGGTCGGCGCCAACCACATGCTGCCGCCGATCACCGGCCGGGAACTGCGCGCCCTGTACGCCGTGGTGCTCGGCGCGGACTTCGGGTGAGACGGCACCTGTCCATCGCCCTGCGGGGGCCGGCGGCCGAGCGGCTGGAACGGTTGCGGCGGACCTGGGACCCGCGCATGGCCCACGTGGTGCCGGCGCACGTGACCCTCGTGTATCCCGAGGAGACCCTCGACGAGACTCTGCTGCTGAAGCGCGCCGCGTCGCAGGCCGCCGAGCGGCCGCCCTTCCGCCTGCGCTTGGGCGACGTCTTCGCGATGGACGGCGGCGTGTTCGTTCGCGTTCTCGACGTGGACGGCGCCTGGGCGGGCCTGCGCCGCACGCTGCTGCCGCCGCCCATGGCCGCCATGGACTTCCCGGCCCACGCCACGATCGCCCACCCGCGCACGTCCACGCTGGGTGCGCGGTGCGCCGCCGCGCTCGCGGGGCGTGAACTGGCGGGGGAGTTCAGGGTGACGGAGATTCAGTTCACCGAGGCCGGCGCCGGATCCTTCTCCGTATTGCGCCGGTTCCGTCTCGGCCAGGCGCGCACCGCTTCTGGTCCCGGGTTCGGGGGGCGGGGTTCAGGCCAGGTGGCAGGCGACCTGCCGGCCGTTCACCTCGCGTAACTCGGGCGCGGTCACGCGGCAGCGGTCCTGTGCCAGGTGGCAGCGCGGATGGAAGGAGCAGCCGGGCGGCGGGGCGGCCGGGCTGGGCGGGTCGCCTCTGAGCACGATCCGCTGACGGCTCGCCTCCTCGTCGGGGTCGGGCACGGGGATCGCGGACAGCAACGCCCGGGTGTAGGGGTGGGCGGGATCGGCGTAGAGCCGCTCGCGGGGGCCGATCTCCACGATCCGGCCCAGGTACATGACCGCCACGCGGGTGCTCACATGGCGTACCACGGCCAGGTCGTGCGCGATGAACAGGTAGGCCAGGCCGAGCTCGGCCTGCAGGTCGGCGAGCAGGTTGACGATCTGGGCCTGGATCGAGACGTCGAGCGCGGAGACGGGCTCGTCGCAGACGATCAGCTTCGGCCGCGACGCCAGCGCGCGGGCGATGCCGATGCGCTGGGCCTGGCCGCCGGAGAACTGGTGGGGGAAGCGGCCGGCGTGCTCGGGCGAGAGCCCCACCCTGGTCAGGAGTTCGGCCGTGCCCGCGTGGTCGAGCAGGCGCCGCGGGCCGGAGATGATCTGGTGGACCGTCTGCCGGGGGTTCAGCGAGGCGAACGGGTCCTGGAAGATCATCTGCATGTCCTTGCGCGACGACAGGAGATCGCGCCGGCCGGTGTGGGTGATGTCGCGCCCGTCCAGGTGTACGCTGCCGGCGGTCGGCTCCAGGAGGCGGACGATGGCCCGCCCGGTGGTGGACTTGCCGCAACCTGACTCTCCCACCAGCCCCAGCGTCTCACCGGCGGCCAGGTCGAAGCTGACCCCGCTCACCGCCCTGACCTCGGCGCGGCGGCCGGTCTTGAACCCCACCCGCAGGTCGCGGACGGACAGCAAGGTCATGGCTGCGCTCCTTCGAGATGACAGGCGATCATGCGACGGGTGCCGGTCAGCGCCGGGGCCTCTGCCGAGCAGACCGCCATGGCCGAGGGGCAGCGCGGGTGGAACCGGCACCCGGCCGGGAACGCCGGCGGCGAGGGCGGGGCGCCGGGGATCGCCCGGAGCCGGCCCGCCCGGTCCGGGCCCATCCCGGGAATCGACTCGAGCAGCCCCTGGGTGTACGGGTGGCGCGGATCCTTGAAGAGCGGCCTGGCCTCGGCTCGTTCCACCGCGCGCCCGCCGTACATGACCAGGACCTCGTCCGCGACGCGGGCGACCACACCGAGATCATGCGTGATCATGATGACGGCCAGCCTGCGGTCTTCCTGGATCTGTTTGATCAGTTCGAGGATCTGCGCCTGGACGGTCACGTCGAGGGCGGTCGTCGGCTCGTCGGCGATGAGCAGGTCGGGCTCGCAGGCCAGCGCCATCGCGATCATGACCCGCTGGCGCATGCCGCCGGAGAAGCGGTGCGGATGCTCCCCGGCGCGCCGGCGCGGGTCGGGGATGCCGACCTCGGCGAGCATCTCCACCGCCCGCTCGCGCGCGGCCTTTCTGCCGGTACGGCGGTGCAGCCGGTAGGCCTCGGCGATCTGTTCCCCCACCGTGTAGAAGGGGTGCAGCGAGGTCAGCGGATCCTGGAAGATCATCGCCATCCGGGAGCCGCGCAACCGCCGCAACCGCTCGGCGGGCGCGCCGACGAGTTCGTCCCCGTCGAAGACGATCGAGCCGGTCACGGTGGCCGCGCGGTGCAGCCCCATGACGGCCAGCGACGAGACGGACTTGCCGGAACCGGACTCGCCGACGATGCCCAGCGTCCGGCCGCGGTCCACCGACAGCGAGAGGCCGTCGACCACCGTGGTGGCGCCGAAGCTGACGGACAGGCCGGTGACGTCGAGGATCACGAGTACCTCACCCTCGGGTCGATCACGCCGTAGAGCAGGTCCACGGCCAGGTTGGCGAAGGTGACGAAGAACGCCGCCAGCAGAGTGACACCGAGGACCACGGGCTGGTCGGACCTGGCGATCGCGTCGAAGGTCAGCTTGCCCAGCCCCGGCAGCCCGAACATCGTCTCGGTGATCATGGCTCCCGCCAGCAGGCCGCCCAGGTCGATGCCGAAGATGGTGAGGATCGGCGTCATCGTGGCGCGCAGCCCGTGCTTGACCACCACCGTCCGCTCGTGCAGGCCCTTCGCCCGCGCGGTCCTGATGTACGGCTCCGCCATGGTCTCGATCATCGAGGCCCGCGTGAGCCGGATGTACATGGCCGCGTACAGGGCGGCCAGCGCGATCCACGGCAGGATCAGGCTGGTCAGCCAGGCGGCCGGGTCCTCGAGAAGCGGCTGGTAGTCGGGGAAGGGCAGCAGTTCGCCCCGCAGGACCACGACGTACAGCAGAAGGGCGGCGACCAGGTAGACCGGCACGGAGGTGGTCGTCAGCGCCGACAGCACGATCCCGCGGTCCAGCAGCGACCCCTTGCGCAGCGCCGCCACGACGCCGAGCGCCACGCCCGTCACCAGCCACAGGACGGCGGCGCCCGCGGCCAGCGAGGCGCTGACCGCCAGGCGGTCGAGCAGCAGGTCCCAGACCGGGGTGGCGAACTGCCAGGAGTAGCCGAAGCAGGGCGCCGCGCACTCCAGTCCGGTGGTGCCCAGCGTGCGGCCGGTGAAGATGCCGGCCAGATAGGTCGCGAACTGGACGATCACCGACTGGTCCAGGCCCATCGCGTGCCGGACGTCCCGGAGCCGTTCGGTCGTGCAGCTCTTGCCGCAGGCGTCCAGCGCGGGGTCGTCGGGCAGCAGGTAGAAGACGGCGAAGGTGATGGCGCAGATGGCCAGCAGGATGAGGGCCATCGCGCCCAGGCGCCGTAGCGCGTATCCGATCACGCGCTCGCCTCCTTCGGGTCGAAGGCATCGCGCAGGCCGTCGCCGAGCAGGGTGAAGGCGAGCACGGTGAGTCCCAGGAAGAGGCAGGGCACGGCCAGGTACATCGGATCGGTCATGAACCAGCCCCGGGCATTGTTGATCATCTGGCCCCAGGACGGGGTGGGCTGCCTGACGCCGACGCCGAGGAAGCTCAGCGCCGCCTCGGCTCCGATGTAGGCGGGGATGGCCTGGGTGGCGTAGACGAGGAGCGGCGCGCTCAGGCCGGGCAGCACCTCCTTACGCAGGATGTGGCCGGTCATCGCGCCGCCGACCCGGGCGGCCTCGACGTACTCGCTGTGCCGGAGCGTGAGCACCTGGCCGCGGACGATGCGAGCCACCACCGTCCAGCCGAAGATCGCCATGACGGTGACGAGCAGCACGATCCGGTTGATGTCGCGGACCACGGACAGGATCGCGATCATGAAGATCAGGCTGGGGAAGGACATCAGCAGGTCGACGAGCCTGCTGATCACCGTGTCGACCCAGCCGCCGAGGAACCCGGCCAGCAGGCCGAGGACGATGCCCGTGATCACGGTGATCACCGTGGCGAGCAGGGCGATGAGCAGTGAGATCTGCCCGCCGTACAGGATTCTGCTGAGCACGTCGCGGCCCGTCACCGGCTCGACGCCGAGCAGATGGTCGGCGCTGACGCCGCCCCACGGGCCGCGGGGGAGTCCGCCGAGGTTGGGGTCCACGGCGGACTTGTCGAGGGTCTCCGGCGCCCAGCCCGTCCACGCGGTGATCACCGGAGCGAGGACGGCGAGCATGACCAGCGTGCTCGCCAGGACGAGACCGGCCATCGCCGGGCGGTCGGCGCGCAGCCGTGCCAGCGCGATGCTGCCCGGAGAGCGTGGCCGGGCCGCGGTCGCCACGGTCACTTCTTGACGCCGATGACCGCGTAGTCGAGCTGGGCGGCCCAGACCGGGTGGTTGACCGCGCCCACGACGTTCTTGCCCACCAGGTAGCCGCGCTTCTCCAGGTAGAGCGGCGCCTGCGGCAGCTGTCGCATGATCTGGGAGTCGAGCTCCTGCCAGGCCTTGTTGGAGGCGTCCTTCTGGAGGATGGCGTAGATGTCGTCGATCTTCTTGTCGATCGCGGCGTCCTTGAAGTAGGCCACGTTGCCGCTGTTGCCCGTCTTCTTGATGCCGCGGCTGTCGAAGAGCGGCGGGAGGAAGCTGGAGCCGTTGGGGTAGTCGGGGCACCAGCCGTAGACGCCCATCTCGTCGGCCTTGGCCTGGTCGCCGAGCAGGTCGTAGTAGACGGAGCCGTCGACCGCGTTGATCTCGACGTCGATGCCGATCTTCTTCAGGCTCTCCTGGATCGCCACCTCGACGTTGTTCGACGAGCCGGTGGTGGCGGTCAGCTTCGCCTTGAGCGGGGTGGCGATCCCGGACTCGGCCAGCAGGGCCTTGGCCTTGGCTACGTCGCCGGCGGGCGGGATCGCGTACACGTCCTGCCTGGCGCCGCCGGTCATGGCGGGCGGCAGGTAGGCGGTGGCGATGTCGGCCATGTTCGGCCCGCCCATCGCGGTCTGCACCGACTCCTTGTCGAGCGCGTAGTGGATCGCCTGGCGCACCTTCGGATCGTCGAAGGGCTTCTTGGTCATGTTGAACACCAGCGTGCTCGTGCAGCCGGTGACGCCGGTGAACAGGCGCTCCTTCGCCCGCGGGTCGGGCAGGATCTTCGACAGGCTCTGCGGTCCCGCCGAGCCCCAGGCCACGGCGGTGGCGTCCTCGCCCGACGCGGCGATCAGGCGGTCGGTGATGGTGTCCTTGTCCTGGCCCTGCTTGACGTGGATCCGGTCGGGTAACGCGAGCCGTACCGTGTCGGTCCTGGGGTCCCAGTGCTCGTTGCGCACCAGGACGAGCTCCTTGCCGCGGTCATACTTCTCGATCTTGTACGGGCCGGAGGAGAACGGGCGGTTGTCGTACTCGACCTTGGTGTCCTTGGCCGGCGGCACCGGAGAGAAGGTGGTCAGCGTGACCGTGTACGGGAACTCGCCCGCCGGGCGCCTGAGCTTGAAGATGATCGTCTTGTCGTCGGGCGTCTCGACGGAGTCGAGGCTCTTGCCGTCGTAGGGGCCCTTGTAGTCCGTGCCGCCGACGAGCAGCTTCTGCGCGTAGTCCGGCCCGCTGCTGATGTCGGGGGACATCGAGCGCTCGACGTTGTACTTGATGTCGGCGGCCTTGATCGGCGTGCCGTCCTCGTACTTGAGGCCGTCCTTGAGCGTGAACTTCCAGGTCGTGCCGCCGTCGGCGGAGGTGCCCAGGTCGGTGGCGAGGTCGGGAACGATCTCCGAGCTGCCCGCCTTGTACGTGGTCAGCGTGCGATAGATCAGGCGGGTGCCGAACATCATGTCCGGCATGGTCCAGTTCCGCGCGGGATCCAGGTGCCCGAAGTCGCTGATCGCGAGGACGGTGAGCGTTCCGCCCTTCGTGCCGCCCTCTTCGGCGGGCGGGCCGCCGCTCACCTGCTTGACGCCTCCGCAGGCGGCGCATAAGAGGGCCGCGACGGCCAGCAGGCCGAGCTTCTTCGGCATCGATTTCATGATCACTCCGTTGCCTGTGCCTGTCCCCGAAGACTGCTGTATAACATTGCACATTGCACATAGCACTTCAAGACCCTAGATCGGGCTCGGGTGCTCGGCGCACAGGCAGCCGACCCCGCGTTCGATCCACTCCCGCATCCGCCACTCGGGATGCCGTTCCACCAGGAGGGCGGTGACCTCGCGTGCGATCGTCTCCTCGGGCATGGCCGAGTCTCTGCGCCTCCAGGTCTCCTCGCGCAGTTCCTTGAGGTAGTCCCGGACCTCGGCCAGCAGGCGCGCGTCGCCGACGTCGCCGTGGCCCGGCACCACCACCCGGGGCCGCTCCCCGGACAGCCGCTCCATGACCTCGATCCAGCGCACGCCCGAGACGTCCGTGTCGTGCGGGGGAAACCACGGGAAGATGGCGAACTGCCCGGCCTCCGCCAGATCGCCGGTGAACATCACGCCGGCGTCGGGGACGGTGATCACCTGGTCGCCCTTGGTGTGCGCGCGCCCGGTGGGCCGCAGGTGCACGACCCGGCCGCCGAGGTCGAGTTCGTAGGAGCCGTCGTAGGTGACGTCCGGCGCGGGGACCCGGGCGCCCTCCAGTTCGCGGGCGACCGGCTCTCCCAAGCCACCGAACATGGCGAGATATCCGGCGCCCTTGGCGGCCAGGTCGCCGGCCTGCGCCGCGTTCACGAGATAGGTCGCCTCCTCGCCGAACACGCTCGCGCCGAACGCGTGCTCGGGATGGAAATGGGTGGTGGTCAGGTACAGGCGGCGGCCCTTCGCGTACTCGGCGGCGAACGCGAGCACCTTCCCGGCGTTGCGCGGGCCCAGGCCGGTCTCGACGACCAGGACCGCCTGCGTGCCGCCGATCACGCCGATGTTCGGCACCAGTTCCACGTCCCGGTTGGGGATCACCACGAGGTCGCGGCCCACTTCCTGAACGTCCGTGACGTCCACGACGGGATCGGGAAAGGAGTATTCGGACATGCGGCGCTCTCCTTGACATAGGGGACTGATCACGTCCAGTGCAGCACCGCGCCGGCCGCGCCGTCCAAGTCCGTCTGGGTGGCGCCGATACCGTGCGGGTATCGTCGCGGGTCATGGAGCTACGCACGCTGCGCTACTTCGTGGCGGTCGCCGAAGAACTCCACTTCGGCCGGGCCGCCGCCCGGTTGCACATGAGCCAGCCGCCGCTGAGCCGGGCCATCAGGCGGCTGGAGTCGGACCTGGGCGCCACCCTGCTGCGCCGTTCCGCCGCGGGCGTCACTCTCACCGCCGCCGGCGCGGCGCTGCTGGACGACGCGCGCACCCTCCTCGACCAGGCCGACCGGGTACGCGCCCGCGTCGCCGTGGCCGCGGGGGCATCGTCGATCACCGTCGGCTTCCTGAGCGACAGCGCCGACCGGGGCGCGACGCGGCTGGCCACCGAGTACCGCCGGTCGCACCCCGGTGTCGAGGTCCGCATCCGCGACACCGACCTGACCGATCCGACCTGCGGGCTGCGCGCCGGACTGGTCGACGTGGCGCTGACCCGCGGGCCGTTCGACGAGAGCGGCCTGACCGTGCACCAGCTACGCGCCGACCCGGTGGGCGCGGTGCTGCGCGCCGACGACCCGCTGGCCGGCCGCGACCACCTGACCCTGGCCGACCTGGCCGACCGGCGCTGGTTCCAGTTCCCCGACGGGACCGACCCGATCTGGCAGGCGTACTGGAACGGGGGGCTGGCCAGGGAGGGGCCGGTGGTGCGGGCCGTACAGGAGTGTGTGCAGGCCGTGCTCTGGAACGGGACGGTCGGGCTGACCCCGCTCGGCCACCACCCGCCCGCGGAACTGGCCGTGGTGCCGCTGATCGACATGGCGCCCAGCCCGGTGGTGGTGGCGTGGAACGAGGGTGACACCAACCCGCTCATCCGCTCGTTCGTCCGGACTGCGGTGGCGAGCTACCGCGAGCGTCAGGGCCAGTAGCTGTCGGTGATCCGCTCGCCGCTCAGCAGTTCGCCGAAGAAGTCCTCCCACATCGGCATCACCACCTCGATCGCGTATCCGCCCGCGGTATTCGCCGCCGCCGCCCCCATCCGGAGGCGTTCGGCGCGGTCGGACATGAGGCGGTCGAGGGCGGCGGCGAAGGCGCCGACGTCCCCGGGGGCGATGATGAGGCCGTCGCGGCCGTCGGTCAGCACGTCGGCCGGGCCAGTCGGGCAGTCGAAGGCGACGATCGGCAGCGCGTGGGTCATGGCCTCGATCATGACCATGGGCAGGCCCTCGAAGCGGGAGCTCAGGGCGAAGACGGAGGCGCCGGCGAGCTTGGCGTCCAGGTTCTGGGTGCGGCCCATCAGGCGGGCCTTGGCCTGGAGGCCGTGGTCGCGGATGAGGGCGGTCAGCTGGGGGTGTTTGGGGCCGGTGCCGTAGATGCGGAGTCTCCACTCGGGATGCCTGGCCGACACCTGGGCGAAGGCGGGGATGAGCAGGTCGAAGCCCTTCTGGTGGACCAGGCGGCCGGCCGCGATCACCACGGGGTTGTTCTGCGTGGCGGCGGCGGTGTCGGCGGTGTGCACGGCGTTGGGGATGCGGACGACGGGGGTGGCGGGCAGGGCGGTGCGGTACTCGTCCCGGCTGGCTGCGGTCAGGACGGCCACGGCGTCGAGCTTGCCGTAGTGGCGCAGGATCTGCGCGCGCACGGGCTCACGGTAGGCCGACAGCGGCATGTGCTCCTGCGCCACGCGGACCACCCGGCGCGAACCCCGGCGCGCGGCGATCAGGCTCAGCGCGGGCCGGGTGGTGACCAGGACGCCGCCGCGCACACCGGCCACGTAGTCGATGACGGAGCGTTCCACACGTTCGGTGAAATAGTCGGCGGCGAACTCGCCGAGCGGCACGATCTTGCCGCGCACGCGCCGCCACGCCTTGCGCGCCGTGGAGTCGGCGGCGATCCCGGCACGCTGGTCGACCAGCGTGGACACGCGCAGGCGCGGCTCGAAGGGGAAGTGCGGCTCGTCGCGGCGGCGTACCACGCTGACGACCTCCACCTCGTGCCCGAGGCGGGCCAGCGCCCCGGCCTGGCCGAGGACGGTGCGCACGGTGCCGCCCATGCCGTAGGCGTGCAGGAGCAGGTATCGGACTCTCATGGTGTGTATCCCCATGCCTCGCAGATGGGCCGGAGGATCTCCGGGGTGCCGGCCGGGGCCTCGCGCGCGGGCTGCACGACACCGGAGGCGATCTTGTCCGTCCAGTCGCCGAGGCCCTTGCGGATCACGTCTGGCCGGCCGTACTCGATCATGCCGGGCTCCCACGCGAGGCCGAGGAAGTCGCAGACGGCGCGGGTGGCACGCTCGGGGGCGGCGGTGAGATCCTCGTAGCGGACGGTCGGTCCCGGCAGGGCCTGCCTCGCGCGCTGGACCGCGTTCATGTAGCGCAGCGCGTCGGCCGCCGCCTCCTCGCGGGTACGCCGCTCGGGCGCGGCCTCGTACCAGGAGGCGGCGATCGCGGCCGGATGCCGCACCAGGAACACGAACCGCGCGTCCGGCCAGCAGGTGGCGAGCCGCCGGTAGGCGAAGGCGTTGGCGGGCGTCTTGTCCACCAGGTACGGCTTGCCGCTGCGCACCAGCTCGCGATGGAGCACCCGGTCCCACAGCAGGTGTTCCAGATCGGCGCGGTTGTGCCCGAGCTCGGTCATGGCGTGCTGCGCGAGCTTCGTCCCGAATCCGACGGTCAGGCGGCGGATGTGCAGCTCGTGCGGGGCGTGCAACTGGGAGTGCGCGTTGAGCATCGCCCGCAGCAGCGTCGAGCCGGAGCGCACCGGGCAGATCACGAAGACCGGCGCGACGAGCAGCCGATCGGTGCCGGGATGGGCGGGCGGCCGGACGGTCCCGAGCTCAGCGGGACGGGTTCCCCCCTTTTCCGGGCGCTTGAGTTGGTATCCCGTGTACCTGGCCAGCGCCTTGTTGAACCTGCGCTGCCATGTCATGCCGCCGGACGGTACTCCGCGAATCTGAAGCCCAGCTGGCAGCCAGATCCTTTGCCCTTTTTAGGTTGTTTGCCGCGTTCCTATTGTTAAGAATCCTTCGAGAAACCCGGTCAAGGGAGTCAGGACAATGATCGCCTGGATTGTGTTGTTCTACGCAACGCTGACGGTCGTCGGAGTATGGGCGACCGTGCGGCTGACGTGCCCACGCCGCCAGAAGCTCCCCGCCCCGCCCGACCCCTCACGCCTCCCCGCCCGCACCTCCTAGATGTTGCGCGGGTCGCGCGTAGGGGCCCGTTGTTCCGCGCGGGGTGCGGCTGTCCGTGCCGTCGTCACCGTGGATCGCGCACTCCGCGGCAAAGGGGTCTGGCTCCGCGGGTAGGTGGCGGATCTTGACTGGTTGTGCTGGTGGGGTGGGTGGGCTGGTGGCGCAATCTCGCCGTGGCCGATCTGCTGCGCGGGCAGATCGTGG
The DNA here is from genome assembly GCF_042740555.1 of Nonomuraea sp. NPDC059007. Lineage (NCBI taxonomy): Bacteria > Bacillati > Actinomycetota > Actinomycetes > Streptosporangiales > Streptosporangiaceae > Nonomuraea > Nonomuraea sp. NPDC059007. The sequence goes on along the minus strand of NZ_JBHYJD010000057.1, from coordinate 17,353 downwards.
ACGGGCAGTTCGGGCGTGGCCGGCTGCCCCGGGAGGCGGCGCTGGCGCGCGACTTCCGGATCTCGCGCAACACCGTCAGGGCCGCGCTCGATCTCCTGCGGGAGGAAGGGCTGGTCGAGCGGTGCCCGGGCGTGGGCACCACGGTGGCGGCGGAGAAGTATCCCCACGGGCTGCACCGGCTGCTCGGCCTCGCCGAGACCCTCCACGAACACGGCGAGGTGGTCAACCTCGTCCGGACCATGACCTTCATCGAGCCCCCGGCCGCGGTCAGCCGGCGGCTGCGGGTACCGCCGGGCGAGGAGGTCGTCTACCTCGAACGGCTCCGGCGGCTCAACGGCGTGCCGCTCTCCCCCGACCTCACGTACCTGGTGCGCGAGGTCGGGGAGCCGCTCTTCGACGCCGACCTGGCCCACAACGACATCTTCGTCCTGCTCGAAGCCATCGCCGGGCAGCCGCTCGGCACGGCCGAGCTCAGCCTGGAGGCGGTCAACGCCGACGCCCACACCGCCGCCGCGCTCGAAGCGCCGCGCGGCGCCGCGCTGCTCATGGTGGAGCGGCTCACCCACCTGTCCGACGGCCGCCCGGTCGACCTGGAGTTCATCCGCTTCAGGGGCGACCGGCTGACCATGCGCGGCCACCTGAACCGGGAGTAGCCATGGCTCTGATCACCCAGCGGGTCGAGGTGCCCGTCACCATCGACGAGTCCCTCTGCATCGACGGCTGCACGCTCTGCGTGGAGGCCTGCCCGCTCGACTCGCTCGCGATCAGCGACGAGACGGGCAAGGCGTACATGCACGTCGACGAGTGCTGGTACTGCGGCCCGTGCGCGGCCCGCTGCCCCGTCGACGCCGTCACCATCGACATCCCCTACCTGCTGCGCTGAGCTGAAAGGACGAGCCATGCGCGTGGTCCTCGCCGCCGCCCTCCTGCTGGCGCTCGCCGGCTGTTCACTCTCCGGTACGGCCGCCGCCCCCGGCAAGAAGAAGCTGGTCGTCGGCTACCAGTCCAAGACCATCAACACCGTGACCGCGGGAACCCTGCTGCGCGAGCTCGGCTACCTGGAAAAGCGCCTGGGCGGCGGGTACGCCGTCGAGTGGCAGGACCACGACACCGGCGCCCCGATCACCGCCAAGATGGTCGCCGGGAAGATCGACATCGGCTCGATGGGCGACTACCCGCTGCTGATCAACGCCGCCCGCGCCAAGAACACCGAGCTGGTCTCGATCACCGGCTACAACCTGCGCGGCGGCCTCAACATGGTGGTCGTCCCGCCCGCCTCGAAGGTCACCACCCTCGCCGGGCTCAAGGGCGCCAAGGTCTCGGCCAGCGTGGGCTCGGCCGGGCACGGCACGCTGGTCCAGGCGCTGGAGAAGGCCGGGCTCGATCCGGCGGCCGACGTCGAGGTGGTCAACCACCAGCCACCGGTCGGCGCCTCGCAACTGGAGGCCGGCGGCGTGCGGGCGTACGCGCAGTTCGTGGCCTGGCCGGGGCTGCTGGTCTTCCAGGACAAGGCCAAGCTGATCTACGACGGCTCCGCCCTGGGGGTGCCGACCTTCCACGGGGTGGTGGTCCGCGAGCCGTACGCGAAGGAGAATCCGCAGGTCGTGGACGCCTTCCTGAAGGCGCAGCTGGACGCCACCCGCTACCTGCACGAGAATCCGCTGCGCGCGGCGGAGCTGGTGGCGAAGGCGACCGGGCTGCCGCCCGAGGTGGTCTACCTGTACAACGGGCCCGGCGGCATCGCGACGTTCGACGTCACGCTCAAGCCGCAGCTGAAGGCCGCCCACCAGCACGACATCCCCTACCTCAAGCGCATCAGCCAGGACCTCGCGGGCGTGGACCTCTCCCGCTTCGTCAACGACTCCTACCTCCGCAAGGCGTACGGCCCCGCCTACGACGCCGACACCGCCTCGACCGCCAACCCGGCGAAGATCACCGGCACCGACCCGGCCTGCGGCGTCCCGGTGGCCGACCCGCGTACCGCCGCGGAACTCTGGCTGGCGGCGGGCGGCACCCAGCCCGCCGCCACCCCCACCTGCCTGCTGCGCCAGATCGCCGCCGCGGGAGCGGGAAAGGTCCGCGCCGCGTACGTGCCCGACGCCGCCACCGGCACCCGCTGGTTCGCCGACAAGGCGGTCTGGCTCCGGGAGAAGGACTCCTACCTGCCCTTCACCACCCGCGACGGCGCCGACGCCTACCGCGCGGCGCACCCGGGCGCCAAGCCCGTCACCTACGCCGAAGCCCTGGAGAAAGAGGCGGCGCGATGAGACAGGCCGCCAGGATCGGCTCGCTGCTGGCCGCCGCCGCGCTCTGGCAGGCGCTCACCGTCACCGACGCCCGCCTGTGGCTGCGCTTCGACCGGCTGCCGTCGCTGGACGAGGTCGCGGTGCGCTTCGCCGCCGAGCTGACCACCTCCCTGTACTACCTCGACCTGCTGCAGAGCCTGCTGCGCATCCTCACCGGCTTCGCCATCGCCGCCGTGGCCGGGGTCGCGGCGGGCGTGCTGGTCACCCGTTCGCGCCGGGCGGGGCCGGTGCTGCTGCCGCTGCTGGAGGTGGTGCGGCCGATCCCGGCCATCGCGCTGGTGCCGATCGCGATCCTGCTGTTCCCCGCCGACGAGCAGGGCATCGTCTTCATCACCTTCGCCGCCGCCTTCTTCCCGATCATGGTGAGCACGCGGCACGCCGTACGCGCGCTGCCGACGCTCTGGGAGGACGCGGTCAGGACGCTCGGCGCCGGTCGCCGCCACGTGCTGTGGCACGTCGTGCTGCCCGGCATCCTGCCCGGCGTGTTCGGCGGGCTGTCGGTCGGCATGGGCGTGGCCTGGATCTGCGTGATCTCCGCGGAGATGATCTCCGGCGCGTTCGGGGTCGGCTACCGCACCTGGAACTCCTACACGCTGGTCGACTACCCCGCCGTGATCGTCGGCATGGCCACCATCGGCCTGCTCGGCTGGCTCACCTCCGCCGCCGTCGAGCTGGCCGGGCGCCGGCTCACCCGCTGGCTGCCGCGCGGAGAAGGGAGCGTCGCGTGACCACGCTGACCGAGCGGCCCCCCGCCGTGCGCGGGCTGGCCTTCGCCGTCGAAGCGCTCACCCTCGGCTACGGCCGCGCGCCGGTGCTGCGCGAGCTGGACCTGGCGATCCGGCCGGGGGAGGTGCTGGCCGTGGCGGGCGCGTCGGGGTCGGGCAAGTCCACGCTGCTGCGCGCCCTGGCCGGGCTGCTTGCGCCCGCCGCGGGCCGGGTCCTGGCCGACGGCGTCGTGGTGTCCGCCACCTCCGCCGATCGCGCCATGGTCTTCCAGGACGACGGCCTGCTGCCCTGGCGGACCGTGCGGCGCAACGTGGAACTGCCGCTCGCGCTCAGGAAGGTGCCGCGGGCCGAGCGCCGGGCCGCGGCGGCGTCCTGGCTGGATCGCGTGGGCCTCACCGGGTCGGCGGACCTGCTGCCCCGCGAGCTGTCCGGCGGCATGCGGCAGCGGGTGCAGCTCGCCCGCGCGCTGGCCGGGGCGCCGCGGGCCGTACTCATGGACGAGCCCTTCGGCGCGCTGGACGCGCAGACCCGCGCCGAGATGCAGCGGCTCCTGCTCGGAGTGCTGCGTGAGACCCGCGCCACCGTCGTGTTCGTCACCCACGACGTGGACGAGGCGCTGCTGCTCGGCGACCGCGTCGCGGTGATCGGCGGCGGCGCGCTGCGCACGGTGATCGAGATCACCCGAGAAGAGGTCACCCGAGAAGACGACCTGCGCGCCCGCGTGCTGAAGGAGCTGTAGATGGAGATCCCCGAGCTGAGCCAGCGCCTGGAGCTGGAGTGCGAGGTGCTCGTCGTCGGCGGCGGCACCGCCGGCACGATGGCCGCGATCACCGCGGCCGAGCGCGGCGCCCGCGTCCTGCTCCTGGAGAAGGCCCACGTACGGCACAGCGGCGCCCTGGCCATGGGCATGGACGGCGTCAACAACGCGGTCATCCCCGGCAAGGCCACCCCCGAGGACTACGTCGCCGAGATCACCCGAGCCAACGACGGCATCGTCAACCAGAAGACGATCTACCAGACGGCCACGCGCGGCCACGAGATGGTCCGCCGCCTGGAAGGCTACGGCGTGAAGTTCGAGAAGGACGAGTACGGCGAGTACGCCGTGCGGCGCGTGCACCGCTCGGGCAGCTACGTCCTGCCGATGCCGGAGGGCAAGGACGTCAAGAAGGTCCTCTACCGGGTGCTGCGCAGGCGCGACATCCGGGACAAGGTTCGCATCGAGAACCGCGTCATGCCCGTGAGGGTCCTGGTCGAAGCCGGCCGGGCGGTGGGAATCGCCGGATTCGACACCCGCTCCGGCGCCTTCGTCACGGTCAGGGCGGGCGCGGTGATCCTGGCCACCGGCGCCTGCGGCCGCCTCGGCCTGCCGGCCAGCGGCTACCTGTACGGCACCTACGAGAACCCCACCAACGCCGGTGACGGCTACGCGATGGCCTACCACGCCGGGGCCGAGCTCAGCGGCATCGAGTGCTTCCAGATCAACCCGCTGATCAAGGACTACAACGGGCCCGCCTGCGCGTACGTGGCCAACCCGTTCGGCGGTTACCAGGTCAACAACAGGGGTGAGCGCTTCGTCGACTCCGACTACTGGTCGGGCCAGATGATGGCGGAGGTGGCGGCCGAGATCGCCTCGGCCCGCGGCCCCATCTACCTGAAGCTGACCCACCTGCCGGACGAGACGATCAGCGCGGTGGAGACGATCCTGCACTCGACCGAGCGGCCGACCAGGGGCACCTTCCACGCCGGGCGCGGGCACGACTACCGCACCCACGACGTCGAGATGCACATCTCCGAGATCGGCCTGTGCGGCGGCCACTCCGCCTCCGGCGTCTGGGTGGACGAGCACGGCCGGACCACCGTGCCCGGCCTGTACGCGGCGGGCGACCTGGCCTGCGTCCCCCACAACTACATGATCGGCGCCTTCGTCTTCGGCGACCTGGCCGGAGCCCACGCCGCCGCCGCGGCCACGCCCGTACCGGCGACCTTGCCGCTCGACCAGGTGAGCGCCGCCCACGAACTGGTCTACCGCCCGCTGCGCAACCCGGACGGACCGCCCCAGCAACAGGTCGAGTACAAGCTGCGCCGCTTCGTCAACGACTACGTCGCCCCGCCCAAGACCGCCGCCAAGCTGGACCTCGCGCTGGAGTCGTTCGAGCGCATGCGCGAGGAGATCGCCGCGATGGGCGCCCGCACCCCGCACGAGCTGATGCGCTGCGCCGAGGTGGACTTCATCCGCGACTGCGCCGAGATGGCCGCCCGCGCCTCCCTCACCCGCACCGAGAGCCGCTGGGGCCTCTACCACGACCGCGCCGACCTGCCCGCCCGCGACGACGCCGCGTGGTTGTTCCACCTGAACCTGCGCAAGCGCGCCGACGGCGCGATGGAGTTCCTCAAGCGCCCGGTCGAGCCCTACCTCGTCCCGGTCGAGGAGTTCGCGCCGACCGCCGCCGCCCCCGCAGTCCTGGCCGCCCACACCTCCGCCCCGGTACGGCGGGCCGCCCCCGTCACCACCGGGCGCACCGGCGTGGGCCGCCGCTCCCCGCGCATACTCGAACTGCATCGCCTGGCCGAGCAACATCCCACCACCGAGCAGCTCGCCCCCTACCTGGCCGACCCCGACCCCAAGGTGCGCAGGGCCGCGATCGCCACCCTCACCGAGACCGTCCCCGACGGCGCCGGCCCCGCCCTGGTCGCCGCCCTCGCCGACGAGCACGGCACGGTGCGCCGGGCCGCCGCCACCGGCCTGCGCGAGCTCGCCGAGGTGCTCCGCCCGCCTCTCGCCCTGGACGCGGCGCTGGCCGGCGGCGACGCGCTCGTCCGCGCCACCGCCCTGGACCTGCTGCGCGCGCTGCGCCTGGGCGGCAGAGACGTCTTCGCCGCCGCGACCGCCGACGCCGACCACCGGGTGCGCATCGAGGCCATCCGCGGCCTGGTCTCGCTGGACGAGCCCGACATGGTGGCAGCCGCCGCCGGTGACCCGTCGCGGGAGGTACGGGTCTGGGTGGCCAAGGGGCTCGGCATCATCGGCAAGCCCGCGCCCGTGCTGGAGACGCTGGCCGCCGACGCCGACCCGCTGGTCAGGGCCGCCGCCCTGGAGTCGTCGGCCGGTGCGGGCGGGCCGCTGGTGGCGGCGGCCGTACAGGCGATGGACGACCCGCGGTGGCAGGTGCGGGTGGGCGCGGCCCGCGCGCTCGCCGCCGCCGACCGCGCCAGCGCGCTGCCGCCGCTCGTGGCGGCGCTGTCGGACGAGAACCTCGACGTGCGCAAGGCGGCCGTGCTGGCGCTGACCCGCTGGGCCGGCACGGCGGCAGCGGGCGCGGCGCTGGAGGCGGCGCTGGGCGATCCGGACGCCGACGTGCGCGCTTACGCGCGACGGGCGCTGGCCGGGTAGCGCCGCCACGCCGCCTCTCCATCCCTCAGGCCGGTCAGCCGGTCGATTCCGGCTCGGCCGACGGCGAGACCACGCTGCCGTCGTCCGCGTTGACCTTGACCTTCGCCTTGGTGCCGTCGGCGGCGGTCACGTCGGCCTCCCAGACCACCGTGCCGTTGTCCCTGTCCAGGGACAGCTCGGTGATCTTGCCGTCCGGGTACTCGCCGGCGACCTTCTCCGCGGCGTCGGAGTAGCTGGTCTTGGCCGCCTCGGCACGCGCCTTGTGCTTGGCCTTCTCCGCGTCGTCGTCGGCCTCCGCGGACGGCGTGCCGACGACCTTCCAGGTCATCGCGTCGACCCGGACCTTGCTCTCGGCGCCGTCCGCGCCGATGACGGTGACCTTCCACACGCCGTTGTCGGAGTCCAGGCCGGTGACCGTACCTTCGACGGAGGCCAGCGCGGCCTCGCCCGCCTTCTTGATGTCGTCGGCACCGGTACCGGCGCCCGGCGAGCCCATGTCGCTGGGATCGGCCGGCGGTGTGGCAGGACTCTGGACGGCGAGGCCGGCGGTGTTCTGGGCGCCCCCGGAACCGCAGGCCGCGATCGTGAACAGCGCGGCGGCGGCCGCGGCCGCGCGAATAGCGTACTTCTTAGAATTTTCCCCCATGACGTGCACGCTGCCCCGAATATCTCCTAGGCATTCCCGCAGGTCAGTAGATCATGAAGACGTACGGCCGGGCGGGCAGCGCTCCGGATATGCCACGATAGATCCCGAAATAGGCGACGGCGGATCGAGGAAGCCGGTGTGAACCCGGCGCGGTCCCGCCACTGTGATCGGCGAGCGAGCCCCGACGAAGCCACTGCCCCCGCGGGCGGGAAGGCCGGGGTGAGCGTTGACCCGAGAGCCAGGAGACTCACGCGGTCGCCACCTCACGACCTTGGGGCGGATCTCCCCATGAGAGGAACGGTGGACGGCATGTCCTTCCCCGCGAGCCCGCGCGCGCTCGTACCCCTGCTCGTCGCCTCGGCCCTGCTGGCCGGCTGTGCGAGCACCCCCGCACCCGCCGCCGAGCAGGCGGCCGGAGCCCCCGCCGGATTCCCCGTCACCGTCGTGAGCTGCGGCGTCAGCACCACCTACGAACGGCCGCCCCGCCGGGCCGTCGCGCTCAACCAGCACGCCACCGAGATCATGCTCGCGCTCGGGCTGGAGAAGTCGATGGCGGGCACCGCTTACCTCGATGACGCGATCTTGCCCGAGTACAAGGCCGCATATGACCGGATCAAGGTACTGGCCAAGGAGTACCCCTCCTTCGAGGCGCTGCTCTCGGCCGAGCCGGACTTCGTCTACGGCGGTTTCGAGAGCGCCTTCGACGCCAAGGAGGGCCGCGGCCGGGACGTGCTGGCCAAGTCCGGCATCGACACCCACGTCAACTCCGAGGAGTGCCCGAACGGCCCGGTCACCGCGGCCCAGGCCGAGGAGGAGATCCGTACCATCGGCCGCGTCTTCGGCGTCGGCGAGCGCGCGGAGCGGCAGGTCACCGCCATGCGCACCGTCCTGGACGGCGTCAAGAAGAAGCTCGGCGACGTCGAGCCGGCCAAGGTGTTCGTCTACGACTCCGGCGACAAGACCGCCTTCACCGCGGGCGGCGCCGGGATCGGCAACGAGATGATCAAGCTGGCCGGCGGCGCCAACCTCTTCGCCGACCTGCCCAAGGCCTGGGGAAACGTCTCCTTCGAGCAGGTCGCCGAACGCGCGCCCGAGATCATCGTCATCTACGACTACGGCCAGACCACGGTCGAGGCCAAGAAGAAGTTCCTGCTGGCCAGCCCGGCGCTCAAGGACGTGCCCGCGATCAAGAAGCAACGATTCGCCGTGCTGCCCCTGTCGTCGGCGGTCCTCGGGGTGCGGGTGCCGGCCGGGGTGGAGGCGCTCGCCCGGCAGATCCATCCGGACCGGTTCAAGTGACGCAGGCGGTACGGCGTGCGCCGTACCCGCTGATCCTCGCGGTGCTCGCCGCGCTACTGCTGCTGGCCGCGACGGCGGGCGTCGCGGCCGGGTCGGTCGGGCTGCCGTTCGGGGAGGTCTGGTCGATCCTGCTGCACCGGCTCCGGCTGCCGCTGGGCGAGCCCACCTGGCCGGCCGTGCGCGAGACGATCGTCATGAACGTACGGCTGCCGCGCGTGCTGCTCTGCGCGGTCGTCGGCGCCGGGCTGTCGGTCTGCGGCATGGCCCTGCAGGCGCTGGTGCGCAACCCGCTGGCCGACCCGATGCTGCTCGGCGTCTCCTCCGGCGGCACCGTCGGCGCGGTCTCCGTGATGGTGCTCAACCTGTCGGTGTTCGGCGCGCTGACACTGCCCCTGGCCGCCTTCGCCGGCGCCCTCCTCGCGCTCTTCCTCGTGTACGGCCTGGCCAGGGCGGGCGGCCGGATGACCACGATCCGGCTGGTGCTGGCCGGAGTCGCCACGGCCGAGGTGCTGTCGGCCGTGGCCAGCTTCCTCATCGTCACCTCCAACGACCCGCACAAGGCCGACTCGGCGCTGCGCTGGATGCTGGGCGGCCTGGCCGGCACCACCTGGGACCTGCTCTGGGTCCCGGCGGCCGCGGTGCTGCTCGGCACCGCCGTGCTGCTGGGCGTCAGCCGTCCGCTCAACCTGCTGCTGGCGGGGGAGGAGGCCGCCGCCGCGCTCGGGCTGGACGTGCACCGCTTCCGCGGCGCGATGTTCGTGCTCGTGGCGCTGATGATCGGCGCGATCGTCGCGGTCAGCGGGGCGATCGGGTTCGTCGGGCTGATGATGCCGCACGTGGTGAGGCTGCTGGTCGGCGCCGACCACCGGCGGGCGCTGCCGGCCGCCGCGCTGATGGGCGCCGCCTTCCTGATCGCCGCCGACCTCGCCGCCCGCAGTCTCATCGCCCCCGAGGAGATCCCGATCGGCATCCTGACCGCGGTGACGGGCGGGCCGTTCTTCCTGTGGCTCATGCGGAGAAAGGCGGCCCGATGACCCCCGGTGAGCTGCGCGCCGAAGGCGTGAGCGTCGTGGTGAACGGGCGGGCCCTGGTCAGCGAGGTCACCCTGGCCGCCGCGCCGGGGGAGCTCGTCGCGCTCGTGGGCCCGAACGGGGCGGGTAAGTCCACCCTCCTGCGGACCTTCTACCGCGCCATGCGGCCCACCTCCGGGCGGGTACTCCTGGACGGGCACGACATCTGGCGCATGCCGGCCAAGCGGCTGGCCCGTACGCTGGCCGCCGTTCTGCAGGAGTCGCCGGGTTCCTTCGAGCTGACCGTGCACGACGTGGTGGCGATGGCGCGCACGCCGTACAAGCGGCCCTTCGAGGGCGACGACGACTCCGACCGGAGCATCGTGCGGGGCGCGCTGACCGAGCTGGACGTCGCCGACCTGGCCGAGGCGCCCTTCGACCGGCTGTCGGGCGGGGAGAAGCAGCGCGTGCTCATCGCCCGCGCGCTCGCCCAGCAGCCGGGCACGATGATCCTCGACGAGCCGACCAACCACCTCGACCTGCGCCACCAGCTCGACGCCCTGCGGCTGGTGCGGCGGCTGGGCGTGACCGCCGTGGTCGCGCTGCACGACCTCAACCTGGCCGCCGCCTTCTGCGCGCGCATCTGCGTGATGGACGGCGGGCGGCTCGTCGCCGACGGCCCGCCCGCCGACGTCCTCACCGAGGACCTGCTGGCCGAGGTCTACCGGGTCTCGGCCGAGATCCGCCCCCATCCGCGCACCGGAGTGCCCCAGGTCAGTGTGCCCGGCGACTGACCAGCGCCTTGGTTCGGCGACTATCCGAGCAGGGCCCTAGTCCGGTGGTGGGCCTAGCAGGGCTCGGGCCCGCGTCGCCAGGGAGGTCATGCCGCAGGGGAGCGCGGTCTGCAGGACCTTTTCCACCAGGGGCGCCGCCTCCTCCGGGCGGCCCTCCAGCACCAGCGCCCTGGCCTGGTCGTAGCGGAGCCTGGCCAGCTGCGGGCGCATGCCGCCGGTGAACTCCTGCGCCGTCCGCAGCCGGCTCAGGGCCAGGTCGCGATCGCCCGCGGCCATCGCCGCCACCGCGCCGAACCGGGCCGCCGGGCCCATCAGCACCGTCGGCCACCCGGCCAGCGCGACCTCCCGCTCGTGCGGGGTGAACAGCTCCGACACCCGCGCGGCCAGCGCCGTCAGCTCACTCCCGCCCGCGCCGGCCTCGTGCAGATTCCCGCACGACTCGGCCAGCAGGCTCAGCGTCGGCACCCGCCAGCCGTGCGGCGGGAACGCCGCGAAGCCCCGGGTGTCGTCGGCCAGCTCGGTGAACCCGTCCATCGCCTCGCCGTACCGGCCGGTCTCGGCGTGCGCCAGCACCAGCGCGGCCCGCCAGATCGGGAAGTAGCCGTGCTGCTCCACCCGGCCGGCCAGGTCGGAGCGCAGCAGCACCTCCAGCTCGCCGCGCTCGCGCAGCAGCCAGTAGACCTGGCCGTCCCAGGTCTGGCGCAGCGTGCCGGCGGGCAGTACCCGGGCCTCCTCCAGCTCCTTGACCGAGCGCTCCGCCTCGCCGAACAACCGGGCCGCTGCCTCGTCGAACCGGCCGCGCCACAGGTCCATCAGCGTGTCGAGGGCGGTCTGCAGCCACTCGCCCAGGACGCGCGGATGGTCGGCGATCTGGCTGCGGTGCCGTTCCACCAGGGCGGCGGCGGGCTGCAGCGCGCCGAGCCGCATCTGGTCGATGGCCAGCGCCACCAGGGCCTCGCTGTGGAAGTAGGCCGAGCCCGCGCGGATGCCCGCGTCGTGCAGGGACTTGGAGATGCCCAGCAACTCGGCGGGCGGCGCGAAGTCGTACAGGCCCCAGCGGCACTCGTTGAGCACCTCGCAGCGCACCTCGGGCGGGCAGCCGGGGCGCAACCCGGCCAGCGTACGGCGGGCCAGCTCCGGTCCGTCCAGCCACTCCCCGGCGACCGTACCGGGGCCGACCGCCATCGTCGCCTTGTGCGCCAGGTGCGCGCTGAGCTGGGAACGCAGGTCGGCGGCCTCCTCTTCGTCGTCGTCGGCCAGCGCCTCAAGCGCGTCCTGCAGCAGGCGCAACAGCTGCTCGTCGACCTGCCCGGGGTCCGTCCAGCGCCTGGCCAGCTGGACCGCGGCGCTCGCGCGCAGCCTCGGCAGCTCCGCCGCCGTGTCGTGGGCGTCGCGGTAGTGCACGCCGGCCGTGTGCATGTCGCCCTGGGCGTTGCGGACGTCGCCCAGCGTCATGAGCAGGCCGAACCTGGTCACCGGGCCGCTGGGCAGACGCATGCCGTACTCGGCCCAGGAACGCGCGGAGCCGACGCCGAAGGCGGCGAGCTCGGCGCGCGCGGCGGTCAGGCAGGCGGTGGCGACCTGCTCGTCGGGCACGTCGGGGCGGGCGGCGCGGGCGTGCACGGCCATGCGCACGGGAAGGTCGGCGGTCACCCGCTCGGCCGTGCGCAGGTGCTCACCGAGCACCTCGAACGCCCGCTTGTGCAGCCGCCTGGCCAGGGCCGGGTCCTCCTCCAGCGTGGCCAGGACCTCCTCGCGCCACAGCTCGTAACGGAAGCGCACGCCGCTGTGCGCCTCCACCGCGCGCTGCGTGACGGCCTCGGCCTGCTGCCTGTCGGCTTCGGCCGGTTCCAGCCCGAGCACCGCGGCGACCAGCGCGGTGTCGATCTCGCCTCCTCCGCAGGTGATCGCCGCCGCCGCCAGCCACGGCAGCAGCGGGCCCGGCCGCCGGCCGAAGCCGGGCAGGACCGACAGCTCGCCCTCGGAGTCGCGTACCTCGCACAACCGCTGCGGCAGCCCGCCCGTCAGCCGGAACGCCTCGGCCACCTCCCGCTCGGACGGCTCGCGCCCCCACACGGCGGCCAGCCACGCGGCCACGTCGAGCGGGCCCAGCGGACCCACGGTCACCGGCGACGCCGGGGCCTCGCGCCACGGTCCCTCCGGCCGCCCGGCCAGTACGAAGCCCACGGCCGCCTCGCCGAGCCCGCGGCGTACCTCGACCAGCAGGTCGCAGGCCGCGCGGCTGAGCAGCTCCGCGTTGTCGAAGGCGACGATCAGCCCGCCGCCCCTGGCCGCCCAGCGCAGCAGGCCGGCCAGCAACGACAGCAGGCGCTGCCGGAAGTCCTCCAGGACCGCGGGCGCGGGGGAGCCGGGCATGGCCGAGATGAAGTCGACGAGCGTGCGGTGGTCGGCGGGGGCCAGCGGGTTGTCGCCCGTGCCCAGGTCGCGCTGGAGGCGCGCGTACACCATGCCGGCCAGCGAGCGCCACGGCTGCAGCTCGCCGCTGTCCTGGCAGCTCACCACCACCGTGCGCGGACGGCTGGCCGCCGTGCGCGCGGTCAGCTCGGCCAGCAGTCTGCTCTTGCCCGCGCCCGGCACGCCCCGCACCGCCAGCAGCCCCGGCAGGCCGGTGCGCAGCGCGAGCAGGGCGGCGAGATGTTCCTGCCTGCCGACCAGTTCGCCGGGCACCTCGGGCGCCCGCGTCCGCGCGCGCGTGCCGTCCGGCGGCCGGTGCACGTCCACGCCGTGCTCGTGCAGCAGCAACAGGGAGAACGCCCGGTCGACGGCCTCGTCGCGCGGGTGCCGTTCCTCCAGGAGGCTTTCGGCCGCCGCCGCGCCCTCGTCGCGCAGCGTGCGCATGAAGCGCAGCAGCCAGATCGGGCCCAGGCCGTCGTGCCCCTCGCCCACCGGCCCGGCCAGCAGCGCGGCGACCTCGTCGTAGCGGGCCAGGCGCAGCGCGGTCTGGGCGAGGTTGCGTACGAGGTCCAGGCGCAGCCGTTCCAGCCTGCGCGCGTGGCGCGCGCAGGCCTCGGGAAGACCATCCCGCCACGACGCGTACGGCCGGCCGCGCCACTCCCCGGCCGCCTTCGCCAGAACGGCCAGCGCCCGCGCGTCGTCCCCGGCCCCGAGCCCGAGCAGGCCCTCCTTGACCGCGCGCTCGAAGCGGTGCGCGTCGACCACCTCGGACACGTCGCCGTCGAGCACGTACTCGTTGGAGCCCCGCTTGGAGCTGATGACGAGCCCGGCCCGCGCGAGGGTCGGGCGGAACCTGGACACCAGCGGCGCGATGCCCTCGCTGAGCGGCGCCTTGCCCTCCTCCCACAGGGCGTCGGTGAGGATGTCGCGCGAGACGGACCTTCCCGCCGCGATGAGCAGGGTGAGGAGTCTCGCGGTCTTGCCCGGCACTTGCTGCGGGCGCCCGTCCACGATCACTTCAGTACGGCCGAGCACCCGAATCTCAAACGTCACAGCGTCTCCACCCATCAATGCAAGATCATTGCAATGAGCGGCCCGCACAGTAGTAAACACGGCGATCGATGAAGTTTCTACCTATTGCGGGGGTGTTTGCTGATGTCACCGCCGAGGCATTTGTCGGCCGAGCAACTAGAGCGCATAAAAGCGGATGTTCTGCATAAATACGAAAAAGAGGCGGCTAAGCCGCTTTCTGTGGTCATCATGGGGCAGACCGGTGCGGGTAAGTCCTCGCTGCTCAACGTGCTGTTCGGTGCCGACCTCCCGACCGGTGACGTCCGCCCGGTAACCAAGGAGCCGGAAGCCATTCACCTTCCCGGGAAATCCGGCCATTCCCTTACTTTTTGGGATATGCCGGGAATAGGGGAATCGGTCGGCGCGGACGTCGATTATATGGCGATGTATAGGGAGAAACTCATCGGGTGTGACGTCGTCATCTGGGCGCTCCACTCCGACAACCGATCCACCACCTACGAGGCGTCCTGCCTGCGCCGCCTCCTGACCGCCGTAGGCGGCACAGGCGGCACAGGCGGCACAGACGGCACAGACGGCGCTGCCCTGGCCAACAAGCTCACGTTCGTGATGACCAAGGTGGACATCCTCACGCCGCCGTCCTGGATCTTCGCCCTGCACCGCGACAGCGGCGTCTTCGCCCCCGGCGCCCGGCTGGCCGACAAGCTGGCCGCCAAGGCCCTGCACTACGAGGAAGTGTTCGTCCGGCCGTGGGCGCACGCCCTGGTCTCCACCACCTACAACCCCGGCGGCTTCGCCCACAGCGACGACCGCCTCGGCTACGACGACTACACCATCCGCTACCGCGGCTACGTCAGCGCGGAGGTGTGCCAGAACTACCAGCGCCGCTTCCCGGCCGAGGCCGAGGTGTTCGCCCGGCTGCGCGACAACCACCGCGTACTGGCCTGCTCGGCCCTGTTCCGCTTCAACCTGGCCCAGCTCATGGTGGCCGTGGTCAACAAGCTCGGCCCCGGCGCCACCGCCCGCTTCCGCCGTCTTCTCGGCGAGACGGAACGGCTGGCAGAAGTGCCCGTCGACACCATGCGCGGCCTCGGCAACTTCCTCATCTGGGACGGCGCCCGCAAGCTGCTCGACCTGTCCGACCCGACCCTGCCACCGAAGCTCTGAGAGGAGCGCCGATCCATGGCGACGATCAGCGACGACGACATCCTGTACGCGGTCAACCAGCGCAGCAGACAGGACTCCGAATACCGCCGGCAACTCGACAAGGCCATCAAGCGCAAGGACGAGGACGACATCGCCCGCCTCGTCCGCAAGGCCGTCAAGAAGATCCTCGGCATCCTCGTGGACGTCACCTTCGACATCATCGAGCGCATCCTGGGGAGGTGGTGAACCGATGCGGAAGCGGCGCAAGAGCGGCGACTCCCGCGTCCTGCCGGCGGTCGTGCTGGTACTGAGCTGGTTGATCACCACCCCGGCGCCGACCGGCTCGCCCGTGCCCACCGTCTCCCCGGCACCCACCGTCTCCCCGGCACCCACCGTCTCCCCGGCACCCAGCACCTCCCCGACCACGACCTCTTCCCCGACGGCAACCGCCTCGCCACCCATCACCTCCTCACCGACCTCGGGTTCCTCACCGACCTCGGGTTCCTCGCCGTCCACCACCTCGGCGGCCCCCGCCCCAGCCCTGGCCTCCGCGCCTCTCCACCGGGTCGGTGGCATCGGCTGTGACGGTCACCCGCACCAGGAGCAGGCCGGAACCGTCACCCTCACCCGTGACGGCGGCTCGCTCAAGGTCGACGTCGAGGTGACCGACACCCTCTACCCCTCGCGCACCTTCACCGTCGAGGCATGGGAGGAGGCGCCGGGCTGCTACCCCGACAACGCGCTCAGAGTGCCCGGCGTGGGGCTGAGCACGAACTCCTCCGGCTCCGGCTCGACCTCCTTCACGCTGGCGCTGCCGTGGAGCCGGCTCTTCCCCGACGGCAGCACGGTCGTGCTGGGCGACGGCCAGGGCAGCGAGAGCCTCGTCGTCGTCCTGGACCGGGACAACTCGACCGGCGCCGGCGACAGCTACGCCGCCGGGCCCATCCGGCTCGACCCCGGCGGCCAGGCGCACGCCGACTTCACCACCACGCCGGAGGAGTCGGGCACCGACATCAGGTTCGACGCCTCGGCCAGCACCGTGCCGGACGGCGCCACCGCCCGTTACCGCTGGGACTTCGACAACGACGGCGCGTACGACGAGGAGAGCACCACCCCGGTGGTGCGCCACACCTACCCCGACAGCGCGGAACGGCAGGCCACGCTCACCGTCGTCCCGAGCCAGGGCGCCCCGGACACCGTCACCAAGGCCGTGGCTGTGCCCGCCGACACCGTCGTGGTTCTGTTACGCGGCATCGAGGCGTTCGGCGTCACCCCCAAGGAGAGTGCCTACAAGCTGGTCACCGAGGCCGCCGCCTTCCGCGACCTGCTCAACCGGCTCGGCTGCACCGACCTGGCCGAGGTCAACAGCGTCACCAAGCGCTGCAACACCACCACCCGGGCCAGGCTGCACTGGTCCCCGTACTCCTACCGCGGACCGAACGGCCAGGCCGCCCCCCTCACCTACGGCGGCGCCGACACCTGGCCCGCCCTGAGCGCCACCTCCGCCCACCTGGACCGCCAGATCAGGGAGATCGGCCGCAAGCACCCCGGCGCCAACGTGGTGCTGGTGGGCTTCAGCGAAGGCGGCACTGTCGCCACCCGCTGGGCCGCCGACACCTCGAACACCTCCACGCCCATCGTGACCATCGACTCCCCGCTCTACGGCTTCTGGCCAGAGGACCGCGCCAGCGTCTGGCCCGAGGACATCCTCAACTACTGCGGCATCTCCGTCGCCGGCAACAAGGTCGCCGCACCCGGCCCCGACTGGACGTTCTCCCAGGTCTGCTCCCGATGGAACCAGTTCGGCTTCCGCAGTCCCGTCTCCTACGACTGGCGGGCCGGCCGTTCGTTCGGCGAGGCCGGGCAGTTGTCCAGGGCGGTGCCGCTACAGCTCTTCAGCGCCACCAACCTCAACGACCTGGTCGCCCCGCCGTGGTGGGCCCTTTCCCCGCTCGCCGACGGCAACCGGATCACCACCTGCTCCAGCCTCGCCGACGGCCACCACGGCTGCGCCCTGCACGACGCGGGCGTCCTGACCGCGGCCAAGGGCGTCGTGGACGCCTCTCTCACAGCAGCCAAGCACCGCGTACGGCCGGACGTCGCCCAGACCAGGGCCGGTTGGGGCGCCGGCCCCGGCTCGCAATGGTTCGACGGTCACACCGCCACCGTCACCGCCCTGGGCGGCCTCGGCAGGATCGTCTCCGTCGGCCACTTCGGCACCGGCGACGGCGCCGGGGCCGGCCGCCTGACCTGCACATGGACAAGCGGTTCCCCCGCGCGGAGCGTCCCGCTGACCGTCACGGACTGGACCGCCCGCTCGTACGTGGTCTTCTGGCGCCCGCCGGGCATCGACATCCTGTTCCGCAGCCGGGTCCGCGTCCTGCCGTACGGCAACGGCAACACCTACACCGCCGACGTCACCGCCAACGACTCCAGCCTCCTCCTCACCCCCGACCCCTGCCACCCATAACTCTGCACCCCCACCCCAGCCTCCACCCTCGCCCAGGCCGCCACCCCCGGGGAATCCCGACACCCCCGGCCGAGCCGGGCAGCCCCCGACAACCTCGGACACGTCGGGGGCTGCCCGGCTC
>NZ_JBHYJD010000056.1:0-65209 GCF_042740555.1 Nonomuraea sp. NPDC059007 | reverse complement strand
GTGCGCCGCCCCTAGATCTATTTAAGAACAATTCGGCAATGAGAGAGGCAGGCGGCGGGCCGGGGGGTGAGGCGTGGTGGGTCGCGGGGGCGTTCGGCGGGTAGGGCTGGGGGTAGGGTGCGCGTCGTGAGGTGGAGCGCTGCGCCTGCGGCGGTTGCTGACCGGTCTCGACGGTTGCACGGTCGGGCGGCTGTCGCCGGGAGGGGGCCGGGTGCGCTGCGCCGTGACGGCCCTCTCTTGTTGTCCGGCTGCGGCGATGATGCGGATCGGGTGCTGGCATCGGGGGGTCACAGGATCACGGCGGCTGGGCGGTGCGGTATCGGTGAGCGCCGGGCGTCCTGCGGGCAGGCTTAAGGGCCGGAGGCCCGGCTCTGCTTGGTCCGGTGTGATCGGTGCCGTAACGCCGCTGACGAGATCGGCACGAAAGATGCTGCTGTGGTGGGCCCGGGACGGGCAAGAGCGCCGGGATGAGCGGTATGCCGGGCGCTCTTGCCGTCCTCTTCACGCGGGGCCGGGTTTCCCCCGAAGCCGACCCGGCGGTGTGTCAGTGGTATCACGCTGGCGGTCGGCCGGTTCGGAGTGCGGGGGCTGCGGCGTGGTGCTGGGTCACGGAGTGGCCCTAGCGGCGGTCGGCCCGTGGGGTGTCCCCAAAGGCTTTTGGTTGATCTTGTGGGTGGGGCCGGGGCCGCCGGTCGTCGGCGGTCGAGGCGGCCCCGGCCGGAGGGGACACAAGGAGCGTAAGTGGATTTCTTGTGCAGGTTCGGTTGAGTGTGATGCAGATCACACCCTTAGGGCTGCGAGCTAACAGCATTGCTTAAAGGTGGATTACAGCGTCTCTGGAATGGCGTTTCCGCAGGTCAAACCGTGCGTTTTCGGATGATCTGCACAGAATCTAGACAAAATGTAGAGGCCGATGTCCGATTTGGCGCGCCGGGGCTGAGGCCGAAATGAGGTAGGTGAGGGTTAACGCACAATCGCACTTTCGTTTCCCTTGTGGTGGTCTGACGTGCGTGTTAGACAGATAGCTCGAACGTGCGCGCGAGAGGAGAAGGTGTGAGTTTACGAGATCCAATCCCGGTGGAATGCCGGGCCGTATTTCAGCACGGCGTGTTTGTGGTCGGGCCGGTAACCCCGGTTGCGGACTTCGATGCTGCGGTGCGTGGCACGCAGAAGCGGGACCCTGACACGGGCGAACCCGTGTGGCAGGTGACGGTGATGGACGCGGACCCGGAGACGCGGGCGGCGGACAAGACGATAGCGGTCAAGATCGCGAGTCCGGTGCAGCCGGTGGTGCCTCCGGTTCCGCCGCAGTTGGCGGCGCTTGGGCTGGAGATGGTGCCGGTCGAACTCGAAGGAGTGACGGTCCGGCCGTATGTGCCGGACGGTAGTTCGCGGATCGCTTGGAGTGTTCGGGCGCGTGGTATGCGGCTGGCGGGAACGGCGGTTGCGGCTGGTGAAGGTCGAGCGGCGGCGGGGACGCACTCGCGTCCGGCTGCTGGCGGCAGCGCGTAGCGCTGCTGAAGTTGGTGGGCGCGTAGCGCCGCACCTGCTTGTGGGCGCGTAGCGCCGACGTGCTTGTGAGCGCGTGGTACGGCAAGAGGCAAGGCAAGTCCCGGTGACGAGATGCCCCGGGCAGAGATGGTGACCCCGGCTGGGCCGGGTGAGGTGGGCAGGTTGGCCGCCTAGGAGATCGCGCCCTGAGGCCGCATGAAGACAGCGGAGACCGGATGCAGCGACTCGGCGGAGCCCTTAACCCCCTCTGAGTAGTGGACGCGTGGCAAGCGTGGGGCTGCCCCGTCCTGATCTTCATTCATGACGTGTGGCGACGCTGCGCGCCCTGGTGCCCGTGTGCGGGCGGCCGGTGGCGGCGGCGTGGTCGGCATCCCGCCTGGCGCGGTGTGGGCTCGTGTGCGGTGCCGGGATGTCGCCTGGCCGAAGAGAGGCGACGACCCCATGATGTTACGGAGAGTTAGCGGAGAGACGGCAGAGGAGTACGCGAGCGATCGGCCGGACGGCCGGTTGCACTGGCGGCCTACCGCGCTGAAGACACCGGCGATCTTCTTCCTGGTGATCTGGGCGTGGCGGCTGGTCGCCGCTGTGGTCAAGACGGTGTGGCGGCATCCGGTCGCCTGCGCCTTGGTGGTGGTGCTGGGTGGTTACTGGTACCTGGTCGGCTGGCAGTCGGCGCTGATCTGGTACGGCTGCCTCCTCGGGTGGCTGGCGGTGTTCTGGCTGCTGCACCGGAACGGGTTCATGCGGCTGATCGGTTGGCCGTTCGTGTCGTGGCTGCGCTGGCTGTGGGTGTACCGGCGTCGCTGGCACGGGACGCTGATGGTGGCGGGGCTGGCGGGCCGCGTTGGCGGCCGGTCGTTCGTGCCCGACCTGGTGAAGGTTCGTAGCGACCGGTGGGCGGACACGGTGACGGTGCGGATGCTGCGCGGGCAGTCGCCGGAGCTGTGGGCAGAGCGCACGGTGAACCTGGCGCACGCGTTCGGCAGTGTGGCGTGCTTGATGCGGATCAAGCGGCCGGGCTGGCTGCTGCTGGTGCTGCAACGCGGTGACCGGTTGGCGGCGGTGATCAGCGCACGGCCTATCCCGCTGACGGCGGGTGTCGGGCCGGTCGAGATCGGCATGGACGAGCACGGCCGGGTCTACCGGCTGGCGGTGCACGGCACGCACATCTTGATCGTCGGCGCTACCGGCTCCGGTAAAGGGAGCTGGCTGTGGGGGCTGGTGCGCGGGCTGCTGCCCGGAGCCTTGGCCGGGCTGGTGGAGCTGTGGGGCATCGACGCCAAAGGGATGGAACTCGGGTTCGCCGAAGGGCTGTTTCACCGCTACGCGACGCGGGGTGAGGCGGCGGTCAAGCTGCTGGAGGCGGCGGTTGCCCGGATGCAGCAACGGGCGGAGCGCTACCGGGGCGTGACGCGTCGGCACGTGCCCACGACGGACGAGCCGTTCGTCCTGGTGGTGATCGATGAGGTGGCGTTCCTCACGGCTTATGAGCCGGACAGCCACCTGCGTAAGCGGGCGCTGGCGGCGCTGGCCACGCTGACCACGCAGGGCCGGGCCGTGGGGTTCGGCGTCGTGGCCGCGTTGCAGGACCCGAGGAAAGACATCCTCGACATCCGCCACCTGTTCCCGGACAAGATCGCGCTGCGCCTGGATGAGGCCGACCAAGTGGATCTCGCGCTCGGCAAGGGCGCGCGGGAGCGGGGCGCGCTGGCCGATGAGATCCCGCACAACCCGGACGATCCCAGCGTCGGGTCGGGGACGGCGTACGTGCGGCTGGAGGGCAAGCCGGAGCCGCTGCGGGTGCGGGCCGGGTGGATCAGTGACGGCGAGCTGAAGGAGATGGAAGCCGAGTACGGCGGGGCCGTGGCGGCGGGAGATCAGCCCGCCGAAACGAAGATCATCAACCCGGCGCCGGCGGTTACGTCACCCCCTCCGAACTGGGGAAACGGCGAAGAGAGCGACGAATGCGAGGCGGAGGAGCGGGGCCGCGCTGGCGGCAAGCGGCGCAAGGTCAACGGCAGCGAGCGGCCGGGCGGCAGACACGGCAAGGGCGGCAAGCGACGGCGCAAGAACGACGACGGCAGGGAGCGGTGATGAACGTACGTGAGCAACTGCTGGGGCTGTCCTGCGGGGCGTGCCAGGGCGAGGACATGTTGTGGCTGGATCTGGGCCTGCTGGTGGTGGAGTGCGCTGGGTGCGGGGCGCGTGCCCGGGTCGAGATCAACGGCGCGGACGGCGGGTGCCCGTTCAGGACGCGGTCCACTGGGGAGGGCCAGTGAGCCGCGAGCGGGGGCGGGCGCGCTGGATGACGCACGAGTACGTACGGGAGGTGCTGCGGCTGGAGACGCTGCAAGCACTCGCGCAAGCCAAGGGCGTGTGCATGCGGCCGATCGCCTACCGGGTGACGGACGTGCGCAACGGCACCCACAAGATCGTCAACGTGTCGTGCGGGGCGCGGCGTGAGACAGTCTGCGGGCCGTGTGCGCGGCGGGTGCGCTCGGCCCGGCAGCAACAGTGCCGGGAGGGCTGGCACCTGGACCAGGAGCCGGAACCGCTGAGCGGGCAGGCCGGGCGGGACCAGGAGTGCGAGCCGCAAGAGGCGGCTTGGCTGGGTGAGCACCGGGCGGAACTGCTGGCGCTGCGGGATGCGGCGCTGGCGGCCGGGAACACGGGCGAGGCTGCCGATTGGGCGGCGGCGTTGATCGGGCATGAGGCGGAGATGCGGTGGCTGGGCGTGCGCGTCGGTGGGCACGCGGCCAGTGACAGCGCAGAGGAAACCAAGGAGAGGGAGGAGACGGAGCCCGGGAGGGCAGAGGGTCAGACGGCAGCGGCCGATGCCGGGCGGGCCGGTGACCGGGTCGAAGCTGCGGTGAGTGAGACGACGGCCGGTGACGACGGGCCGGGGCGGCGGGTGCGCTCTACCTCACGGCGGCAGGACGCTCCGGCGCTGCCCAGACGGAGCGTGGAGCCGGGCACCCTCGGGCGGACGTTCGCCGGTCGCGCGGGGCGCACGTTCCGGCCAAGCATGTTCATTACGCTGACGCTCCCCTCCTATGGGCGGGTGCGGGACGGTGCGCCGGTCGATCCGGACCGGTACGACTACCGGCAGGCCGCGCGGGATGCGCTGCACTTCGGCAAGCTGATCGACCGCTTCATTCAGAACCTTCGCCGCGTTGCCGGGTATCAGGTGCAGTACTTCGCGGTGGTCGAACCACAGCGGCGGCTGGCTCCCCACCTGCACATCGCCATCCGGGGCACGATCCCCCGGGCGGCGGTCCGGCAGGTGGTGGAGGCCACCTACGCCCACGTCTGGTGGCCACCGACCGATGGGGCGGTGTTCGACGGCGAGAACACTCCGGTGTGGATGCCGGAGGCTGAGCGCTACATGGTGCCCACGACCGGCGAGGTCCTGCCGAGCTGGCAGGAGGCGTTAGACGCGCTGGATGACGACACCGATGCCGGGCCGCTGCATGTGGCGCGGTTCGGCAGTCAGCTCGACATTCAGGGGGTGTTGGCCGGGAGCCCGGACGCGGACATGCGGGTGCGCTACCTGACCAAGTACCTGACCAAGAGCATCCGGGATGTGGCCTACCCGGAGACGGGCGATGAGGCGAAAGGGGCCGATGGAGCGCCCGGGAGCCGGGCCAACAGTGCGGGGCGGCGACGGGCGCATGCGTGGCGGATGCTGGAGGAACTGCGGTGGGAGCCGTGCAGTCCGGGATGCGCGAACTGGCTGCGCTACGGGGTCACCCCGAAGGGAGCGCGGGCGGGCTTGGTGCCGGGCCAGTGCCGGGGGCGGGCTCACCTGGGCGTGCACATGGGCTACGCGGGTCGGCGGGTGCTGGTCTCGCGCCGCTGGTCCTCACGCACGCTGGGCGGGCTGATGCGGGAGCGGCGGGCCTGGGTCGCCGAAGCGCTGGGGCTGGGTGATGAGCTGGGCCGGGATGCTGATCCGGGCCGGTATGTGTGGGTGCGGCTGCAAGGCAGAGACCCCGAGATGCCGTCGCTGGCGAAACGGCTCATGACGCTGCTGGGCGAGCATGAACGCAACCGGAGGGCGCTGGAGGTGGCGCGGGCTGCGGAACGGGATCGGGGTGATCCTGGCGGGCAGGCCGGGGACGGCGAACAGGGGGCGACGTGACGGCGAATGCGTGCCGTCTGGATGCCCGCAGGGCACGCGTAGCGCGAGCTTTTCGCGAGTCCAGCCGGCGCGCTGCCCGGCAGGTGAGAAGCGGTTTCCCGACACGGGTCGGGGCTCGGATCGGGCTCATCTGGGGACGGCTGTCCAAGTTAGGGGTCGGCCGGTGACGCGGGACGGACAGTACGATGCGTCGGTGAGTGCCGCAGCGGAAGAGCGCGCCGAAGGCACCGCATTCGTTCTGACTTATGCGGGTCGGCGGGCTGGTGGTCGACGGCGGCCAGCGAACACGGAGCCTCGGGCGGGCGGGCGGGCCGACGACAGCGCGGGGCAGAGCGCGGCACCCCTTGATGATCGCGCTGGGGGGCCTGAACGCGGGTCGGACCGTAGGCGGCACCCCTACCCAAGCGCCCGTAAGGCGGGCGGGTCTGAGACTGGGTCAGTGGGTCGGCCGGGTGCATGGGGCGGGACTGCGGCGCTGGAGCGTGAGTATCTGGCGGCGTGCGGGTTCGCCTCGGAGGAAGAACGGCGAGCCTATTTCGAGAAACAGACGGCCGATTGGCCGCCGCTGTCGGATCGCGACCGGTTGCGGCTGCGCCTGCTGCTTCGGGCCGGTGATGAGTCGGACAGCGGCACGCGGTAGGTAGGGCTGCCCCTGGGTGCCGGAGCGGGGATTCCGGCACCCCGTGGGGGCTGCTAGGCGGCTAGGGGCTGGGTCGGCTCGGGGCGGGTCTTGGGCGTGATGGTGACCCTGTCCTTGATGGGGACGCGCTTGCCTCGGCCGATGCCGTGGAAGGTCACGGTGACGAGCATCTTGACCACCTCGCGCTGACGGCCTAGCCCGATCGCCTCCCACCAGTCACGGGCGCTGTCGTAGTCGAACAGATCGGACAGCGGGCTGTCAGAGGTGGCGCGGTTCATCTGCTCACGCAACCCGGCAATCTGCTCATCGGCGTAGCGCTTGGCTTCGGCCATCATGTCCTCATCCATCGTCTTCTGCACGAACATGCGGGCCGCCTGGCGCTTGCTCTCCTCAAGCTCGATGATCTGGGCCTGAATCCCGGCGAAATCGATCTCTTCCCGCTCGGCGGACGGAAGGAGGTCTTGCACGTCGTCGTGAGACAGACGGCCCAACACGTAGTCCCGGACGAACATGTCAGCGTGCACGGCGTCCGGCCCGTTGTGCCCGGTGATGCACTGATAGATGAGCTTGCCGTTCTTCCTGCGGGCGCGGTAGGTCGCGCCGCACTTGTCGCACAGCGCGATCAGGGAGTTGAGCCACTTGGGCACGTTGCCCGGTGAGGTGGTGCGGGTGGGGTCGTTCTTGATGACCCTCAGCGCCTCTTGCTGGTGCTCGGTCAGAATGGCGGGGTAGGCGTTGCGCTTGATGATCTCGCCGTTACGGACGCTGTGCCCGACGGTGCGCGGGTTGAGAAGGATCTGCCACACGGTACGGGAGTGCCAGCCTCCGGGCTCAACCTCCTTGCCTCCTTTGCGCAGGATGCGGCCATCGGTCTGGGATGCGGTGAGCACGCCGCGCTTGGCCATGCTGCGTAGCACGTGCCCCATCTTGACTCCGGCCAGAAGGTCACCTGCCCACCTGCGGATCTCGTTCGCCTCGGCCGGGTTGTGCTGGCCCATGTCCAAGACGGTGCGGTCCTCATACCGGCGGTCCTCCAGCGGCGCCTTCGGGTTGACGCACACGTGACGAACCCGGCCGGTGTCCACGCCCCAACCGTAGGGGCGCACCCCTCCGCCGTAGATGCCGTGGCGGGCCTGGCGCTTGCGGGCCTTGGTGACACGCTCGCCCCGGTGGGCTGACTCGTACTCGGCGTCAAGGGTGTCCTTGATCAGGTCGCGGCGTCCGGCTGCGGTCTCAAGGTTGTAGTGGGAACCCTTGGTGACCGAGTACAACTTGACCTTGGCTGCGCGGGCTACCTCGATGAACTGCAGCACTGCTTCCACGGTGCGGTTAAGGCGGTTGGCGTGCCAAATGATGATCGTGCGGATCTGGTTCTCGCGCATGTCAGCCAACAGGCGGTCATAGGCGGGACGCTGGACGTTGACCTTGAACGCGGATAGGTCGTTGTCCACGTAGCTTCGCGCGATCGTCTCGCCGAGCTGCTCGGCTGCTTCCTCGTTCTCGTCGTGCTGGTCGCCGACCCCATCGGCTGCGCCGGTCTTGTCGTAGCTGATGCGGCAGTAATCGACGACGACGCGGGCTTCTACTGCGGCTGCCAAAAGCCTCATGTTGCCTCCCTTTGCCCGGTTGACCTGCTCTTATCTCTATAATGGGCTATAAACCGTGCGTCGGGAAGACGACCGCCGTGCGCGTCCTGGCCACGCTGCTGCGGGCCGACGCGGGCAGCGCCACCGTGGGCGGGCTCGACGTGGTGCGCCACGCCGCCCGCGTACGCCGCCTGATCGGCCTGACCGGCCAGTACGCCTCGGTCGACGAGGACCTGACCGGCCGGGAGAACCTGGTGCTCATAGCCCGCCTGCTCGACCTACCTGGCAACCAGGCCAGGCACCGAGCGGCCGAGCTGCTCGCGGAGTTCGGGCTGGAGGCGGCGGCCGACCGCAGGTGCAAGACCTACTCGGGCGGGATGCGCCGCCGCCTCGACCTGGCCGCCAGCCTGGTCGGCCGTCCCGACGTGATCTTCCTGGACGAGCCGACCACCGGCCTGGACCCCGCCAAGCGTGAGGACGTCTGGACGATCGTCCGCGATCTGGTCGACGACGGCGTGACCGTCCTGCTGACCACGCAATACCTGGAGGAAGCCGACGCGCTGGCCGACGACATCTCGGTCATCGACCACGGCAAGGTCATCGCGCACGGCAGCCCGGCCCAGCTCAAAAGCGTCGTCGGCGGCCAGACCGCCCTCGTACGCCCCGCCGACCCCGAACGCCTGCCCGAAGCCGAGACGATCCTGGCCCGCCTGTCCGGCCGCCGGCCCGAGCGCCCCGCCCGCGGCGTGGTCACGGTCCCGGTGGCCGGCGACGCCGCGTTCGCCGAGATCGTGGCCGCGCTGGCCGCGTCCGGCATCACCGCGGCCGAGATGTCGCTGCATCTGCCCAGCCTGGACGAGGTCTTCTTCACCCTGACCGGACAACGAGAGGCCGCCGCATGACCCTCACCGTGGACAAGCAAGCTCCCGCACGCGCCCAGCCGCGCCCTTTCGCCCTGGTACGGCACAGCCTCGCCCTGGCCGGACGCAGCGTCACCAAGACCCTGCGCACCCCCGAGCAACTGCTCGACGTGACGATCCAGCCGTTGATGTTCCTGGTCGTCTTCGTGTTCCTGCTGGGCGGGGCGGTATCGGGCTCCACCGGCGCGTACCTGCAACTCGTCCTGCCCGCGATGCTGGTGCAGGTCATGCTGATAGCCGCCATGTCCACCGGGGTGAACCTCAGCACCGACATCGACAAGGGCGTCTTCGACCGGTTCCGCGCGCTGCCCATCGGCCGCTCGGCGCCGTTGCTGGGGTCGGTGCTGGGGGATGTGATCAGGTATGTGGTGGCGACCGCCTCGATGCTGGGCTTCGGCACGTTGCTGGGGTTCCGGGCGCAGACCGGGCTGCTGGGCGTGCTGGCCGCGTGCCTGCTGACGATGTTCTTCGCGTTCTGTGTGAGCTGGGTGTTCGTCCTGTTCGGGATGATCGCCAGGACGCCGGGGGCGGTGCAGGGGCTGTCGTTCCTGGTGATCTTCCCGCTGACGTTCGGCACGAGCATGACCGCGCCCAAGGGCACCATGCCGGGCTGGCTGCAGATGTGGCTGAACGTCAATCCGGTCGAGCGGGTGATGGACGCCTCGCGGGCGCTCATGCTCGGCGGCCCGGCGGGTGGTCCGGTGCTGGCTTCGCTGGCATGGGGTCTGGGGATCGCGGCGGTGTTCGCGCCGCTGGCCGTACGGGCCTATCGGCGTCGCGCCTGAACCGGGGCTGAGGAACCTACGCACAGCCGTCGTCCTCCGGGAAACGAAGACCGGTCGCCGGAAGCGTTCCGCCCAGCTCGCGCCTGGTCCGTGATCGCTATGACAACAGTTCTTCCGCAACCCGTGCCGCCCAGGAGCCTGTTGGTGGGTTCATGGGCCGGTTGTGCCGCTGTGTTGATGCGTCGTCGGGCAAGTCTCCCCTGATCAAGATGCTCAGGCGGATGGATGGGGGAATGGATCATGGCGTTGCACAAGGCCACCGATCACAAGCAGGTCGACGACGCCACCGACCTGTTCGCCGGTCCGGTGGGCGTGCGCGTCGCGGCCAAGAACCGCATGCCGGAGCAGACGTCGCGGCCGGAGGCCGTCTACCAGATGCTCCGTAACGAACTGCTGCTGGACGGCAACGCCTCGCAGAACCTGGCCACGTTCTGCACCACCTGGTCCGAGGACGAGGTGCATCGGCTGATGAACGAGTGCCTCGACAAGAACATGATCGACAAGGATGAGTACCCGCAGACCGCCGAGATCGAGGCGCGGTGCGTGAACATCCTGGCCGACCTGTGGAACGCCCCGGCCGGCGCGTCGCCGATGGGTTGCTCCACGACCGGTTCCAGCGAGGCGGCGATGCTCGGCGGGCTGGCGCTGAAGTGGCGCTGGCGGCAAAAGCGCCTGGCCGAGGGCAAGCCGGCCGACAGGCCGAACATCGTGGCGGGCCCCGTGCAGATCTGCTGGGACAAGTTCGCCCGCTACTTCGACGTCGAGATCCGCCAGGTGCCCCTGGAGAAGGGCGCGACCGGTCTGCGGCCGCACCAACTGGCCCAGTACGTCGATGAGAACACGATCGGTGTGGTCGCGATCCTCGGGGTCACCTTCACCTGCGACTTCGAGCCGGTGGCCGAGTTGTCGGCCGAGCTGGACCGGATCCAGGCCGAGACCGGCCTGGACATCCCGATCCACGTGGACGCGGCCAGCGGCGGGTTCATCGCCCCGTTCCTGTATCCGGAGCTGGTGTGGGACTTCCGCGTCGAGCGGGTCGCCTCCATCAACGCCTCCGGCCACAAGTACGGCATGGCCCCGCTCGGCGTCGGCTGGGTGGTGTGGCGCGAGCCCGCCCTGCTGCCCGAGGACCTGATCTTCCGCGTCGACTACCTCGGCGGCGACATGCCGACCTTCGCGCTGAACTTCTCCCGCCCCGGCGGGGAGATCATCGCGCAGTACTACCTGTTCCAGCGGCTGGGCAGGCAGGGCTACCGCGAGGTGTACGAAGCCTGCGCGGCCACCGCCCAGTACCTGGGCAAGGAGGTCGCCGCCATGGGCCCCTTCGAGCTGCTCTACGACGGGCGGGGCGCGCTGCCCGCCATCTCCTACAAGCTCAAGGACCCGGACGGCGCGGGCTTCACGCTCTACGACCTGACCGACCAGCTGCGCATGCGCGGCTGGCAGGTGCCCGCCTACCCGCTGCCCGCCGAGCAGCAGGACACCGTCATCCAGCGCATCCTCATCCGGCACGGCATCGGCAGGGACGAGATGGCGCTGCTGGCCGAGGACATGCGCCGCGCCCTGCACCGCCTGACCGCGGGCAAGCCGGCCGAGCTGCCCGAGGACGTGTCCCGGATCGGATTCCACCACTGATGACCACACCCGCCGCGCCTGAGGCTCCCGGCGTGCCCGCCGATCTCGACCTTGCCGCGATCGTCGAACAGGCGGTGGCCGCCGCCACCCCGCACATCGGCGAGGGCAAGGTCGCCGACTACATCCCGGACCTGGCCAAGGTCGACCCCGGCCAGTTCGGCTTCGCCGTAGCCACCCTCGACGGGCAGATGCACACCGGCGGGCAGGCCGACGTGCCGTTCGCGATCGAGAGCATCTCCAAGCTGTTCGCCCTGTCTCTGGTGCTGTCGCGCGATGACGGCGCTCTGTGGCAGCGGGTACGGCGGGAGCCGTCAGGCGAGCCGTTCAACGACCTGATCTTGCTGGAGCTCGAGAAGGGCATCCCGCGCAACCCGTTCATCAACCCCGGCGCGATCGTGGTCACCGACCAGCTCCTGACCTACACCGGCGACGCGTTCGCCGCGATCCGCACCCTGCTGCGCGAGGAGAGCGGCAACCCGCAGTTGCACGAGGACGGCGTCACCGCCCGCTCCGAGGCCCGCACCGGCAACCGAAACCGGGCGCTGGCCTACCTGATGGCCGACTTCGAGAACATGACCAACCCGGTTCCCGACACGCTCGACCACTACTTCAGCCAGTGCTCGATCATGATCACCTGCGCCGAGCTGGCCAGGGCCGGGCTGCTGGTGGCCGGGCACGGCCTGCGCGCCGACGGCACCCGCCTGATCAGCCAACAGGACGCACGCAGAATCACCGCGATCACGCTGACCTGCGGCACCTACGACGAAGCGGGAGACTTCGCCTACCGGGTCGGCCTGCCGTGCAAGAGCGGGGTCGGCGGCGGGATCCTGGCGATCGTGCCGGGCAGGTGCAGTGTCGCGGCCTGGGGGCCGGGCCTGGACCCGCACGGGAACTCGGTCTCGGCGACGATCGCGCTGGAGACCTTCGCGAAGACGAGCGGGCTGTCGCTCTTCTGATCACTTGTGTTGGCAGGGGGGAATCCGTCATGAGCGACACCCGAGGCCCGGCGCGGGGGCAGAGCGCCAGATACATGGCGGTCTCCACCCTGGGGCTGGTGACCGCCGCCTCCATCGTCACCTCGCTGCGCGGGCTGGCGATGATGGCCAAGGAAGAGCTGACGATGTTCGCCTACATCGGCTTTTCCACCTTTCTGTTCCTGATCCCGGTCGGGCTCGTGGCAGCCGAGCTCGGCGGCGCGTTCGGCAAGCGGGAGGGCGGCCTGTACGTGTGGGTCGGCGAGGCGTTCGGCAAGCGCACCGGCTTCGTGGCGATCTTCCTGACCTGGGTGCAGAACATCGTCTGGTACCCAACCGGCCTGACCTTCGCCGCGGTCGCGGCCGCCTTCGCCATCGGCAAGCCCGACCTGGCGGGCAACCACGTCTTCATCGGGGTCTTCATCGTCGTGGCGTTCTGGCTGTGCACGGCCGTGGCGCTGGTCAGCAACCACTTCGCCACCAAGGTGGCCAAATACGGGTTCATGGCCGGCACGGTCGTACCGGGCGTCATCCTGATCGCCCTGTTCGTCGCCTGGATCGTCACCGGCCACGGCGCCGGCTGGAACGAGGCGACCAACCAGGCCGTGGCCACCGTCACCGACGGCCACCCGCACCCGCGCTGGTTCCCCTACATCACCGGCCTGGCCGGGCTGGCGTTCCTGTCCGGGATCCTGCTGAACTTCGCCGGCGTGGAGTCCCAGGCCGTGCACGCCAGCGAGCTCAAGGACCCCAAGCGCGGCTACCCGATCGTCATCATGATCGCCGCCGCCGTCGCATTCACCATTTTCACCCTCGGCGCGCTGGCCGTGGCCGGCATCCTGCCGTACCGGCAGATCGATGTGACCACCGGCGTGTTCGACGCGCTGAGCACAGCCTTCACGACGTTGATGAGCATGTCGTGGCCGGTGCAGGTGCTCGCCGTGCTGATCTGTTACGGCGCGCTCGGCGGTGTGCTGGCCTGGATCACCGGGCCCAGCCGCGGCGTGCTGGCCACCGCCAAGGACGGGCTGCTCCCGCCGGTCATGCAGAAGACCAACAAGGCCGGTGTGCAGCGCAACATCCTGCTCATCCAAGCCGTGATCGTCTCGGTCTTCGCGCTGCTCTACCTGCTGATGGACAACGTCAACACGGTGTTCTTCCTGATCTCGGCGATGGCCGTCAGCCTGTACATCATCGTCTACATGCTCATCTACGCCTCGGCGATCCGGCTGCGCTACACCCAGCCCGACCTGCCGCGCTCCTTCCGCGTCCCGGGCGGCATGACCGGCATGTGGCTGGTGGCCGGGATCGGCTTCCTGGCCGTCGCGTTCGCGTTCGTCCTGGCCTTCGTCCCGCCCTCCCAGCTACCCATCGGCAGCCCCGCCCTGTACGTGGGACTCGTCGCCGCCGGCGCGATCATCTTCACCGGAGCGCCACTGGTCATCGAACGCCTGGCCAAGCCGTCCTGGAAACCGCACGCCACCGACACGACGCCCTCTCGGGCGGCCCCGGTGGCCCGGCAACAACGCAAGCCCACCGACCAACACGACCCGCCTGCGTGAGACGACACAGACCGTGAACCCCGGCCACAGCGCGTGGCTGCTCATGACACCCGGCCCAGCACCCGCAGACGACCTGCCCGTGAACGCTGTCGCTTTCCGGGTGACCTGCGCGTCTTCGGGGTAGGGACGACAGAAACGCCGTGTCGTGACCTGAAGATTCTTTCCCGGCGATGTCGAATCCCCCGGTGCCCCGTTCGTCGGTGGGCGAAGCCACGTACCAAAGGAGGAGACTGACCATGAACGACAACCTCAACGAGGCGACAGCCCTCGCCCGCAACGCACCCAGCATGCCCGAAGCCGTCGACCGGGCCACTTTCCACGCCCAGGTGGACGAGTTGCGGGCCCGGGAGAAGGCGCACACGCGCGAAGGCGACGCGATCGCCGCGGCCCGGCGCCGGCTGCCCATGGTCGAGGTGGATCCCACGACCGAGCTGATCGGGCCTGACGGGCCGGTCAGCCTGCTGGAGACGTTCGAGGGACGGCGGCAACTGCTCGCCTACTACTTCATGTGGCGCGACGGCCGTCCGGCCGCCGAGCAGTGCGAAGGCTGCACCTGGTGCGGCGGCCAGATCTCGGAGCTGTCCTACCTGCACTCGCGCGACATCACCTACGCCGTCTTCTGCCAGGGCCCGTACCAGGAAAGCCGCCGTTATCGCGACTTCATGGGCTGGGACATGCCGTGGTACTCGGCGAAGGCCTCCCTCGGCACGCTGCTCGCCGGGCAGGAGGGCTCGATGCAACTGGTGAGCTACCTGCGCGACGGCGAGCGCGTCTTCGAGACGTACTGGACGACCGGCCGCGGCGTGGAGGCGATGGACTACAGCCTCGCGCTCATGGACCTCACCGTGTACGGCCGCCAGCACCCGGGCGAGGACTCGCCTCCCGGCTGGCCGCAGGCGTGGCGGGAGGAGTCACCCACGGAGTACTGGCGGATCGACGGACGCCCGCTCTCCCAGTGGTCGCGCATCGAAGCCGGACGCTCCGACGACCTCACCACCGCGCCTTGATCGTGCGGGTGGGCGTGCCATAGTGCTGTAGATGAAGTACGCACTGGTGATCTGGCACGGTGAGGAACACTCGGAATCGCCGCAGGAGATCCATGCGTGGCCGGAGCACGAGGCCTGGTTCGCCGACCTCGAGGCACGCGGGGTCTACCGGGGCGGCCACCGCCTGCGACCGGCGGCCACCACGAAGGTGCGGGTGCGCGACGGTGAGACGCTGATCTCGGACGGCCCGTACGCGGAGACCAAGGACCTGATCGGCGGCTTCCTCGTGGTCGAGTGCGAGCATCTGGACGAGGCGATCGAGATCGCGGCGGGGCACCCGTTCGCCGCTTTCGGCACCGTCGAGGTGCGGCCGGTGTGGGAGTGAGCGATGCGGTCGAATCGGCGGTGGCCGCGGCGTTCGCGGCGGAGTGGGGACAGGTCGTCGCGACGCTGATCCGGGTGACCGGTGACTGGGATCTGGCCGAGGACTGCGCCGCTGACGCGTTCGCGACCGCCCTCGATCGGTGGCGGCACGACGGCATTCCCGACAACCCGGGCGCCTGGCTCACCACGACGGCGCGTAACCGGGCCATGGACCTGCTCCGGCGCGAAGCCGTCGGCGCCGCCAAGGTGCGCCAGGCCGCCGTGCTGGCCCGCGCCGCCGAGGAGCCGGGGGAGCCGGACGAGGTTCCCGACGACCGGCTCCGGCTGATCTTCACCTGCTGCCATCCGGCGCTGCCGTTCGACGCGCGGGTCGCGCTGACGCTGCGGACACTGGCCGGGCTGACGACGGCGGAGATCGCGCGGGCGTTCCTGGTGGCGGAGCCGGCCATGTACCAGCGGCTGACCAGGGCGAAGAAGAAGATCCGCGAAGCGGGCATCCCGTACCGGGTCCCGCCCGCGCAGCTGCTGCCCAGCCGCCTGCGGGCCGTCCTCGCGGTGATCTACCTGCTGTTCAACGAGGGGTACGCGGCCAGCGCCGGCGACCGCCTCGTCCGGCAGGACCTCAGCGCCGAGGCGATCCGGCTGGCCCGCCTGCTCGTCCGGCTGCTGCCCGAGCCGGAGGCGCGGAGCCTGCTCGCGCTGATGCTGCTGCACGACGCGCGGCGCCCGGCCCGGGTCGACGAGGCGGGCGTGCTGGTCCCGCTGGAGCACCAGGATCGATCCCGCTGGGACAGGGCCAAGATCACTGAAGGGGTACGGCTGCTGCCCGGCACCCCCGGCCCGTACCAGCTCCAGGCGGCGATCGCCGCCTGCCACGCGACGGCCCCGAGCGTCGAGGCGACCGACTGGCCGGAGATCGTCCGGCTCTACGATGACCTGCTGGAACTGGTGCCCGCGCCCGTCGTCCGGCTCAACCGCGCGGTCGCCGTCGCGATGGCCGACGGCCCCGAGGCCGGGCTCGTCCTGGTCGAGGAGCTCGCCGCCGCGGGCGAGCTCGCCGGCTACCATCTGCTCCCTGCCACGCGGGCCGACCTGCTGCGCAGGCAGGGCTCCTACGGGCGGGCGGCGCGGGCGTACCGTGAGGCGCTGGTTCTGGCGCCGACCGACGCCGACCGCGCCTACCTGCGGGGGCGGCTGGAGGAGACCGAACGTCTCAGGCCGGGAACACCGGCGAGAGGCCGATCTTGAAGTTGACCGAGTTGGCGATGAAGCACAGCTCGTCCGGGTGTCGAGAATGTGGTGGTGGCTCCGTCCCAGGTACACCAGCGGCCACGACGGGCCGCGTAACGAAGAAGGAGAACCACCATGACGATCAAGCGGATGGACAACATCGGCATCGTCGTCGACGACCTCGACGTCGTGATCGCGTTCTTCACGGAACTCGGTATGGAGCTGGAGAACAAGGCGCTCATCGAGGGGCTCTGGGCGGCACGTGTCGTCGGGCTCGACGAGCAGCGGGTCGACATCGCGATGATGCGGACCCCGGACGGCCATGGGCGGATCGAGCTGGCGAAATACCACACGCCGGAGGCGATCGGCGGCGTGCCGCAGGACGCCCCGGCCAACACGCTGGGCATCCGCCGCATCATGTTCGCGGTCGACGACATCGACGGCGTCCTCGCCCGCCTGCGTACCCACGGCGCCGAACTCGTCGGCGAGGTGGCGCAGTACGAGGACAGCTACCGGCTCTGCTACGTCCGCGGCCCCGAGGGCATCGTGATCGCCCTGGCCGAGGAACTCGGCTGACCAGACCGTGACTTGGAGGAACGACCGAGACGAGCAGCACCTACGAGATGACGCCCGAGCAGTGGGTCGAGTGGGAGGCGGAGGTGCGTTCGCTCTACCACGACGGCATGGTCCGGATCGTCGTGACTCCGACCCGGGCGAATGAAAGTCCGCCGGGAAGTGTCGCGAACGGATGTCGAGAACCCGCCCGCGGCTCCGTCCCCGGAGTGAACACGGCCACAATGGGCCCAGAACACACCAAGGAGAAACACCATGGCCAAGTACCTGCTGCTCAAGCACTACCGTGGCGCGCCGGCAGCGGTCAACGACGTGCCGATGGAGCAGTGGACGCCGGAGGAGGTTTCGGCCCACCTGCAGTACATGCGTGACTTCGCCGCCCGGCTGGAGAGCACCGGCGAGTTCGTCGGCGAGCAGGCGCTCTCGCCGGAGGGCACGTTCGTCCGCTACGACGGCGAGGGGCGGCCGCCGGTCACCGACGGACCGTTCGCCGAGACCAAGGACCTGATCGCCGGTTGGATGGTGATCGACGTCGAGAGCTACGAGCGGGCGCTCGAGCTGGCCGGCGAGCTGTCCGCGGCCCCGGGCGCGGGTGGCAAGCCGATCCACGAGTGGCTCGAGGTGCGCCCGTTCTACGGCGAGCCGTGCGTGGTAACCGAGTGAACGAGTCGCTGCTGCGGGAGCTGGTGCCCGCGGTGATCGGCGTCCTCGTCCGTCGCGGAGCCGACTTCGCGGCGGCCGAGGACGCCGTGCAGGACGCCCTGGCCGAGGCCGTACGCGTGTGGCCGGACGACCCGCCGCGAGACCCCAAGGGCTGGCTGGTCACCGTGGCCTGGCGCAAGTTCCTCGACGCCGCCCGTGCCGACGCCTCCCGGCGCCACCGCGAGGTACGCGTCGATGCCGAGCCCGCGCCGGGCCAGGGCGAGGCGGTGGACGACACGCTCCAGCTGTACTTCCTGTGCGCGCACCCGTCCCTGACACCGGCTTCGGCGGTGGCGCTCACGCTGCGTGCGGTCGGCGGCCTGACCACGCGTCAGATCGCGCAGGCCTACCTGGTGCCGGAGGCGACCATGGCCCAGCGCATCAGCCGGGCCAAGCGCACCGTCTCCGAGGTCCGGTTCAACCAGCCCGGTGACGTCGCCACCGTGCTGCGCGTGCTCTACCTCGTCTTCAACGAGGGCTACTCCGGCGACGTCGACCTCGCCGCCGAGGCGATCCGGCTCACCCGCCAGCTCGCGAACAAGACCCACCACGAGGAGGTCGCGGGCCTGCTCGCGCTCATGCTGCTGCACCACGCCCGGCGAGCGGCACGCACCGGCGCCGGCGGCCGGCTCGTGCCGCTCGCCGAGCAGGACCGCTGCCTGTGGGACACCCGCCTGATCGCCGAGGGCGTCGACGTGCTCCAGGCGGCCCTCGCCCGCGACCGTCTGGGCGAGTTCCAGGCCCAGGCCGCCATCGCCGCGTTGCACGCCGACGCCCGGACGGCGGGGGAGACCGACTGGGTGCAGATCGTCGAGTGGTACGACGAACTGGTGCGCCTCACCGGCAGCCCGGTGGCCCGCCTCAACCGGGCCGTCGCGGTGGGCGAGGCCGACGGCCCGCGGGCCGGCCTGGCCGCCCTGGCCGGGCTCGACCCGGCGCTGCCCCGCCATACCGCCGTCCTGGCGTACCTGCACGAGCGTGACGGTGACGCGGCGACCGCGGCGCGGCTCTACGCCGATGCCGCCCGGTCGGCGTCCAGCCTCCCCGAACGCGAGCACCTCACGCGACAGGCCGCCCGGCTCAACGCTCGACTGCGCGGCTGAACGGCGGGCGCCCGGCGTTCTCCGGTTCCCAGCGAAGCAACCGCACCGGGAATCTCGTCGGTCATGGGCAAGATCGGCGGTTCCAGCAGGCACGCGGGATGTATCAGCGGGAGCGGCCTCAGCCGCGTGACGTGTGGCCGCGGCGTTGCGGGGTGAGTTGTCCACGGCCGAGGCCAGGCGGCGCCTGAACACCGCGCTCTGGCGGCTGCTGGGCAGGCTTGCGTGACCCGCGTGCCCGGTCACATCTCCTGGCCGGACAGGTCCATGATCGGGCGTACCTCCACCGTGGAGGTGCGGGCGCCGGGTACCCGGGCGGCGATCTCGGCGGCCCGGTGCCCCGAGTCGCAGTCGACCACCAGGTAGCCGGACAGCTGCTCCTCCAGCGCGGCCCCGCGCGCCACGCGCACGGTCACGGTGTTCACCGGATCGGCCAAGACCCCGCCCGCGACCAGCTCGCCGGGCTCGGTCACCTCGTCGGCCAGATCCGGCCGTTCCGCGCCGTCCGCGCTGTCCGGGCCGCTGTAGATCAGGATCAGGTACTTCATCAAGGGCTCCCCTCGGATCACCGGCTTCATCCAGAAGTCGAAACCCCGGGGACTTTTTCGACATGGTCTCGTCTCAGAGACTGGAAAGGCTTGCATGGACATGCAGTGGTGTGTATATATTTTTGCTCGTGTCCAAGGTTCTCACCTCCCTGCCAGTCGGCGAAAGAGTCGGGATCGCCTTTTCAGGCGGCCTCGACACCTCAGTAGCGGTCGCGTGGATGCGCGACAAGGGTGCAATCCCATGCACGTACACCGCTGACGTCGGCCAGGCCGACGAGCCCGACATCGCGTCGGTCCCCGGCCGCGCCACCGCCTACGGCGCCGAGATCGCCCGCCTGGTCGACTGCCGGGAGACGCTCGTCGAGGAAGGGCTCGCGGCGCTCGCGTGCGGCGCGTTCCACATCCGCTCCGGCGGGCGCACCTACTTCAACACCACCCCGCTCGGCCGGGCCGTCACCGGCACGCTGCTGGTGCGCGCCATGCTCGAGGACGGCGTGCAGATCTGGGGCGACGGCTCCACCTTCAAGGGCAACGACATCGAGCGGTTCTACCGGTACGGCCTGCTCGCCAACCCCTCCCTGCGCATCTACAAGCCGTGGCTGGACGCCGACTTCGTGCACGAGCTCGGCGGCCGCAAGGAGATGTCGGAGTGGCTGGTCGCGCACGCGCTGCCGTACCGCGACAGCACGGAGAAGGCGTACTCCACGGATGCCAACATCTGGGGCGCCACCCACGAGGCGAAGTCGCTGGAGCACCTCGACACCGGCATCGAGATCGTCGACCCGATCATGGGCGTGCGGTTCTGGGACGCCGCCGTCGAGATCCCCGCCGAGGACGTGACGATCGGCTTCGAGCAGGGTCGGCCGGTGTCCATCAACGGCAAGGAGTTCGCCTCCTCGGTCGACCTGGTGCTGGAGGCCAACACCATCGGCGGCCGGCACGGCCTGGGCATGTCCGACCAGATCGAGAACCGGGTCATCGAGGCCAAGAGCCGCGGCATCTACGAGGCGCCCGGCATGGCGCTGCTGCACGCGGCCTACGAGCGGCTGGTCAACGCGATCCACAACGAGGACACCCTCGCCGCCTACCACAACGACGGCCGCCGGCTGGGCCGGCTGCTGTACGAGGGCCGCTGGCTGGACCCGCAGGCGCTGATGCTGCGCGAGGCGCTGCAGCGCTGGGTGGGCACCGCCGTCACCGGCGAGGTCACGCTACGGCTGCGGCGCGGCGAGGACTACTCCGTCCTCAACACCGCGGGCCCGGCCTTCAGCTACCACCCGGACAAGCTGTCCATGGAACGCGTCGAGGAGCCCGCGTTCGGCCCGGTCGACCGGATCGGCCAGCTGACCATGCGTAACCTCGACATCGCCGACTCGCGCGCCAAGCTGGAGCAGTACGCCAGGCTCGGCATGGTCGGCAGCGCGCACCCGACGCTCATCGGCGTCACGCAGGCGGCGGCGAGCGGGCTGATCGGCGCGATGCCCGAGGGCGGCGCCGACGTGATCGCCGCCCGCCCCGAGGGCCCCGACGCCGACGAGCTGCTCGACCACGCCGCCATGGAGGTCGGCACCGACTGACGGTCAGTCGAGGTCGCGGACCTGGCTGACGGCTTGTTCGCGGGTGAGGCCGCTCCCCTCGGCGTACTCCTTGCCGAAGGCGGCCTCGCCCAGCTCCGCCCGCAGCCGCGCCGTCAGCGCGATCACGTCGGGGTGATGGACGGCGGGCAGGCCGCGCAGCTGCTCGGTGGCGCCCAGCACGCGCGCCGCGCGGGCGGGCTCGCCCCTGGCCGCCCACACCGCGGCCGCGGCCACCCCGATCGTGGCCAGCACCGGCATGTCCTTGACCGACAGCGCCCGCTCGACCGCGCCGCGCACCCGCCGCGCGGCGTCGGCGACGTCGCCGAGCGCCGCCGACAGGTGGGCCCGCTGCGCCAGGATCAGCGCGTGGAACTGCGGTGCGACCACCGGCAGCCGCTCGATCGTACGCGAGGAGATCGCGTAAAGGCGGCCCGCCTCGGTCAGGTCGCCCGCGCGTCTGGCCAGGTCGCCGAGCTCCAGCTGGGCGAAGGCCACGCTGCTGGCGTTCCAGCCGCGCGGCGGCTCGGCGGCCAGTGCCTCCAGCTCGGCCCGGCCGCGCGCGGCATCGCCCCGCAAGATGCGGGCGCCGGCCAGCCAGACCCGCTGGTGGCCGGTGGTGTTGGCCGCATCGAGGGCGCGGATCAGCTCGATCGCGGTCTCCAGCGCCGTCACCGCCCGATCGAACTCACCCAGCAGCACATGCGAGCCGGCCAGAATCGTCAGCGCCTGTGAGCGTGCCCAATGCTCGCCGAGCGCCGCCAGTTCGGCCTCGGCCACCAGCAGGTCGGCGCGCATGCCGAGAGAGTCGCCGCGGTTCTCCAGCAGCGCGCCCCTGGCCATGCGCAGGACCGCGCGGGTCCACGGGTCGGGGTGGTCCAGATGGCGCTCCACCGCCGCCAGCCCGAGCGCGTCGTCGTCGGTGAACAGGCCGAGCGCCGGCTCGATCAGCGCCAGCAGCGGGTGGTCGTCGTCGGGGTCGATCGCGTCGATCAGCTCCTGGACCCCCTCCACCGACTGGCCGGGGTTGTTCGGCGCGCCGCCGAACGCGCTGTTGGTCAGCATGACGGCCGTGGCGATGGT
The DNA here is from genome assembly GCF_042740555.1 of Nonomuraea sp. NPDC059007. NCBI lineage: Bacteria > Bacillati > Actinomycetota > Actinomycetes > Streptosporangiales > Streptosporangiaceae > Nonomuraea > Nonomuraea sp. NPDC059007. The sequence continues at coordinate 43,274 of NZ_JBHYJD010000056.1, read as the reverse complement.
CCGGGCTCGCACCGGCGCCGGACCGGGCACCGCCAGCGCCGTCTTCAGCCAGCCGACCGAATCGCTGTTGTTGCCCCACGTCATCCAGAACTGGCCCAGGGCCGCGGCCAGCCGTACCGCGGTGTCGGCGTCCTCGCGGGCGGCGGCGTGGTGCAGCGCGGCGAGCAGGTTGTCGTGCTCGCCGATCAGCCGGTTGATCCACTCGCGCTGGGCGCCGCCGCGCAGGTGCGGCTCCGCGATCTCGGCCAGGCGCAGGAAGTACGCGGCGTGCGCGTCCCGGGCCGCCTCCGCGCCACCGCCGGCGACCAGGCGCTCCAGGGCGAACTCCCTGATCGTCTCCAGCATCCGGTAGCGCCCGCCCGGCGCCTGCTGCAGCAACGACTTGTCCACCAGCGCGGCCAAGGCGTCCAGCGAGGTGCCCACACAACCCGCCGCACCGGCGTCGAACGTGCCGGCGAACACCGACAGCCGCTCGGCCAGCGCCCGCTCGCCGTCCTCGGCGAGGTCCCAGCTCCACGCCACGACCGCACGCAACGTCTGGTGCCTGGGCAACGAGGTACGGCTGCCGCCGGTCAGCAGCGCGAAGCGGTCGTCGAGCCGCTCGGCCACCTGGCTCAGGGTCAGCGAGCGCAGCCGGGCCGCGGCCAGCTCGATGGCCAGCGGCAGCCCGTCGAGGCGGCGGCAGATCTCGGCGACCTGCGCTCCGGGCTCGAACGACGGGTCCGCCGCGACCGCCCGCTCCTCGAACAGCCGCACCGCCAGATCGAGCGGCAGCGGCCCGACCGGGGAGAGCGCCTCGCCGGCGATGCCCAGCGGCTCCCGGCTCGTGGCCAGGACGGTCAGCTCGGGACAGCGGCCGAGCAGGTCGTCGGCCAGCCGGGCGGCGGCGTCGACGAGGTGCTCGCAGTTGTCCAGCACCAGCAGCACGGGGCCGCCGGACAGCGCCTCTGCCAGCCGTCCCGTGGTGTCGCTCGGCGGCCGCCGGGGTGGCGCCGCGCCCAGCACCGCCTGGACGGCCTGCGCCACGTCGCCCGGATCGCTGACCGCGGCCAGCTCCACCAGCCACACCCCCTCGCGCACGTCGTCCACGGGTGTGGCGTCCGGGTCGAGGACGAGGGCGGCGACCGTGGTGGCCAGGCGGGTCTTGCCCGCGCCGCCCGGCCCGACGAGGGTGACCAGGCGGTGGTCGCGCAGCTGGCCGAGGATGCGGTCGATCTCGGTGGTGCGGCCGACGAAGCTGGTCAGCGGGGTGCGCAGGTTGGTGCGCCGGGGTGGGGGCGGGGTGGCGCGCAGCAGGTCCAGGTGCAGGGCCCGCAGGTCGGGGCCGGGGTCGGCGCCCAGCTCGTCGGCCAGGGCGTGGCGCAGGTGTTCGTAGGCGGCCAGGGCCTCGGCGGTGCGGCCCGCGGCGTGCAGGGCCCGGATGCGGATGGCGTGCAGGCGTTCGCGCAGGGGGTGGCGGACGGTGAGCTCGCTGAGCCGCGCCACCACCTCCGACAGTCCGGGGGCGCCGCGCAGATCGGCCAGGGTGAGGTCGGCTTCGGCGAGGTCTTCGATGGCCGACAGGCGCGATTCCTCCAGGCGGGCGGCGTGGCCGGTGGCGAAGGGGGCGGCGGTGACGTCCGCGAGCGCCGGTCCGCGCCACAACCCCAGTGCCCGGCGCAGCAAGGACGCCGACGCGGCGGGGTCGGGGGTGGCGGCGGCCTGCCGTACCAGCTGCTCGAACTCGGCGGCGTCGGTCACGGCCGTCAGGCGGTAACCACCGGGGACCGACTCCAGCGCCGACGGCGAGGGCAGCGCGCGGCGCAGGCGGGAGACGAGCGACTGCACGGCGTTGGCCGGATCGGCGGGGACGGCGCCCGGCCACAGAGCGTCGGTGAGCTCTTCGAGCGTGACGGCGCGACCGCCGGCCAGGGCCAAACGGACCAGCAGCCATCGCAGCCGGGTCCCGCCGATGGTGGCGGACCCGGCCGCGAGCGGGCCGAGGATCGCTATGCGCACCCGGTCAAGCGTGCCACTCGCCGGCGCCACCCGGGATCGGCGGCCCCTGCTCGTACGGCTCGCGCGTCAGGATGAAGGTGTTGAGGTCCAGGTGGTCGGCCAGCACCCGCAGGGTCTCGCCGGCGTAGTAGCCGTCGAGGCCGAGCCAGGTGCCGTCGGCCTGGGGGGCGAAGCGCGAGCCGCGGCTGGAGTTGGCGACGGCGTTCAGCGACAGCTTGCCGTCGGGCAGCACCCGCAGGTGGAAGGGGGTCGGGCCCCAGTGCCACAGCCCGGTCACCGCCAGCAGCGCCGGGTCGGTGGGGACCGGCCGCCACTCCTCCGGCAGGCGCGGCTCGTGCTCGTCGAGGATGGCCAGCAGCTCGTTGAGCAGCTGGTAGCGCACGCCGGAGGTGGTGTTGGCCAGGAACAGCACGCCGGTGCCCGCGTTCGCGTCGGCCCAGACGCCGGCCAGGAAGCCGGGCATGGAGCCGCCGTGCCCGCTCAGGCGGCGGCCGTCGATCCGGGCCAGTTGCAGGCCGAGTCCGAACCCGGCCACCCACGCGTCGCCGTCGGCCACCACGGCGGTCTCGCCCATCTCGGCCAGCGTCTCCTGAGACAGCACGCCGTCGCTGTGGCCGCCCAGGAACGCCGACCATCTGGCCAGGTCGGCTGCGGTGGACCACAGCTGGCCCGCCGGTCCCATCGCGCCGTGATCGTGCTCGGGCTCCTCCAGCAGCACGTCGGCCCACGGGTGGACGGCGAAGCCGGTGGCGTGCGGGGCGGCCGGGCGCAGGGTGGTGCGGGTCATGCCGAGCGGCTCCAGCACCTCCCGGCGCAGCGCCTCGTACCAGGTCATGCCGCGGTGCTTGGCGATCAGCCGGCCGAGCAGCGCGTAGCCGACGTTGGAGTAGTGGAAGGTGCGGCCGGGGCGGTGCTTGGCCTCGGCCGGGCCGATCCGGGCGAACAGGTCCTCGGCGGTGAGGCCGGGCGTGCGCTCCCACCACGTGGTCGGCGGTTCGGCCGTCAGGCCGCCGGTGTGCGAGAGCAACTGGGCGATCGTCACGTCGTCGAACGGCGTGCCCGGCACATGCCCGCCGACCGGGTCGAGCAGGCCCACCAGGCCCTCGTCACGCAGCCGCATGACCAGGACGGCGACCATGCTCTTGGTGATCGAGCCGAGGCGGTACTGGGTGTCGGCCGTCGGCGCGGCGCCCTCGACCTGCCCGCGGGCGCCGAACCAGGCCATCTGTCCGTCGCGCACGATCGCCGCCGCGAGCGAAGGGACCCGGCACTCACTCTGCTCGACGGCGAGCCTGCGCAGCAGGGCCCGCGCCGTCGTCTCCTCAACCTGACTCATGGCAGACCAGGGTATCCGTCAGGGGATGGGGATCAGTTCGGGGCCGATCAGCTCCCCTTGGTGCGGCTGCGGGTGGGCCTGGTCGTGGTAGTAGTGGCCGGCGTACCAGAGGACGAGGTTGGCGCCGTTGATGGATTCGCCGTTGACGAAGCGGTTGAGCATGGCGCGGTTGCGGGGGTCGGGGTCGCCGTCATAGAGCTCGCCGGGGTGGTGGCGCAGGAACCACAGGTCGGAGATGCCGAACGCGTCGGCGGTGCCGTCGAAGGGGCCGGGGTGCAGTTGCAGGCCGCGGCCGGAGGACTTGTCGCGTACCTGCCAGTACAGGGCGGGGTGGCGGCGTTTGCGGGAGGTCTCGCGGATGATCGGCACCGGTTCGGGGATGATCGAGCCGGTGTCGTTGATCTGCTCGACGACGTCGTTCTCGGCGCCGTCGAGGTCGAAGTCGAAGCGCCAGTACGCGTGGTGGCGGTGGACCTTGCAGGTCATCGGGTTACGGGTGGCGGCGAAGCCGAAGCGCGGCCGGATGGTGCCGTCGTCGCCCAGGCGCCAGTCGGAGGCGTAGCGGTACCAGCCGGCGGCCAGCTCGCTGACGATGCGCAGCTGCTCGCCGTCGTGGTGGAAGGCGACGCCCTGGAAGTTGCCGGCGTCGGTGGAGGGGCGCTCGATGATGGTGCGCGGCGCGGTGGCGCACAGGCGCCAGCCCCAGCCGACCGGGTCGCTGCCGGTGGCCGAGAAGCGGGTCTCGAAGCTGACGCCGTCGCGGAAGGTCGTGCCCTCCTCGTACTCGACGTTGAGGATGGGCACGTGGGCCTGGCGCAGCAGCAGGCGGCCCTTGTAGCGGACGTTGCGCAGTTCGACGCCGGATCCGGCTCCGTCCTGGGGTGAGGAGGCGCGCGGCCGTACGACGATGAGGTTCCACAGCTCGCTCTCGCCGCGTACGACGCGTACCCGCACCTGGTCGGGGCCGCCGCGGTCGGCGAGCGCGTCGACCTCCTCCGGGACGGTGTCCTCGCAGTCGTGGTGCATCCGCACGTTGATGCCGGCCGGGGTCCAGTCGACGGTGCGGGCGTGGACGTCGACGGCGACGATGCGGTGGCGCAGGCCGGTGGGGTCGCTCGGGGTGTAGAGGCCGAGGGCGGGGCGGCGGGTGGTGGTGCCGTCGGGGTTGTCCAGGTCGGCCAGGGGCGGCATGGGCCGGTAGACCACGACGTCCTCGCCCGCGGGGAAGGCCGGGTGGGCGCGCAGGACGGCGGCGGCCGCGGCGAGTTCGTCCCTGCCGGGTTCGGGGCGGGCGGCGGTGGGCGTGACCTCGGTGTGGTCGAGCCGGTCGAGGGTGCCGCTGAGCTCCAGGCCGCGGTTGCCGACCGGGTCGAAGACGGTGGCGCGGAAGGGCGCGTCGTCTCCCGGGTCGTGGCCGAGGGCCTCGGCGCCGCTGACCAGCAGGCGGCCGGGTTCGGCCACCTCCAGCTCGGCCAGGATCCCGGGATGCTCGGCCACGATCTGGCGGACACGCTCGGCCGACAGGCCGGGGCGGGCAACGGCCTCGATGATGACGCGAACCTCGTCGCTCATGGACTCTCCCCGTCGAAGATGAGAAATCTCCCCGAGGTGTTCATACCGCCCCGATCGTCGCGCCGGAAGGCCCATCAGCCGGTGGTCACCACGATCTTGCCGAACCGGGTTCCGGACTCCATGTGGCGGTGCGCGGCCACGATCTCCTCCAGCGGGAAGACGCGGTCGACGATGGGGCGGAAGGCGCCGGCGCGCAGGCCCGCGGTGACGAAGGCGACGGCCCTGGCGAGCCGCCGCGGGTCCCTGGTCGTCTCCATCATCGTGTACGTGCGCAGGTTCAGGGCGGGCATGCCCAGATCGAAGCCCGGGTAGGGCGTGGGCAGGCCGCTCAGGGCGCCGTACAGGAAGTGGGTGCCGCCTGGGGCGACGGCTCTGGCCAGGTCGGTGACGCCGGGGCCGGCGACGGCGTCGAAGACGTACTCGGCGCCGCGGCCCGCGGTCAGCTCCAGCACGCGCCCGGTCACGTCCTGCTCGTCGGAGGCGATCACCTCGGCCGCGCCCTCCTCGGTCAGCCGTCGCCGCTTGTCTCCGGTGCGGGTCACCGCGATGGGGACGGCGCCGACGCGCAGCGCGGTGTGGATGGCGGCCAGCCCGACGCTGCCGGCGGCGGCGTTGATCACCACCGTGTCGCCGGCCCGCAGGCCGCCCACCTCGACCAGGGCGCCGTAGGCGGTGACGTAGGGCATCCAGACGGCCGCGCCGGAGATCGCGTCCACGTCCGCGGGGCGGTGGACCAGCGCCGCGGCGGGCACGATGGCCCGTTCGGCGTAGACGCCGTAGTCGTTGGCGGAGAAGGCGGGCACCACGCTGACCGCCTGACCGGCGGCGAACCCCGCCACCTGTGGCCCGGCTGCCTCGATCACTCCGGCGGCCTCGGCCCCGAGCCGCGCGGGCAGTTCCTTGACCGGCTCGATGTAGTGGCCGCCGCGGAACAACGCCTCCGCCCGGTTGATCCCGATCGCCTCCACTCGCAGGAGCACCTCGCCGGGCCCCGGCCGGCCGGGATCGACGTCCTCCAGCCGCATCACCTCGGGGCCGCCGATCTCGTGGAAACGCACCGTCCTCGTCATGGCCACCACTGTGGGCCAGAAGTACGACGAGTGTCAAACTTCGATGCCTGTCGTACTATGGGACCATGGCCCGCACCCCGCCCCACCCCGACACCTTCGACCTCCAGCAGGTGCTCGAAGCCCTCGTCGATCCGGTACGGCGCAGCATCGTCACCCAGCTCGACGCCTCCGGCCAGGACATCAAATGCGGCGCGTTCGACATCCCGGTCAGCAAGTCCACCGCCACCCACCACTTCAACGTGCTGCGCGAGGCCGGCCTGATCCGGCAGTACTACGTCGGCACCTCGCGCATGAACACCCTGCGCAGGGCCGACCTGGACGACGCCTTCCCCGGCCTGATCGACGCCCTCATCACCCGCCCCGCCGGACGCTGACGGCGTCGAAGGCGTCCAGGATCAGCCCGGCCGCGTCGATGCGCCGGCCACCGTCCGGGCGTGGCCACACGTGGCCGGTTCCGCCGATCGTGTACAGCCGCAGGCTCGCCCGGTGGCGGCAGTTCTTCCAGGTGCGCAGCCGTACGCCGGTCCTGACCTTGGAGGTGGCCGGCTTGGCGCAGCCCATGATGCGGGCCCACCGGCCGGCGGTGCCTTCCACCGAGGCCAGCCGTACCAGCTTGGCCAGCGTCCGCAGCCGCGAGGTCGCCCGCGAGAACGGATGCCCGCCCCGGTAGGGGACGGTGCCGTCGCCGGTGCCGTGGAAGGCCACGATCGTGGTGGGCGCCGCCTCCTCGCACGGCGGCACGATGTTGAGCCCACCCACCGGCGCGACGGCGGCCAGCCGGCCCTTCATCGCGCAGACCAGCGCCATGGTCATCCCGGCGCCGTAGCTCATGCCGGCGGCGAACTGCCGGTCCTCGTCCGCGCATCCGGCGGCGACGAGCTTGTCGAGCAGCGCGGTCAGGTAGCCGGTGTCGTCGGGGCCGTAGTAGCCGGGCAGCGTCCAGGCCATGCGGTAGCGGGCCACCTGCGGGGTGACGACCGCGTACCCGCGCGCGGCGCCCACCTCGGGCAGGCGGCTCTTCTCCGCCTGGCGGCCGGCGTTGGAGCCGAGGCCGTGCAGGTTCAGCACCATCGGCCAGGGACCCTTGCCCTTCCCGGGCAGGGACAGCAGGTAGGTGCGTTCCTCGCCGGCGAAGCGCAGGCTGTGCCGTCCCGGCTTCAGCGCGCACTCGGCCTTGGCGGTGCGTGCGGGCGGGGTGGGGCTGCTCGTGCAGGCAGCCGTCAGGAGTACGGCCGGCAGCGCGCGAAGGACCCGTCTCACCATCCACCGATCATCACATGGCATATCGGGGGTCCTGCCTGCCGCCGTAGATGACCGTCATCGTGAAGCGGACCGGTTCGGCGCCCGGGTTGGCGTAGACGTGCGGCCGGTCCCCGCGCATCCGCAGCGCGTCGCCGGGCCCGAGCGAGAACGCCGCTCCGCCCACCGTCACCGCCAGCTCACCCGTGTTGACGTGCAGGAGCTCGCCGGTGCCCTCGGGATGGCCGGGCGAGCGCACCTCCTCGCCCGGCGCGATGAGGAAGTCCCACAGCTCGGCCCGCCCGTCGTTGATGAGCAGCCGCGCCTGCCCGCCCGCTCCGGCGGGGCGGATCGCCACCTCGGCGGCGCGCACCACATGGCCCAGTTCCTCCGGCGGCTCGACGAGGCGGCCGATGGAGACGCCCAGCGTGGAACAGATCCGGGCGAGGGTGGCGATGCTCGGATTGGTCCGGCCGGTCTCGATCTGCTGGAGCATGCCGCGGCTGACCCCCGAACGTGCGGCCAGGTCCTCCAGGCGCCAGCCGCGGGCCTGCCGGGCGGCGCGGAGGTTGGCGGCGAGCGCGCGGCCGACCGGCTCTGCGGGATCCATGCACACAGTATATTGCGTCTATGGCGCAATATAGTGCATCCATCCGCCGGTTACTCGTGTCGGGGCTGGTCGACTACCTGGGCGCCGGGTTGTTCCTGGCCTTCTCCGCCGTGTACTTCACCCAGCTCGTCGGCCTGACCATCGCCCAGGTCGGCCTCGGCATGGGGGCGGCCGGATGCGTGGCCATGGCCGGGGCGACGCCGCTCGGACGGCTGGCCGACCGGGTCGGGGTACGCCGCATGCTGGTGGCGCTGCACCTGGTGCGGGCCGGCGGCACCGCCGCCTACGCGGTCGTGGGGGAGTTCTGGGGATTCCTGGCCGCCGTGACCGCGGTGACCGTGGCCGACCAGTCGATCGCGGCGCTGACCCAGGCGTTCGTGGCCGAGCTGGCCGGGGAGGAACGGCGGGGCCGCGTCATGGCCGCCTACCGCACGATCGCCAACATCGGAATCAGCGTCGGCGGGCCGCTCGGCGGGCTGCTGACCGGAGCCTCCGGGCGCTCCGCCTTTCAGGTGATCTTGCTGGTCAACGCGGCGGCGTACCTGCTGACCGGGCTGCTGGTCCGCACGATCGGCCGGCGCGGCGCCCCCGCGACCGCGCCCGGCCCCTCGCCCGTCCGGCGCTCGCGCGCTCTGCGCGAGCGCCGGTTGCTGGCCTTCGCCGGCATCGACACGCTGCTGCAACTGTGGCTGCCGGTGCTGAACCTGGGATTCCCGCTGTGGCTGATCGCCGACGGGCAGGTGCCGCGGGCCTGGATCGGGCCGCTGTACGCGATCAACACGGTGCTGGGCGTGGCGCTCATGGTGCCTTCGGCCCGGTTCACCGCCTCGGTCAAGGCGGCCAGGCGCTGCCAGGTGGCGGGCGCCGTCGCGCTGGCCGCCGCCTGCCTGGCGTTCTGGGCGTCCTGGTTTCCGGTGGCGATCGTGGTGCTGACGTTCGGCGAGATCGCGGTGGTGGCCGCGGCCTGGACCCTGTCGTACGCGCTGGCCCCCGGCGAACGGCGCGCGGAGTACCTCGCCGCGTTCGGCATGGGCCGCTCCTTCGGCCGCTACGTGCTCGGCCCGCTCCTGGTCACCGGCCTGCTGCAGGCCCTGGGCGGGCTGACGTGGGCGATCCTGGCCGCGCTCTTCTGCGCGGCCGCCCTGGCCACACTCCTGCCGGGCGACCCCGGCACGTGAGCGGTCAGAGCCTGCCCAGCGCGCGGGCCAGGATGGTCGCGGTCTTCGCGATCACCGTGTTGTCGACCGAGGGCTGGTCGCGGTTGGTGTAGACGGAGATGATGATCGGCGCGCCCGACTTGCCCGGCCAGGCGACCGCGATGTCGTTGCCGGCGCCGATCTCGGTGTTGGTGCCGGTCTTGTCGCCGACGAGCCAGGTCTTCGGCAGGCCCGCGCGGATGCGCTCGTCACCGGTCTTGCTCGCGATCAGCCAGCCGTTCAGCCGCTCGCGGTCCTTGGGGTGCAGCGCCTTGCCCGCGGTGAGCTTGACCATGTCGCGCGAGATGGCCGCGGGCGTGGTGGTGTCGCGCCGCTCCTTCGGGTTCCAGTCGTTGAGCTCGGTCTCCCAGCGGTCCAGGCGGGAGATCGGGTCCTTCAGCGTGCGGAAGTACCGGGTCATGCCGGACGGGCCGCCGATCTGCTTGAGCACCATGTTGCCGGCGGTGTTGTCGCTCAGCGTGATGGTCGCCTCGCACAGCTGCGCGACCGTCAGCCCGTCCTCGACATGCTTCTCGGTGGTGGGGGAGTTGGGCTTCAGATCCGCCTTCGTCCACTTCACCACCTTCTCCATCAGCCCGGGTTCGACCGTACGCGCCCGGTGCAGCGCCGCCCCGCACAACGGCGCCTTGAACGTCGACAGCAGCGGGAACTTCTCACCCGCCCGGTACCCGAACGTCTCGCCGCTGCCCGTGTCGATCGCATAGGCGCCGATGCGGCCGCCGAAGGCCACCTCAAGCGCGCGCAGTTCCTTGCGCGCGGTGGCCTCCGGCGACTGCTTCGCCTGTACGGCCGGCGCCGTCGTCACACCGCCGACCAGGAGCGCGGCGGCCAACGCGAGACCGGCTGGGATACGAGTGATGCGCATAGGGCGTTATTTCCTTGCTGATCGCTTGACTGAACGGCAGGAGCCAAACAGGCAAGGCGTCGCCCTGTCCAATAGCGATATCGTCGGCGCGCCCATATCCAGTGAGATATCACCACAGGTCCATGGGGCGCGCCGGCAAGATCAGAGCCAGGTGATCAGCAGATCAAGACGGTAGGTCTTGAAGGGACCGATCTTGACCTTCCGCACGCACCGGTACTCCTTGGCGAGCTTCTTGCCGGTCGTGTAGAACTTCCCGGCGGCCTTGCACTGCCACTTCGTCGGGTAGTGCCCGTAGGTGACCCAGCGGGCCATCTGGACGGAGGCCGCGGCCGCGGCCGCCGGCTGCGGAGCGGCCTGGACCGCCGCGGGCGCGCTGAGCCCGAGGGCGGCGACGGCGACGAACGCGGCCGCGCCGATGCGGAACCTTCTGTTCATGACTTCCCCCATTTCAGCAGGTGACGGTCTTGTCGTAGCCGGACAGCGGCGTGCCCCACTTCCAGGCCCTGATGCTGCCCTTGCCCGTGCCGAAGCAGGGGCTGTCGGGGCCGCGCTTGATGATCACCTTGACCCACATCTTCTTCTTGCACGTGTTGCGCAGGATGATCGCTTTCTGGGCCTGGCTGACGTAGCGCGCGACGCAGGCCGGGGCCGTACCCAGCACCGCCGTGGCGGCTTGCGTCGCGGCGGATCCCGCGCCAGAGACGCCCGCGGCGTGCGCCGGCACGCCGGCGAGCAGTCCCACGGCGATGGAGGTGGCCGCGAGCGACCCGAACACCTTCACTCTCATGTCGCCCACTCTCATGTCGCCCACTCTCATGTCGCCTTCCTCTCCGTTGATGGAGCGAAGGTAGGGCGGCCGATGTTGGGAACCTGTTGAGGATCCGCTGAGACCCGATGTAGTGGGCGATGCTCAGGTGTGCGCCCGGCGGGTGCGGGGGCGCGGCGGGGAGGGGTGGGGCTGCGGCAGAATACCCGCATGGCACCTGATCGTCCGCCCGGCAGCGTCCTTGAAGCCGTGCTGGAAAGGGTGACATATGCGAATGAGGAAACGGGCTACACCATCGCGCGGGTGGCGACCGAGCGGTCGGGCAGTGAGTTGCTGACCGTGGTGGGGCCGCTGCTGGGGGCGCAGGTCGGGGAGTCGCTGCGGCTGACCGGGCGGTGGACGTCGCATCCGCGCTACGGCAAGCAGTTCGAGGTCTGGTCCTACAGTACGGTCCTGCCGGCCACGATCCAGGGGATCCAGCGGTATCTGGGGTCCGGGCTGATCAAGGGGATCGGGCCCAAGATGGCCGAGCGGATCGTCGGGCACTTCGGCACCGGCACGCTGGACGTGATCGAGAACGAGCCGGAGCGGCTGGTCGAGGTGCCGGGGCTCGGGCCCAAGCGGACCAAGATGATCGGCGCCGCCTGGGAGGAGCAGAAGGTCATCAAGGAAGTGATGATCTTCCTGCAGGGAGTCGGGGTCTCCACCTCGATCGCCGTCCGCATCTTCAAGCAATATGGCGATAAATCGGTGGAAGTGGTGAAGAGTCAGCCGTATCGGTTGGCGGATGATGTGTGGGGCATCGGGTTCAAGACTGCCGACACCATCGCGCAGGCGGTCGGCATCCCCCACGACAGCCCGGAACGCGTCAAGGCGGGCCTGCGCTACACCCTGTCCCAGGCCGCCGACGACGGGCACTGTTACCTGCCCGCCCCCAACCTCGTCGGCGACGCCGTCAAGATCCTCGACGTGCCCGCCGAGCTGGTCGCCGCCTGCCTGGAGGAGTCGGTGGCCGCCGAGGAGGTGGTGCGCGAGGAGATCCCGGCCGGCGACAACACCGTCCCGGCGATCTACCTGGTGCCCTTCCACCGCGCCGAGCTGTCCCTGGCCGGCGGCCTGACCTCGCTGCTGCGGGGCGGCCACGACCGGCTCAAGACCTTCGCCGACGTCGACTGGGAACGCGCCGAGCAGTGGCTGCACGGCCAGACCGGCGCGGAGCTGGCCGCCGAGCAACGTCAGGCGGTACGGCTGGCGCTGACGGAGAAGGTCGCGGTGCTGACCGGCGGCCCCGGCTGCGGCAAGAGCTTCACCGTGCGCTCCATCGTGCTGCTGGCGCGGGCCAAGCGCGCCCGCGTCATCCTGGCCGCCCCGACCGGCCGCGCCGCCAAGCGCCTGGCCGAACTGACCGGCCACGAGGCCACCACCGTCCACCGGCTGCTGCAACTGCGTCCGGGCGGCGAGGCCACCTATGACCGCGACAACCCGCTCGACGCGGACCTGGTGGTGGTCGACGAGGCCTCGATGCTGGACCTGCTGCTGGCCAACAAGCTCGTCAAGGCGATCGCGCCGGGCGCGCACCTGCTGTTCGTCGGCGACGTGGACCAGTTGCCCTCGGTCGGCGCGGGCGAGGTGCTCAAGGACCTGCTCGCCGCCGACGACATCCCGCGCGTACGGCTGACGCAGATCTTCCGCCAGGCCGCCGAGTCCGGCGTGGTCGTCAACGCCCACCGGGTCAACTCCGGCCGGCACCCGGTCCTGGAGGGCATGAAGGACTTCTTCCTGTTCCCCTGCGAGGAGCCCGAGGAGATCGCCCAGCTCACCGTGGACGTGGTGGCCCGGCGCATCCCGCGCAAGTTCGGCCTCAACCCGCGCCGCGACGTGCAGGTCCTGGCGCCCATGCACCGCGGCGCCGCCGGCGCGGGCGCGCTCAACATCGCCCTGCAGGAGGCGCTGACGCCCTCGCGCGAGGACCTGCCCGAACGCCGTTACGGCGGCCGGGTCTTCCGCGTCGGCGACAAGGTCACCCAGTTGCGCAACAACTACGACAAGGGCGCCGCGGGGGTGTTCAACGGCACGGTCGGCATCGTGGAGGCGATCTCGCCGGATGAGCATCAGCTGAGCGTGCTCACCGACGAGGACGAGAGCGTCGACTACTCCTTCGACGAGCTGGACGAGCTCGCCCACGCCTACGCGGTCTCCATCCACCGCTCGCAGGGCAGCGAGTACCCGTGCGTGGTGGTGCCGCTGGCGACCAGCGCGTGGATGATGTTGCAGCGCAACCTGCTCTACACCGCCATCACCCGGGCCAAGAAGCTCGTGGTCATCGTGGGCTCACGCCGGGCGCTGGCCCAGGCGGTGCGTACCCGCGGCGCGGGCCGGCGCCACACCGGGCTCACCCATCGGCTGTCACCAGCCGCCGGCCCAGACGCTGGGCGGGCGCTTCCACCCAGCGCCAGGTGAGCGCGCTGAGCGCGAACGTGGCCGGCACCGCCCACAGCGCCGGCATCACCCGCAGCAGCAGCGGGTGCAGCAGGTAGACCGAGTAACTGACCAGTCCAAGCCAGCTCAGCACGTACGGCACGCCCCGCCCGCGCAGCGCCATCCCGGCCAGGAAGATCGCCCAGGCGGCCACGAAGGCGGTCTTGAGATTGGTGCCCGGCGACAACAGCACCCCGACGACCGGTACGGCCAGCACGATGCACGCCCGAGCCCAGGTGATCTGCCCCTGCTCGGCGCGGTAAAGGGCGGTTCCGGAGAACATCGTGGCCACGACGATGAGGCTCTGCCAGGCGGGCAACCGGCCGTTGAAGGCCAGCAGGGCGGTGACCGCGACGAGGAGGACGGCCGCGCCGGCCTGCCGTACCGGACCATCGCCGCCCAGGACGGCGGCCAGGCCCGCGGCGATGACGGCCAGCGCGAGCAGGGAGGCGCCCGTGAGGGCGCCGGTGGGCAGCAGCGCGGCGCCGGCCAGCGCGACGGCGGCCAGCCCCAGCGCGATCTCGGCGCTGCGCCGGTGCGCGCCGAGCGTGAACAGGGCGGTGACCAGCAGGTAGAAGGCCATCTCGTAGGAGAGCGTCCAGAGCACGCTGACCGCGCTCGGGGTGCCGAGCAGGTCCTGCAGCATGCTGAGGTGGGCCAGCGGGGAGCCGGTGACGGGCAGGAGGAGCAGGGCGCCGGCCATGCACAGCGCCCACAGCGGGTAGAGGCGGAAGGCACGGCCGATCCAGAACGCGCGCACCTCGCCGCGGCGTTCCAGCGAGGCGGGCACGATGTAGCCGCTGGCCAGGAAGAACACCATGACGCCGCACCAGCCGGCGGCGAACCATGCGCCGCTGACGGCGTGCACGGAGGGCGACAGGCCGGCGACGGCGTGTTCGTAGACCACCAGGACGGCGGCCAGCCCGCGCAGCGCGTCGAGCCAGGCGAGCCGTTTGCCAATCCTTTGCGGTCCGGGGGAGAGCATCCGGCCAGGCTACGTCGTACCAGCGGGCTTGACCTGTTCTTGACCTGCGCTTGACGTCACTGAGTGATCGAAATGTGACCGAACTCTCCCGAATGAATCTGCGTCATACATGCAGGAGCATTAAGGTTTTGAGAGTTGTTTTAGGTAAATGGGGGAGAGGTCCGTTGTGAGTACTGTGCCCGGTTGGAGGAGACCCGCGGCGGGCGTGGCGCTGCTGGCAGCCGCCGCGTTGACGGTGTCGTGTTCGGGGGGCGCTCCCGCCGGCCCGGGACAGGAGGGCAAGCCCGGTCAGGCGGCGACGACGCCGCAGGCGCCGGTCATCAAGATCACGCCCGAGCAGGGCAGCGCCAAGGTGAGCCCGGACAAGAAGGTCGTCGTCGAGGCGGCCGGCGGCGTGCTGGACGAGGTCGTGGTGCAGGCCGGGACCGAGCAGGTCGAGGGCAAGTTCAGCGCCGACAAGACGCGCTGGGTGTCCAAGAGCCCGCTCAAGCCGTCCACCGACTACAACGTCACCGCCAAGTCGGGGGCCACGCAGGCCGCCAGCGCGTTCAAGACGCTGAAGCCGGAGCGGGTGTTCAAGGTCGTGGACGTCACGCCCAACGCCAAGGGCGAGAAGATCGGCGTGGGGGCGCCGATCATGGTCCGCTTCGACCAGCCGATCAAGGACAAGGCGAGCGTCGAGGCCGCGCTGAAGGTCGAGGCGGAAAAGCCCGTCGAGGGCGCCTGGCGCTGGATCGACGACACCTACGTGATCTACCGCACCGCCAAGTACTGGCCGGCGCACCAGAAGATCACGTTCCACGCCGACATCGAGGGCATCAAGGGCGGCAAGGGCCTGTACGGCGGCAAGGACCACGAGACCACGCTGCGGATCGGCGCCAAGCAGATCAGCAAGATCGACACCCGCAAGAAGATGATGTACGTCTACGTCGACGGCAAGCGCAAGCAGACCATGCGCATCAGCGCCGGCATGGCCACCACCCGCGAGTACACGACCACCTCGGGCATCCATCTGACGATGGAGCGTGGCAATCCGGTGCGCATGATCTCCCCCGGCCGCAAGAAGGGCGACCCGGGCTACTACGACGTGATGATCAACCACGCGGTGCGCATCTCCAACTCCGGCGAGTACGTCCACGCCAAGAACAACGTCTGGGCGCAGGGCGTGCGCAACGTCAGCCACGGCTGCATCAACTCCCGGCCCGACCAGGCCAGGTGGTTCCACGACAAGATGCAGCGCGGTGACGTCGTCGACATCGTCGGCACCAACCGCCAGCTGGAGTGGAACAACGGCTGGGGCTACTGGCAGATGTCGTTCAAGCAGTGGAAGAAGGGCAGCGCCCTGCACGGCAAGGCGTGATCGCCGCCATACCCGCAGCGGTGCCGTAGGCGCCACCGGGCGTTCACGCGGCGTTCACGGCCGGTGCCTACGCTCCGGTGAGATGAGAGGCAAGATCGTCCTGCTCGCCGCGGCGCTGACAGTGGCCGGATGCGGGACGCAGACGGGCGGCCCGGCGTCGATCCTGGACAAGGACGAGCTGGTCGTCGCGGTGAAACCGGACCAGCCCGGCCTCGGGTTCAAGACGGCGGGCGGCAGGTTCGAGGGGTTCGACGTGGATGTGGCCTCCTACGTGGCGGCCCATCTGGGGAAGAAGGTCACCTTCGTCCCGACCACCTCCGAGGGGCGCGAGGACAAGCTGAACTCCGGCGAGGTGGACATGGTGATCGCCACCTTCTCCATCAGCCCGCAGCGCAAGGCCGAGGTGACCTTCGCCGGGCCGTACTACGTCTCCCACCAGGACATCCTCGTGCGCGCGCGGACCACGGACATCCGCGGGGTGCGTGACCTGCGCGGGCGCAGGCTGTGCCAGGCCAAGGGGTCGATCTCGGCCTCGCGCATCGTCGAGGGGCGCCGGGTGATGGCCGGCCTCGTCCCGGCCGCCACCTACAGCGCGTGCGTGGAGATGCTGCGCGCGGGCCGGGTGGACGCCGTCTCCACCGGGGACCTGATCCTCGCGGGCTTCGCCGCCGCCGACAAGGGCGCGTTCGCCATCGTGAACGCGCCCTTCACCGAGGAGCGCTACGGCATCGCGCTGCCGCGCGGCGACGTGGCCGGGTGCGAGGAGGTCAACCGGGCCCTGACCGCCATGTACCAGAGCGGCGCGGCGGCCACGCTCCTGCGGGCGCGCTTCGGTTCGACGGGCCTGCGGCTGACCACCTCGGTGCCGCAGTTCGAAGGGTGCGAGTGAGTCTCAGGCGACCTCGCGGCGCAGGACCATGCCCGGCCAGGCGCCCACGCTGATCGGCTTCTCCCGGGTGAAGCCCCAGCGCTCGTAGTAGGCGATCAACCGGCCGTCGTCACCGGCATAGCAGTCCACGCGCAGCAGTTTCACCTGCCGTTCGCGGGCCTCGCGCAGCGACCGGTCCAGCAGCGCCCGGCCCACCCCGTGACCGGAGAAGCGCCGGTCGATCACCAAGGCCTGCACGTACAGCTCCGGCTCGGGAGCCGCGTCCACGTACGGGTTGGCCGCGCCGACCACCACGCACCCGGCCGGCTCGCCCTCCACCTCCGCGATCCGCATCCCCTCGCCCTCGGCCCACCCGCGCACCTGCTCGTGGCGCAGGGGGTTGGCGCTGAACGGCTCGCTGCCCCATTGGCCGGCACGCC
Organism: Nonomuraea sp. NPDC059007; assembly: GCF_042740555.1. Lineage (NCBI taxonomy): Bacteria > Bacillati > Actinomycetota > Actinomycetes > Streptosporangiales > Streptosporangiaceae > Nonomuraea > Nonomuraea sp. NPDC059007. The sequence continues at coordinate 26,470 of NZ_JBHYJD010000056.1, read as the reverse complement.
CCTGGGCCACCAGCCAGGCCACCGCGCTGTCGAACATCCCGAGTACCGCCGCCACGTCCCGTGGCCCGCCTGTCCTGATCTTCATGGACGTCAGCGTATATTTCCTAGAAATCAGGTAGGAAATATTGCCATTATGGGCGGGCCCGCCTATCGTGAAGATCGTGAGTCCAGGCCTGACCCGTCGCGCGCACATCGACTACTGCCGCGTCGCCAGCGCACAGTGTCGCCGGTCCTAGCGCCGGACCCGATCCGCCGCATGCCGCAACCCGTCTGTCTGCTCTTCCGTCGAAGGACGATTCCGCATGCCCGCACATCCCCGCCCTCTGCTGGCCGTACTCCTCGTCTCCGTGCTTCTGGCCGCCTGCGGCCAGGCGGACGGCAGCACCCAGCAGGCCCTCGCCCCCGACGCGCCGCTGCCCACCACCGTGCCCCAGGGAACCAAGCTGATCATCGGCGACCCGGCGACCAAGATCGCGCTGGAGTTGTCCGGCGAGATCGGCACGTTCTCCTTCCCGATCGAATGGGCCAACCTCAGCGGCGGCCCGCAGACCTCCGAGGCCTTCCGCGCCGACGCCCTCGACGTGGGCGCGGTCGCCGAGATCCCGGCCATCCACGCCACCTGGACCGGGCTCCCCGTGAAGATCATCGCCTCGCGGTTCAGGAAGGACCCGCTCGCCCACCCCACCTACGAGCTCGGCATCGCCCCCGGCGTACCCGTCAAGACCCTGGCGGACCTGCGCGGCAAGAAGATCGCCTACAGCCCCGGCCAGGCCCAGGGCGCGCTGGTGCTCAAGGTGCTGAAGAAGGCCGGCCTCACCAAAAGGGACGTCACCCTCGTCGAGTTGCCCAGCACCGGCGACGTCTACCCCAACGCCCTGGCCAGTAAGCAGGTCGACGTCGCGCCCATCGGCGGCGTCAACATCAAGCGCTACACGGCCAAGTTCGGCAAGGACGGCGCCACCACCCTCCGCCACGAGCTGCGCGACGACCCCAGCCACCTGTACGTGCGCACCGAAACCCTGAAAGACCCGGCCAAGGCGGCGGCGCTGCGCGAGTACGTCGCGGCCTGGATCCGCGCCTCCCGCTGGGTCTACGAGCACCCCGAGGAGTGGATCGCCGGCTACTACGTCAAGGACCAGGGACTCACCCCGGAAGACGGCCGGTACCTGGTCGACCTGGCCGGCGAACCCGACCTGCCCACCGACTGGAGCCAGGCCGTCGCCCGCCACCAGGAGACCATCGAGATCCTGGCCGCCGAGACCGGCAACCGGCCGCTGAAGGCCGCCGACCTCTACGACCTGCGCTTCCAGACCGTCAGGGACGGTGCCTGATGCTCCTCGCCACCCCGCCCGACACCCTCGTCCAGGCCCGCGCCCGCCGCAGCCTGCGCCCCGGCCGCCCCCTGCGCCTCGGCTTCCTGTACGGCCCGCTCCTGCTGGTGGCCGCCTGGGCGGCCGGCTCGGCCACCGGCCTGCTCGACCCCCGCTTCCTGCCGGCCCCCTGGACCGTCGTGACCACCACCGGCGAGCTCATCGCCAGCGGCCGGCTGCAGGACAACCTCCTGTCCTCCGTCCAGCGGGTCGGGCTCGGCCTGGCCTTCGGCATCCCCGCCGGCACCCTGCTCGCCCTCGCCTCCGGCCTGAGCCGCTGGGGCGAGGCCCTCATCGACGGGCCCGTCCAGATCAAACGCGCCGTACCCGCGCTGGCCCTGATGCCGCTGCTCATCCTGTGGCTCGGCATCGGCGAAGGCATGAAGATCACCGTCATCGCGCTCGGCGTCGTCGTCCCCATCTACATCCACACCCACAACGGGCTGCGCGGCATCGACGCCCGCTACGTCGAGCTGGCCGAAACCGTGGAACTCGGCCGGGCCGCGTTCATCCGCAAAGTCGTGCTGCCCGGCGCGCTGCCCGGCTTCCTGCTCGGCATGCGCTTCGCGGTCACCACCGCCTGGCTGTTCCTCGTGGTCGCCGAGCTGATCAACTCCACCAGCGGCATCGGCTACATGATGGACCTGGCCCGCACCTACGGCCAGACCGACGTGATCCTCGTCGGCATCGTCCTGTACGGGCTGCTCGGCCTGTTCTCCGACGCCGCCGTGCGCCTGGTGGAAAGGAGGGCGCTGTCATGGCGACGGACACTGGCCGGCTGACGGCGGCAGCCGTACGCATCGAGGGGCTGACCCGCTCCTACGGCGAGCGCGTCATCCTGGACGCCCTCGACCTGGAGATCCCCGCAGGGCAGTTCGTCGCGCTGCTCGGCCAGAGCGGCTCGGGCAAGAGCACGCTGCTGCGCGCCCTGGCCGGGCTCGACTACGACGTGGCAGGCACCGGCCGCGTGCAGGTGCCCGAGCAGGTCTCGGTCGTCTTCCAGGACGCCCGCCTGCTGCCCTGGCAGCGGGTGCTGGACAACGTGATCCTGGGCCTGGACGGGGCCGAGGCCAAGGGCCGCGCCGGCCTTGCGGAGGTCGGGCTCGGCGGGCGCGAGCGCGCCTGGCCCAACGAGCTGTCCGGCGGCGAGCAGCAGCGGGTCGCGCTGGCCCGCTCGCTGGTGCGCGAGCCGCGCCTGCTGCTGGCCGACGAGCCGTTCGGCGCGCTGGACGCGCTGACCCGGCTGAAGATGCACGCGCTGCTGCGCCGCCTGTACGAGCAGCACCGCCCGGCCGTCCTGCTGGTGACCCACGACGTGGACGAGGCCATCGCCCTGGCCGACCGGATCCTGGTGCTCACCCGCGGCCGGATCGCCGCCGAGCAGCGCCTGGACGGCTCCAGGAGCCACAGCGAGATCAGGTCCGAGCTGCTGCGCGCGCTCGGCGTGAAGGGACAGGCCCGATGAGACAGCTCAACCTGAACCTGTTCGTCTACCCGGGCGGCCACCACGAGGCCGCCTGGCGCCACCGCGAGGCCAGGCCGGAGCGGGTCCTGGACATCACCTACTACCAGGAGCTGGCCCAGCGCGCCGAGCAGGCCAAGATGGACGCCGTCTTCTTCGCCGACGGGCCCTCGCTGCCCGACAACGTGCGCTACGCCAGCCGCTTCCGGCTGGAGCCGTTCACGTGGCTGTCGGCCATCGCGGCGGTGACCGAGCGCATCGGCCTCATCGCCACCGCCTCCACGACCTACCTGGAGCCCTACAACCTGGCCCGGCTGTTCGCCTCGCTGGACCACCTGTCGGGCGGGCGGGCCGGCTGGAACATCGTCACCACCGGCGCCCCGCAGGCCGCCCAGAACTTCGGCCTGGACGAGCATCCGGTGCACGCCGAGCGCTACGCGCGGGCGCACGAGTTCCTGGAGGTGGTCAGCGCGCTGTGGGACAGCTGGGAGGACGACGCGCTGGTCATCGACCCGGCCTCCGGCGTCTTCGCCGACACCGCCAAGATCCACGCGATCGAGCACGCGGGGGAACGGCTGCGCGTACGCGGCCCGCTGAACACCCCGCGCACCCCGCAGGGCCGCCCCGTCTACGTCCAGGCCGGCTCCAGCGAGGACGGCAAGGCCTTCGCCGCCCACCACGCCGAGGCGATCTTCACCGCCCACCAGACGTTGGACAACGCCCGCGACTTCTACGCCGACGTCAAGTCCCGGGTCAAGGCCGCCGGCCGCGACCCCGACCTGGTCAAGGTGCTGCCCGGCATCAGCCCGTTCATCGGCTCCACCGAGGCCGAGGCCCAAGCGCTGGAGCGGGAGTTCAACGAGCTCACCCAGCCCGAGTACTCCCTGCGGCAGCTGCGCCAGTTCCTCGGCATCGACCTCGCGGGCCACGACCTGGACGGGCCGGTGCCGCGCGAGAAGCTGCCCACCCACGAGCAACGCGGCTACGGCAGCCGCTTCGGCGTCGTGCTCGACATCATCGAGCGCGAGAACCCCACCATCCGCGAGCTCCTGCACCGCCTGGCCGGCGCCCGCGGCCACTGGGTGACCGCGGGCACGCCGGAACAGATCGCCGACCGCATCGAGCAGTGGTTCACCGGCGGGGCGGCCGACGGCTTCAACGTCATGCCGCCCTACCTCAACGGCGGTTTCGAGGTCTTCGCCGACCACGTCCTGCCCCTGCTGCGCTCGCGCGGGCTGTTCAGGAGCGAGTACGGCGGCGCCACGCTGCGCGAGCACTACGGCCTGCCCCGCCCGGCCGGCCGGTACGCGCCCGCGCCCTAGCGCCGCAGAGCCGAGCCGTCCGGGTCAGGGGCCGGACGGCTCGGCGCCCGGCGCGGGCGCAGCAGCAGCGCCGTGAGCAGGGCGGCGGCCAGCAAGATCGCCAGCGCCAGCCCCAGCGCGGCGACGTACCCGGGCACCGCGGCGGTGTGCGCGGCGGCCACGGTGTTGAGCAGCGCGACCCCGAGCGCCGCGCCCACCTGCTGGGCGGCGTTGTAGGCGGCCGAGGCGGCGCCGACGTCGTGCCCGCGCAGTCCCGCCGTGGCCAGCGCCGCGGTCGGGGGCAGCACGCAGCCGAGCCCGAGCCCGGTGAGCACGAGCGCCGGCAGCAGGTACCCGCCGAGCACGCCCGTGGTGCCCGCCTCCAGCCGGGTCAGCACGAACATCCCGGCGGCGGCCGCCAGCAGGCCCGCCACGATCAGCACCCCGGGCGGCACCCGCCCGTGCAGCCGCCCGGCGATGAGCGAGGCTCCGGCCAGGGCCGCGACCGCGTTGACGATCAGCGCCAGCCCGGCCTGGACGGGCGTGTAGCCGAGCGTGGCCTGGGTGTAGTAGCTCATGAACAGGTAGAAGCCGAACATGGCCACGAACATCAGGGTGATCGCCACGAACGCCCCGGCCCGCGCGCGGTCCAGCAGCACCCGCATCGGCAGCAGCGGTTCGGGCGCCCGCGTCTCCACCACGACGAACGCCGCCAGCAGCACGATCCCGCCCGCCAGCAGCCCGAGCACCCTGGGCGCGCCCCAGCCGAGCGGTTCGGCCTCGTTGAAGGCGTAGACCAGGGCGGCGAACCCCGCCACGCTCAGCAGCCCGCCCGGCACGTCCATCCGCCCGCGCGCCGCGGGGCGCCGCTCGCGGCCGGTCCCGGCCATGGCCGCCGCGGCCAGCAGCGCGATCGGCACGTTGATGTACAGGCACCAGCGCCAGCTCGTGTACTCCGTCAGCAGCCCGCCGGCCACCAGGCCGATCGCCGACCCGGCGGCGCCGACCGCGGCGAAGGCGCCGAAGGCCCGCCCCCGCTCGCGCGGGTCGGTGAACGTGGTCGCCAGCAGCGACAGCCCGGCGGGCGCGAGCAGGGCGGCGAAGACCCCTTGCAGCGCCCGCGCCGCGAACAGCATGGCCGGGCCCGAGGCCGCCCCGCCCAGCGCCGAGGCGGCGGCGAACCCGGCCAGGCCGATGACGAAGGCGCGCCGGTGCCCGAGCGCGCCGCTGACCCGGCCGCCGATCAGCAGCAGCCCGCCGAAGGCCAGCGCGTAGGCGGTGATCGCCCATTGCCGGTTGGCGTCGGTCAGGCCGAGCGCCTGCTGGGCGGTGGGCAGGGCGATGTTGACGATGGTGCCGTCCAGGACGACGAGGAGCTGGGCGGCGCTGACGGCCGCCAGTGTCCGCCGATGTGCGAGATCCATGTCTTCCAGCGTTACGTTGAACGCCTCCCGGAACCCTGGCCCGCCTCCAGCAGGGCCGACAGGCGGCCAACCCTCAACCCGCGGGGGAGACCGCCGTCGTGATCGCGCAGGAATCGGGCACTAGGGTGGGGCGCGTGACGTTGCCGCTTTTCGACCTGCAGATGCGCCGGCAGGCGCGGCCCGACGCCCCGGGCGTCCGGGTGGAGTGGACCGGCTCGGTGGTACGCCAGGTGGGCGGGCCCGAGGACTGGAACGGCATCCTGTGGTCCGACCTGGACGCCGCCGGGGCCGACGCCGTCATCGCCGAGCAGCTCGCCTTCTACGGCGGGCTGGGCCGTACCTTCGAATGGAAGCTCTACAGCCACGACCGCCCCGCAGACCTCGCGCGGCGGCTGGACGCGGCGGGGTTCGTCGCCGATGAGGCCGAGACGCTCATGGTGGGCCGCATCGGCGAGCTGAGCCTGAGTGAGCAGGTGCCGGGCGGGGTGGAGCTGCGGCCGGTGCGGGACGCGGCCGGGGTGGAGCTGATGAGCGCCGTGCACGAGCAGGCTTTCGGCGGGGACTCCTCGCGGGTGCGCCACCAGTTGCTGACCCAGCTGGCCGAGCGGCCGCAGGAGGTCGAGGCGGTGGTGGCGATGGCGGACGGGCAGCCGGTCAGCGCGGCGCGCATGCAGCTGCATCCGGGTACCGACTTCGCCAGCCTGTGGAGCGGCGGCACCGTCGAGAGCTGGCGCGGGCGGGGCCTGTACCGGGCGCTGGTGGCCTACCGCGCCCGGCTGGCGGCCGCGCGCGGGTACCACTTCCTGCAGGTCGACGCGGCGCCGACCAGCCGGCCCATCCTGGCCAGGCTGGGGTTCGCGGCGCTGGCGACGACCACGCCCTACCTCAGTCCGTGAACGCCTTCCTGGCCAGCAGGAAGGCCTGAGGCGCCCGCTCGTCCTCCGGCTCGCGCTCCAGCCGGGCGTGCGTGGGCAGCCCGGCCGCGCGCAGCAGCCGCGCCATCTGCTCGGCGCGGCGGCGGTGGAAGAGCAGGTCGATCGGGTGGCCGAGCGCGTCGCTCAGGTGCAGCGGCTCGTCGCCGACCTGGAAGGCCAGCAGCGCGTATCCGCCGGGCGCCAGGACCCGGTGGAATTCCGCCAGTGCCCGGGGCAGCAGCTCGTCGGGGATGTGGATGGTGGAGTACCAGGCCGCCAGCCCCGCGACGGACTCATCCGGCACCGGCAGCTCCAGCATGGAGCCCTCGACGAAGCGCACGTCCGGCAGCGCCTTTGCGGCCAGGGCGAGCATGCCGGGCGACAGGTCCACGCCGAAGACCTCGACGCCCCGCTCGTGCAGGAACCGGGTGAGGTTCCCGGTACCGCATCCCACGTCGGCCACCGGTCCCCGGCCGCGCACGAGATCGGCGAAGGCGCCGGCCATGGCGCGGTCGAGGGGTTTGCGGTCCATCTCGTCACGGGCCAGCTCCTCGTACCCGACGGCGATGGCGTCGGAGGAGGTGCGGGTGCGGGTCAGGAAGTCGGCTTCGATCACGGGGGTGCATCCTAGCCCCGCCGTTCACGGCGTGAGCGTGATCGCCCCCGACGGGCACAGGCCCGCCACGCGGCGCGCCGCGGCCTGGCCGGGGCCGGTGGGCAGCGGTTGCAGCAGCTCCACCCGCCCGTCCCGCTCGTCCTGGTCGAAGATCTCCGGCGCGCTCAGGGCACACATCCCGGCCCCCACGCACCGCTCCCGGTCGGCGACGACACGCATCGGCTAGCCCGCCTGCCAGGTGACCGGCAGCGCGTGCAGGCCGTAGATCATCATGTCCGTGCGCAGCGGCACCTCCTCATCCGGTACGGCCGGCCGCAACCCCGGCAGGCGCGCGAACAACGCCGGCAGCCCGGCCGTCATCTCCACCCGGGCCAGTTGCTGGCCGAGGCACTGGTGGATGCCGTGCCCGAAGGCGACGTGCCCGGAGGTCGAGCGGTCCAGGTCGAGGCGGTCGGGGTCGGGGAAGTGCGCGGGGTCGCGGTTGGCGGCCGGGATGGAGACGGTGACCGTCTGCCCCCGGCGGATGAGCTCGCCGCCGAGCTCGACGTCCTGCAGCGCGGCCCGCGCGGTGGCGGGGATGATGCTGAGGTAGCGCAGCAGTTCCTCCACCGCCGGGCCGGGCGCGCGCATCAGCTTCTCGACGCTTCCGGGCTCGCGCATCAGCGTCCAGGCGCCCAGGGCGAGCATGTTGGCGGTGGTGTCGAAGCCGCCGCCCATGAGCACGAAGGCGATGGTGACGAGCTCTTCGTCGGTGAGTTCGCCGCCGGTGACCAGGCCGCTGAGCAGGTCGTCGGTGGGGTGGGCGCGTTTGGCGGCGATCAGCTCGGCGATGGAGCCGGTGGCGGCGGCGAAGGCGGCGGCCTTGTCCTCGGCGCTGGCGCGGGTGCTGCCGAAGACGGGCATGTGGTGGCGGAAGCGCTCGCGTTCGTCGTCGGGCACGCCGAGCAGTTCGCAGATCACCACGCCGGGGATCGGCTGGGCGAAGTCGGCGACGAGGTCGGCGGGCGGGCCCTTGGCCTGCATGGCGTCCAGGTGGTCGGCCACCACGGCTTCGATGCTGCCGCTCAGCTGCCGCATGCGCCGTACCGTGAACTCGCCGGTGAGCAGGTGACGGTAGCGGGTGTGCTCGGGCGGGTCCATGGCCAGGAACGCGCCGGGCGGGGCCGGCTGCAGCGGGTCGCGGGCGCCCGCGCCGGGCATGGGAGTGTGCACGAGGTCGGCGCGGTGGCTGAAGCGCCGGTCGGCCAGGACGGCGCGGACCAGCTCGTGGCTGGTGACCAGCCAGCCCTCGTGCCCGTCGGGGTAGGTCATCGGGCTGACGGGGCATTCGCCGCGCAGCCGGGCCAGTTCGTCGGGCGGGTCGAAGGGGCGGCCCGCCGGGGGTTGCAGAGGCATCATGCATCCAGATAACACCACTCGAAGTAAAGTTACAACCGATGTAAATATACTGATGGTGTAAGGTTTGCGTATGGAGGAGACGCGCCGCGCGCGCAAGAAGCGGCAGACCAGGGAGCTCATCGCCGAGGCGGCCTTCCGGCTGTTCGCCGAGCGGGGTTTCGAGCAGACCACGGTCGCCCAGATCGCCGCCGCGGCCGACGTGGCCACCAAGACGTTCTTCAACCACTTCCCGAGCAAGGAGGACGTGGTCTTCTTCGCCGCCGGCGACTACTACGAGGTGACGCTGGAGGTGCTGGCCGGCCGCCGCCCCGACGAGTCCATCGCCGACCTGCTGCTGCGCACCTACGAGGAGGTCGTGGCCCGGTTCCTCGACCACGGCCCGCTCAGCGACGAGCCGGGGTGGGCCGCGCCCTACCGCACACTGGTCATGACCGTGCCCTCCGTGCAGGCCAGGGCCCTGATGGTGCTGCTCGACCTGCAGCGCAAGATCGCGGCCGCGTTCGCCGAGACCTTCCCCGAGGAGATCGACGAGGTCACCGCGGCGGCCGCGATAGGCGCTCTCATGGGCGCGCTGCAGGCCGCCTCGCTGGTCAGCCACGAGCTCGGCCACTCGGAACCGGAGCGGCGCAAGGCCGGCGCCGGGGCGGCCGAGCTGGCGATGCGCGGCCTGCGTTCGCTGTAGGTCACATCGCGCGCCGCAGGGCCTTGTCGCGGCGCGCGGCCACGCTCGAACCGGACTCCTTGCGCGCCATCCTGCGCAGCACCACCGGAGCCAGCAGCAGGCCGAGCACCGCCCAGGCGGCCAGCACGCCGGTCGTCTCCAGGTGCCGCCAGGACTGGCCGATCTCGACCATGACCGCCGCGTCCGGCAGCAGCGCCGAACGCATTCCCAGGCCCAGCCAGTAGAAGGGGAAGGCCTGGGCGATCCACTGCACCCACTCCGGCAGCGCGGTGATGGGGTAGAAGATGCCGGAGATCGCGATCATGCCGAGGATCGGCAGTTGCAGCAGTCCCTGGCCGCGGGCGCTGGGGAAGACCGAGCCCAGCACCGCGCCGATCGGCAGCGTGGCCACCATGCCCAGCGCCAGCACCCACAGCAGCGCCGGCCAGGAGGCCGCGCCGGGGTCCAGGCCCTTGACGATCAGCAGGCCGGGCACGAGGAAGATCGCCAGGTCGGCCAGCAGGCCGCCGGAGACCGACACGACCTTGCCCACCAGGTAGCTCTGGATGCCGTGCGGGGTGGCCTTGGCGCGCAGCAGCGTGCCGTCCTCGCGTTCGTAGGTGAGCTGCTGGCTGAGGCTGACCAGGCCGAGCGCGGCGTTCATGCCCAGGACGCTTGGCAGGGCGAGGGTGCCCAGCAGCAGCCCGGAGGCGCCGAAGGAGCTCTCGCGCAGGAAGTACATGACGACGAGCATCAGCACCGGCCACAGCAGGTGGCTGAACAGGTCGGGCCCGTTGGTGAAGGACTGGCGCAGCTCGATCACGCCGCGCCGCCATCCGGCGCGCAGGACCACGGCGTTCATCGGTTCTCCTGTTCGGCGTGGCGTACCAGCGCGAGGTAGGTCTGCTCCAGGGAGGCGCGCTGCACCTCCAGTTCCTGTACGGCGGCGCCGTGGCGGGCGAACAGCTCGCGCGCGAAGCCGGTGGAGTCGGCGGTCGTGTGCGTGTGGCGGCGGCCTTCGTGCACCCAGCGGACCTCGTCCTGGCCGGCGATGCGGCGGGCCAGTTCGGCGGCGCTGCCGTCGGCGATGACGCGGCCGCCGTCCAGGATGACGATGCGGTCGGCGAGTTTCTCGGCCTCGGCCAGGTCGTGGGTGGTCAGCAGGATCGTGGTGTGCTGGTCGCCGGCCAGGCCGCGCACGAGTTCGTGGAAGTCGTGGCGGGCGGCGGGGTCGAAGGCGGCGGTGGGCTCGTCCAGGAACAGCAGCTCGGGCCGGCCGACGATGCCGATGGCCACGTCGAGCCTGCGGCGCTGGCCGCCGGAGAGCGTTTTGATCTTCTTGCCGGCGTGCGGGGTGAGGCCGACCGCCGCGATGAGCTCGTCGGGGTCCCAGGGGCGGGTGTAGGCGGTGTAGTGGGTGGCGAGGTGGGCCAGCAGTTCGCGGACGCGCCATTTGCCGTGGTCGCGCCAGGACTGCAGGACCACGCCGACGCGGGCGCGCCAGCGTTCGCCGCCGTCGGCGGGGTCGGCGCCGAGGACCTGGACGCGGCCGGCCGAGCGGCTGCGGAAGCCTTCGAGGATCTCGATGGTGGTGGTCTTGCCGGCGCCGTTGGGGCCGAGCAGGGCCAGGACCTCGCCGTGGCGGGCCTGGAAGGTGACATCGTGCAGGACGTCGGTGCTGCCGTAGCGCATGCGCAGGCCGTCGACGTCCAGCACGGGGGTGCCGGAGGGCATGGCGGAATTCTCCCTGTGAGGTGAGTGAGTGCTTACTAACCCATGGCGGCAGGACCGTTCCGCGGTGATGCGGCGAAACGGGAGGCGGGCCGCGGGTCAGACGGGACCGGGTCAGACGGCCCGGGTCAGACGACCTGGGTCAGATGGTCCGGGTCAGAGGGCCTGGGCGCGGTTCAGCAGGGCCTCGCGGTCGACGCCGGCCAGGGCCAGGGCGCGCGGCACGGTGCCGACCTGCGCCCGCAGGATGCCGGCGAGCAGGTGGGCGGAGTCGAGGTCCTTCTTGCGGACGGTGGTGAAGGCGCGCTCGAGCGCGAGTTTGGCCGAGGCGCCCATGCCCGGGGACTTGGGCGCCCCGCCGGCTGGGGGCAGGTGGTAGGCGGCGGCGGAGATGCCGACGGCGTTGAGGCTGTGCTCGAACTCGCGATCCAGCGCCGCGCGCACGCCGCCGCGGTCCAGGCCCACCTCGGCCAGGAGCCGGTGGGCGGTGGTGCCCTCGTAGCCGGCGATGGCCAGCAGCAGGTGGTGGGCCTCGACGGTGGCCGAGTGGTCCTGGTGGGCCTCGTATTCTCCCTGGGTCATGATCGTGTGGAAGTAGTGGTCGAAGGGGGTCACGGCTCAGCGCCTCCTCAGCTGGACGCCCGCGGCGATGAGCCGCTTGGCGTGCTTCTTGTGGACCGCCTGGCGCGTCACTCCGAGTGCCTCGGCGACCTGCGGCCAGCTCCAGCCCGCCCGCATCGCCTGCTCGACGGCGGAGTCCTCCAGCTGGTCGGCCAGCCGCCGCAGGGCCGCCACCGCGGCCAGGCCGTCGGCGGGGTCGGAGGGAGCAGGGATCTCTTCAGCGGACATGCGAGCAACTGTAGTTGACTAAGCCGGATTGAGCAACCTGGGTTGCTTAACGCTCTGACTCGTCCCTTAACTGGCATCGCTCCTGCTTTGGTACGATCTTGGCCCACGTTACTGGCTGGAGGCTGGGTGCCCGAGGTGTTGGCCCTGTTGGACGAGGACCCCCGGGCGGTGGGGCCCTACCGCCTGGAAGGGCGGCTGGGCGCGGGCGGGCAGGGCACCGTCTACATCGGGCGCACCGGCAAAGGCGCACCGGTCGCGATCAAGCTGCTGCACCCGCATCTGATCGCCGACCTGCGCGAACAGCAGCGCTTCCTGCGCGAGGTGGAGACCGCCAAGCGGGTGGCGCCCTTCTGCACCGCGCACGTGCTGGACTCCGGGTTCGTGGGGGCGCGGCCGTACATCGTCAGCGAGTATGTCCAGGGGCCGTCGCTGCAGGCCTCCGTGCGCGACAACGGCGCCCGCGGCGCCGCCGCGCTGCAGCGCCTGGCCGTCAACACCGCGACCGCGCTGGCCGCCATCCACGAGGCCGGGGTCGTGCACCGCGACTTCAAGCCCGGCAACGTGCTGCTGGGACCCGACGGGCCCGTCGTCATCGACTTCGGCATCGCCCGCGCCCTGGACCTCAGCCAGTCGGTGGTCAGCAGCCAGCCCATCGGCAGCCCCGCCTACATGGCGCCCGAGCAGATCGCCGGCGGCGACATCGGCGCCGCCGCCGACATCTTCGCCTGGGGCGCGACCATGGTCTACGCCGCCACCGGCCAGCGGGCCTTCGTCGGCGACTCCATCCCGGGCATCCTGCACCTCATCCTGCAGGGCGATCCCGACCTCGGCGAGCTGGACGGCCCGCTGCGCCTGCTGCTGGGGGAGTGCCTGGCCAAGGAGCCCGCGCGGCGGCCCACCGCGGCCCAGGTGATCGAGCGTCTGCGGGCGCTGCCTCCGCCCGCGTGGGACACCGTCCCGGTCCGCCGCACCGCCGCCACCGGCTTCGCCGCCCCGGACGTTCCCGGCCTTCCCGCCGCCGCGGGCGCCCCCACGACGCCGGTGGCCGTCGCGCCGGCGCGGGCGGGGGCGCGCCGCGGCCTGGTCCTCGGTACGGCGGGCGCCGTCCTGCTGGCCGCCGCGGTCACCGGCTACTTCGTGCTGGGGCCGGGCGCCGCCGGCAACCACGCCGCCCTGACCACCCCGGCCGCCGCGAAGGCCTCCGTCCCGGCCGCCGGACCCTCCACGCCCGGCTCCACCCCCGCGCCCTCCACGCCCCCGTCGTCCACGCCCGCGCCGTCCGCTCACGTGGGCGCCACCCCGGCCGTCCACGGCACCCCGGCGCCCGGGGCCACGAAACGCTCGCAGTCGGCCAAGGCCGTACCCACACCCAGCACTTCCCCGCACCGCGCCACCCCGAGCGCCACCCGCAAGGCGCCCCGCACCCAGGCGCCCGTCGAGCCGACCGACGCCGCGCCCACCCACAAACCCACACAGAAACCCACGCAGAAGCCCACGCCCACCAAGAGCAGCGAGCCGGCCGCGCCCTCCCAGGCGCCGATCACCCTCGACGACGCCCACGCCTACTGCAAGACGCAGGGCGCGAGCATGGCCGGCGGCGGCTGGGCCAACCTGTGGTGCATGGGCGGTTCGAACGCCAAGATCTCCGCCTCGACGGTCTGCCAGTGGAAGTACCCGGGCCGCAACGCCGTCGCCGAGCAGCCGCAGAACGGGATGGCACAGGAGGTCACCTGCCGCTTGTCATGAGGCGCCCGCACCACGCAGACTGCCGTCATGACGCACGGTCACGACCACGACCCGGCGTGCGAGGCCGCCCACGGCCACGCCCCGGCCGAGCGGCAGGCGCGCACCCTGGTGGCGGTCTTCGCCTCGCCGGTGGCCGATTGCCTGCTGCGCTACGGCGCCGAGCTCGGCTACCGCACGGTCCTGCTGGAGCCCGACCCCGCCCGCGTCCTGCCCGGCCACCCGGCCGAGCGCGCACCCGGCCCCTACCTCGACGCCGGTACCGACGTGGTGCTCACCGACCATCACCGCGAGGAGATCGGCCCGCTCCTGCGCGACCTGCTGGCCACACCGGCGCGCTGGATCGGCATCATGGGCAGCCCCCGCCACACCGGCCCGCACGTGCGCGCGCTGCGTGAGCTCGGCGTGCAGGACGCGCAGATCGCCCGCGTGCACCGGCCGATCGGCCTGAACATCGGCTCCCAGACGCCGCCGGAGATCGCCGTGGCCACCCTGGCCGGGCTGATCGCCGACCGCAACGGCCGGCCGGGCGGGTTCACGTTCTAGAGCCGTGTCCAGGCGCTTTGTGCTAGCTGGGGCGGGTGCCGGGGATGACCAGGCCGCTTTCGTAGGCGGTGACCACGGCCTGGGTGCGGTCGCGCAGGCCGAGCTTGGTCAGGATGCGGCTGACGTGGGTTTTGACGGTTTCCTCGGTGACCGTCAGGCGCAGCGCGATCTCCGGGTTGGACAGGCCCTCGGCCAGCAGGCGCAGCACCTCGGTCTCGCGTGGCGTCAGCGCGCGCAGCGACGCCGCGGCCGACGGGTCCTGTTGGGGGCGTAGCTGGGCGAACTCGCTGATCAGGCGCCGGGTGACCGCCGGGGCCAGCAGGGCGTCACCGGCCGCGATGACGCGTACCGCCTCGAACAGGCGCTCGGCGGTGACGTCCTTCAGCAGGAAGCCGCTGGCTCCGGCCCGCAGCGCGTCGTAGACGTACTCGTCGAGATCGAACGTCGTCAGGATCAGCACGCGCGGGCCCGCACCGGCGGCGGCCAGGCGGCGGGTGGCCTCGATGCCGTCCATGCCGGGCATGCGCACGTCCATGAGGACCACGTCCGGCGCGTGCTCGCGGCAGACCCGCACCGCCTCGGCGCCGTCGGCGGCGGTGGCGACGACGGTGAAGCCGGGCTGGGTGCCGAGCATCTCCGCGTAGCCGGTGCGCACGACCGGATGGTCGTCGGCGACCACGATGCGCACCTGGCTCATGGCGTCTGCTTTCCGGGCAGGTGGGCTTCGATGAGGAAGCCGCCGCCGTGGGCGGCCGCGGTGCTGAGGCGTCCGCCGACGGCGACGGCACGCTCGCGCATGCCCGCCAGCCCGTGCCCGTCGCCGCCGCCGGAGGGGCCCGGTCCGTTGTCGCGCACGCTCAGGTGCAGGCCCTGGCCGCTGTAGTCCAGGCGCACGTCGACGGCGGCGCCGGGCGCGTGGCGGCGGGCATTGGTGAGGGCCTCCTGGATGATCCGGTACGCCGCCAGCTCCACCCCCGGGTCCAGCGCCGCCGGTGTGCCCCGCAGGATGAGCCGCATGCCGGTGCCGGAGGCCTGGCGGGCCTCGTCCAGCAGCTCGTTGAGTTCGCCCAGGCCGAGCCCCGGCTGTGGCCGGCGGGCCGCGGCGCTCGCTCCGGCGTCCTCGCGCAGCACCCCGAGCAGGCGCCGCATCTCGGTCAGCGCCGCGCGGGCGGTGTCGCCGATGGCCGACAGCCGCTGCGCCCCGGCGGGCGGCATTCCGGCGATGCTGACGCGGGCGGTCTCGGCCTGCACGGCGACCATGGAGATGTGGTGGGCGACCACGTCGTGCAGTTCGCGGGCGATGCGGGCGCGTTCACCGCGCGCGGTGTGCTCC
This sequence comes from Nonomuraea sp. NPDC059007, assembly GCF_042740555.1. Taxonomy (NCBI): domain Bacteria; kingdom Bacillati; phylum Actinomycetota; class Actinomycetes; order Streptosporangiales; family Streptosporangiaceae; genus Nonomuraea; species Nonomuraea sp. NPDC059007. The sequence goes on along the minus strand of NZ_JBHYJD010000056.1, from coordinate 11,122 downwards.
AGCAGCGAGTCGGCGATGACCTGCCGGGCCTCGGTGTGCTCGCGCGCCTCGGCGCGGGCGCGGCGGGCGACGGCGGCCAGCGCCGTGGCGGGCGCCAGGCAGGCCAGCACGAGCGTGTGCGTCGCGGTGGCCGCGCCGGCCGTGCCGATGATCGCCATCACCGGGTACGGCGCCGCCACCGCCACGGCCGCCACCGGGGGCCCGGCCCGTCCGGCCAGGTAGCAGGCCAGCAGCAGCGCCCCGGCCCCGGCGGCGGTCAGCGTCTGGAAGGCCAGCAGCGACAGCACCACCGAGGCGCTCACCAGCGCCGCGCCCGCCACCCGCTGACCGCGCAGCAGCACGAGCGGCGCGGTGGTGGCCAGCGCCAGCAACGGCGGAACCAGCCGCGACAATCCCGGCCCCAGACCGCCCAGCTCCGGCCCACCCAGCCCCGGCCCACCCGGCCCCCGACCGCCCAGCCCATGACCGCCCGGGCCCAGCTCCGGGGGGCCCAGGTCTGGCGGGCCCATGCCGGCGGGCGGGCGGGTTCCGGCCGGGGTGATGTCGCTCACCGGCCCCCACCCGTCCACCGGCAGGCCACGCGCCCGCAGCAGCGCCTCGCCCACGGCCAGCACCGCCAATGCCACGCCCGCCGCCAGCTGCGCCCGCTCCCGCGTCCACCCACCGCCGCCCTGTCGGCGCTGGTCATCGCCCTGTTTCACGCTAGCCATTGTGGCCTGCCCGCCGAGCGCCCGGCATCCCTCCTGGGAGGGAGTCACCCGGGCAGGGAGGATCGCTCGTGTGCGGGACGACCCACCGGGCCGGGCCGCCTACGCTTCCGGACATGGAGGCGAGTATCGAGGTCGACGGGTTGCGCAAGCGGTTCGGCGCGGTGGCGGCGCTGGACGGCATGTCGTTCACCGCCCGGCCGGGGCGGGTCACCGGGTTCGTCGGCCCCGGCGGCGCGGGCAAGTCCACGACGTTGCGGGTGGTGCTCGGGCTGGACGTCGCGCAGGAGGGCACGGCGCTGGTGGGCGGCCGGCCGTATCGGAGCCTGGGGGAGCCGTTGCGGCACGTCGGCGCGCTGCTGGACACCGGCGCGCCGCACCCGGGCCGCACGGCCCGCGACCACCTGCTGTGGCTGGCCCACGCGCAGGGCGCCGGGGCGCGGCGGGTGGATGAGGTGGCCGAGTTGGTGGGGCTGGGGGCGGCGATCCGGCGGCGGGCGGGCACGCTGGCGCAAGGGCAACGGCAACGGCTCGGGCTGGCGGCGGCGCTGCTGGGCGATCCGCCGATTCTGGTGCTGGACGAGCCGTTCACCGGCCTGGACCAGCGGGAGGCCGGGTGGATGGGCGGGATGCTGCGGGACCTGGCCGGCCAAGGGCGCGCGGTGCTGGTCGCCGGCCGCCTGATGAGCCGGATGCAGGACACCGCCGGGCATCTGGTCGTGGCCGGGCGGGGGCGGGTGGTGGCCGATCTGGGCGTGGACGAGCTCCTCGCCGGCGCCTCACGCGGGCGCTTCACCGTGCGCACCGGCGCGCGGGAGGCGGCCATGGCGGCGTTGGCGGGCGCGGGCGCGACGGTGGCGGTCAGCGGGCCAGAGGGTCTCACCGTCCGCGGGCTCGACGGGCGCGAGCGGGTGGCGCGGGTGCTGGACGGCGCCGCCGTGCCGTACACCGAGATCGCCGCCCATCGGGCCACGCTGGAGGAGGCCTACATGGAGCTGACCCGGTGAGCGTGGCGTTCGGCCGGATGGTGCGGGCGGAGTGGACGAAGCTGCGCACCGTGCGCGCCTGGACGGCGGGGCTGGCCGCCGGGCTGCTGGCCATCGTCGCGCTGGCGGTGGCGACGGCGGCGGCCAGCACGACCAGCTGCGGGATGAACGACACCGTGGTGGCCTGCCCGGCGCCGCCGATCGGGCCGGGCGGGCAGGCCGTGCGGGACCTGCCCTCCTTCGTCCACCGGGAACTGCGCGGCGACGGCAGCATCACCGTGCGGGTGGCCTCGCTGCGCGGGGCGGCGCCGTGGGCCAAGGCGGGCCTGCTGGTCAAGGACGGCACGCGGCCGGGGGCGTCGTACGCGGCGGTGATGGTGACGGCCGGGCACGGGGTGCGCCTGCAGCACGACTTCACCGAGGATCTCGCCGGCGGCCCCGGCGCGGCGCCACGGTGGCTGCGCCTGACCCGCACCGGCCAGGACGTGACCGGCGCCGAGTCCGCCGACGGCCGCCAGTGGCGTACGCTCGGCACCGTCCGGCCGGCGGGGCTCGGCGCGCGGGTGCGGGTGGGGATGTTCGTCGCCTCACCGGAGCAGCCGCCGGAGGGGGCCGATCCGGGCGGGGCGGCGGCGACCGGCGTCTTCGACCATCTCACCCTGCACGGAGATGCTCCCGGGCAGGCGTGGACCCCTCCGGACGGGGGCGCCGTGACCGAGGCCGCGGGCGTGTACACGGTGAGCGGCGGCGGCGACATCGCCCCCGTCGGCGCCCACGGCGGCGCGACGCTCCAGCAGCTGCTGACCGGGGTCGTGCTGGCGCTCATCGCCGTCATCGTGGTGGCCACCGTGTTCGTCACCGCCGAGTACCGGCGCGGCCTGATCGCCGTCAGCCTGCTGGCCAGCCCGCGCCGCGGCCGGGTGCTGGCGGCCAAGGCCGTGGTCGCCGGCACGGTCACCTTCGCCGGCGCGCTGGCGGTGCTGGTCGCGAGCGCGCTGGTCGCCGTGCCGCTGCTGCGCGCCAACGGCAACCTCGTCCTGCCGGTGCCCGCCCTCACCCAGGCGGGGGTGCTGGCCGGCACGGCGGCGCTGGTGGCGTTGACGGCGGTGCTGGCGGTGGGGCTCGGCGCGTGGCTGCGCCGGGCCGCCCCGGCCGTCATCCTCGCCGTGGCCGCCGTCGTCCTGCCGTACGTGCTGGCCACCACCTCGCTGCTGCCGCCGCCGGTGGGGCAGTGGCTGCTGCGGGTGAGCCCGGCGGCCGGCTTCGCCGTCCAGCAGAGCGTGCCCGCCTACCCGCACGTGCCGGGCGGCGCTCTGCCGCAGGAGGGCTACTTCCCGCTGCCGGGCTGGGCCGGGCTGGCGGTGCTGTCCGCCTACACCGCGCTCGCGCTCGCCCTGGGCGCGCGCCGCCTCGGCCGCGGCGACGCGTGAGCTCTCACCGCGTCGCGGCCTGCTCGATGGCGGCGATGATGCGCGGGCGCAGCTCGGCGGCGCCGATGATGGCATCGACCGACCCCACCTCGACGGCCCGCTGGATGCTGTGCACCCGGTCGAACTCCGCGGCGACCTCGCCGAGCTTTTCCGCCCGCACCGCGGAGGCCACCTCGGCGAGCTGGGCGTTCAGCGCCGCCCGCTCGGCTCCGCTGGCCGCCGAGACCCGCGCCTGCAGCTCGGTGACCCGCGGGTCGGTCGCGGTGCGGTTGTTGACCTCGCCGGAGAAGACCACGGCCGCCGCCGGGGCGCCGCCGAGCACCGAGGCGAACGAGCCCTCCAGCGCCAGCACCGTCATGTTCGGGTTGAGCGCCTTGGAGAAGACCACGAACGCGCCGCCGTGGTAGCGGGAGATGACGCAGAACACGATCGGGCCGTCGAAGTTGACGATCGCCCGGCCGATCTCCGCCCCGTACTCCAGCTGCAGCTTGCGCATCGATTCGGGTGAGCCGTCGAAGCCGGACAGGTTGGCCAGCACCACCAGCGGCCGGTTGCCGGAGGCGGCGTTGATCGCGCGCGCGGTCTTCTTCGACGAGCGCGGGAACAGCGTGCCGGCGGTGTAGGTGTCGGGGCCGTCGGTGGGCGGGAAGCCGCGCCGCGGCACCGAGCGCGACTCGATGCCGATCAGGCAGACGGGGAACCCGCCGATGTGGGCGTCCTGCACGGCGGAGGTCTCGGCGTCGGCCATGCCCGCCCACCGCTCCAGCACCGGGTGGTCCTGGTCGGAGACCGCGCGCATCACGGTGCGGATGTCGAACGGCTTCTTGCGGTCGGGGTTGTGCTCGGCGGAGAAGATCTCGCCGACGGTGGTGAAGTCGCTGCCGGCGATCTGGTGCGGGTAGGCACGCACGTCCCGCCCCGCCGGGTCGATCGTGGACGCCCGCCGCGGCCCGCTTTCGCCGGGCACGACATAGGTGTGGTCGTAGTGCGCCATGAGCACCTCGCGGGCCGCGGCCAGGTTCGGCGCCCAGTACTGCGCCTGCCCGTTGGGCCCCATCACCCGGTCGTAGCCGCCGATGCCGAAGTTGTCCTCGGCCGAGACGCCGCCGGAGAAGTCGAGCGACTGCTTGCCGGTCAGCACCATCGCCGAGTCCGGCGTCATCACCAGGATGCCCTTGGTGTGCATGAGCATCGTCGCCTCGGCGTTCCAGTACGGCTGCGCCCCGACGGTGATCCCGGCGACCACGATGTTGATCTCACCGCCGGCCTGGGTGAAGGTGACGATGCGCTTGAGCGCGGCCGCGACCCAGTCCATGTTCTCGGTGCCGGAGGTCATCGAGATGCGCGCCCCGGCCGACAGCGCGAACCACTCCAGCGGCACCCGCATGCGCTCGGCCAGGTCGAGGGCGGCGATGACGCGCGCGCACTCCGGCTCCGACAGCGCGCCCAGCGCCTTGGTCGGATCGCCCAGCAGGACGACGCGGGTGACGCCCTCGGGGTGACGCTCGGTGATCGTGGTGACCACGCCCGCCACGAGCGCCGCGGCGTTCTTGCCCGGGGGCCGGCGCACCGGCACGAGCGCGCCGTGCTCGTCGAGGTCGTGCTCGGTGAAGGCGCCGCGCGGCCCGGCCAGCAGACCGGTCAGCTCATAGGGGTAGACGGTGCCGCGGCGGGCGGCACGCAGAACCTTCTGCCGGTAGTCGTCCAGCGGCTGCAGCGGCTCGGTGGAGGGCTTGCCGACGTGCACGTGGGCGCCGCGTCCCGCATCCAGCGTGATGCGCACCGACACCTCGGCCAGCTCGCCGGAGGCGGTGCGCTGGCGGGCCACGAACTGGACCTCCTCCAGCCCGGCGCCGGCGGTGGTGGGCAGAATGCGCTGGACCAGCATGTTGAGCTCGTCGGTGGAGATCTCCGTCGAAGGCCAGACGTACATCATGATGCGGTTGGTGTCGAAGCGCTTGTTCTGGGGGCGCTGGGCCTGGATGTTGCGGATGGCGTCCAGGCCGGCGGTGATGGCGTCCTCGACCGCGGGCAGCGCCACCAGGCGGCCGTCGGCCTCGCGCAGCGGGGTCAGGTCGCGGACCTGGCCCATGGCGATGAGCCGTTCGTCGGCCGGGTTGCTCTTGGCCACGGCCTTGAACAGGTAGACCTCCTCGTCGGCCGACGGCAGCCGGGTCAGGTCGAAGGCGCGCAGGCGCTGCAGCTGCAGGCGCTGGGCGATCTGCGGGTGCAGGCCGCGGATCAGCCGGTCCTCGGTGAAGCCGCCGGCGCCGTCGGGCCGGAAGGTGAAGTGGTGGTGCATCACGGCGCCGCCGGTGCCGGCGACGGTGGTGGTGATGCGGCGCACGCCGTGGGGGCGGGCGTGCTCGGCCAGGACGCGGCCGAGCCGCTGCGCCATGGCCTCGGCGTCGGGCTGGTCCTCCCAGGTGAGGTAGAGGTCGGCGACCAGTTCGCGCCGCAGGCCCTGCTCCTGGCCGGTGTCGGGTTCGGTGAAGGCGGCCAGCGCGGTGACCGCCTCAGGCAGGGCGGCGATGTCGACGGCGGTGGTGACCACGCGGGCCAGACCGTTGGGGCCGCTGTGCTCGGCGGTGACGAACCGGCTGCCGCCGGCCTGGCTGAGGCCCACCTGCGACAGGGCGCGGTTGCCGTAATAGCGGCGGGTCAGCACCTCCAGCAGGGGGGCGTGGTCGCGTCCCGGGCGGCGCATGCGCTGGCCGATCAGGCGCACCAGCGGCTCGGCGCTGGCCACCATGACCTGGATGCGGTCGGCGCGGTCGGGCGCCTCGGGGTTGTGGTCGAGGTAGCGCAGCTCGTCGCGGACGGCGGCGTACACCTTGGCGCGGTTGCGGCGCAGCAACGGCTGGGCGAACCAGCGGAAGACCACGCCGCGGGCCAGGTCGGAGACGGTGGGGAAACGCACCTGGGTGGCTTCGACCAGGTGCTCCAGGGCCAGCCCGGCCCGCTCGTACAGCGACTCCAGCGGGGGCGTGCCGCCCAGCCACTGGCGCAGCAGTTCCGAGACGATGGCGACATCGGTGCTGATGCGCTGCTGGGCCAGGAAGATACGGAAGACCGCGGCCTCCAGCTCCGGAGTGCGGTCCAGGCCGGTGATGCCGTAGTGGGCCAGGACGGTGGCGAGCTTGGCCTGGAAGCTCTCGGTGAGGCCGGCGCGTTCGGCGTCGAGGCTCTGCAGGTAACTGTGGAAGAACTCGCGCGGGCTGTGCACGGCGCTGTCGGGTTCGGCGTCGAGTTCGACACCGGGCTTGTTACGGCTGAGCTCGCACAGGTCGGCGAACAGGGTGAGCAGGTTCAGCTCGCCCTCCAGCAGCCGGCCGCCGAGCTCGGCGCGCGCCGACAGGTAGGCCGACAGGACCCGCTGGCCGTCGTGGGGGTCGACGTCGAAGCCGAGCAGCAGGCTGCGCAGGTCCTGCAGGCCGCGCTCGACGCGCTCGGCGGGGGAGGCGGGGGCGGGCTCGGCGGGCAGTTCGATCTCCACGTCGGCGCCCGCGGCCTGCTCCTGGCCGGGAGCGTCGTCCGACAGCGGCTCGAGCCGCATGAGCGGCGCGGCGGTCTCGACCTGGCTGCCGACCGAGACCGGGCATTCGCGCACGCGGGCGCGGAACGGCGCGCGCAGCACGGTCTCCATCTTCATGCTCTCCAGCACCAGCAGCGGCGCCCCCGCCTCGACCTCGTCACCGACGGCCAGCGGCGTGGCCACGACCAGCGCGGGCGCCGGCGAGCGCACGACGCCGCCCTCGTCGCGGCTGACGCGGTGGGTGACGCCGTCGACCTCGACCAGGTGGATGGGGCCGTGGGTGGCCGAGACCAGGCGGAAGCGGCGGCCGTTGACGACGATCTGGCCGCAGTGCTCGTCGAAGCGCTCGACCTCGACGTCGGCCGGGTACGGCCGGCCGCCCCCGGACACGGCGACGCGGAAGCGGTTGTGCCCGACGCGGGCGACGCTCACCCGGTAGCCGACGCCGCGCAGTTTGAGATCCAGCGGACGGCCGGGGTCGTGCTGGACCTGGGGCCGGCCGCCGTGGGCGGTCGACAGCAGCCGCTGCCGGCTGACCTCCTCCTCATCCTGGTAGGCCTCGATGGCGGCCGCGGCCAGGGCGATGGCGGAGTGGCGGTGGCTGACCAGGCCGCCTTCGGCGCGCACGCGGTCGATCCAGCCGGTGTCGGCGCTGGCCTGGACGACCTCGGGCCGCTCCAGCAGGTCCAGGACGAAGCTCTTGTTGGTGGCGCCACCCTCGATGATCACCGTGGTGTCGGCCATCGCGCGGCGCAACCGGCCCAGCGCCTGCTCGCGGTCGCTGCCGTAGGCGATGATCTTCGCGATCATGGAGTCGAAGTCGGCGGGGATGGTGTCGCCCTCGCTGACGCCGGTGTCGACCCGGATACCGGGCCCCGACGGCAGCACCAGGCGGGCGATGCGGCCGGGCGCCGGCGCGAAGTCACGGTCGGGGTCCTCGGCGTTGAGCCGCGCCTCGACGGCGTGCCCGATCTCGGCCGGCTGCCCGCCTTCCAGCCGCCCGCCCGCGGCCACGTGCAACTGCAGGCGGACCAGGTCGGTACCGGTGGTGACCTCGGTGATCGGGTGCTCGACCTGCAGCCGGGTGTTGACCTCCAGGAAGGCGAACAGCTTCTCACCCGGGTGGTAGAGGAACTCCACCGTGCACGCGCCGCGGTAGCCGACGGCCACGGCCAGCCGTTCGGCCGAGGCCTTCAGCTCAGCGCTCTGCGCGGCCGACAGCACCGGCGAGGCCGACTCCTCGATGATCTTCTGGTTGCGGCGCTGCACCGAGCAGTCGCGCACGCCCAGCGCCCAGGCCACGCCCTGACCGTCGGCGATCACCTGGACCTCGACGTGCCGGGCGCCGGTGACCAGCCGCTCCAGGAAGACCACGCCCGAGCCGAACGCGCGCAGCGCCTCCTGACTGGTGCGCTCAAAGGCCTCGGCCAGCTCCTGGCTGGAGGCGACCATGCGGATACCGCGCCCGCCGCCGCCCGCGCTCGCCTTGAGCATCAGCGGGTAGCCGATCTCCCGCCCGGCGGCCAGCGCCTCGGCCGGCGTGGCGACCTCGCCCCGGCTCCACGGCGCCACCGGCACACCCACCTGCTCGGCCAGGAGCTTGGCGCCGATCTTGTCGCCGAGCCTGCGCATCGCCTCGGCACTGGGCCCGATGAAGGTGACGCCGAGCTTCTCGCACAGCTCGGCGAAGGCCGGGTCCTCGGCGACGAACCCCCACCCCACCCACGCGGCGTCGGCGCCGCACGCGGCCAGCGCCCGCTCCAGCACGGCATGGTCGAGGTACGGCCGCGCCGAGGCGGGCCCCAGCGGCACCGCCAGATCGGCCTCCCGCACGAAGGTCGCGCCGCGGTCGGCGTCGGTGAACAGGGCGACCGTCTCGATCCGCTGCCCGGTCTCCGCTGAAAGATCCCGCACCGCGTGAATGAGCCGCATCGCGGCCTCTCCCCGGTTGACGATGGCCACACGACTGAACACCGGCTGAGCCTCCCCAAGACGTCACGCACAGAAGGCGACGTCCGAAACCCGGAGCGTCGCCTGCACCCTGTCCCCATACCCTGCTCGATCACCGCCGGGTATACCAATGTCCGCATCGCGCATGGTGAGGCCCCCATCTTGTGGGGACCCCACAAAAGCCTCCCGGCGTTCAGGACGCCGACAGCGCCCGCGCCAGCACGTTCACCCCCCGCCCGTCGACCGGTTCCTTCAGCATGATGGGCCCCTGCGACATGAACCGGGGCTCCTCGCCGCGGTGCTCGTCGGCGGCGTGCACGGTGTAGGGGTGCAGCAGGTACACATCCCCCGGCGCCCCCGTCGCATACGCCGTCGGCCGGTGCGCGCTGGCCTCATCCACCAGCGGCCCCGCCACCATCGCGTCCATCGCCTCCTCGCCCAGCACGGCGAAGGCGTCGCGGTGTGAACCCACCCGCACCCGCGTCGGCGCGTCGTCCGGCCTCACGTGCGACAGCAGCACCAGCAGCAACATCGTCTGCGAACGGCCGCTGACGCCCCAGCTGCCGTCGCGACGCTGGGTGTTGGCGTCGATGTGCCAGCCGCGGTCCTCGGCCGGCGGCAGGCGCGGGAAGCGCACGGGCACCATGCCCAGCGCCCCGCGCGGCAGCCAGCCGCCCGGCCCGGCCACGGCGTCGTAGGCCGCGTGCAGCCGCGGGTTCCTCATGATCTGCCCGAACGGGCCCGCTCCCGTGGTGTCCATCGCCCACACGACCGGCTCGCGCCAGGAGGCCGGCTCGTCGGGCGACAGGCCGATCTGGCGCCACAGCAGCATGCGGGCCTCATCGGCCACCTGCGGCTCGACGACCGCCTCCACTTTGGCGAAACCGTCCGCGGCGAAACGCTCGATATCGATGACGTCCATGCCCGCCACGCTAACGACCATGTCCACCGATTTACCCCCTGCGACACCCCAGAGCCGCAGGCCAAGGCGCGGGTAGGGGTTGCCGTTGATCGGCGCCGGCACGAGCGTTACGCCCAGGCACTCCCACAGAAAGGACCACCGGCTCGATGTCGCGCTTATCCCGCATAGCGGCCGTGCTCGTGCTGGCCGTACTGCCGACCACCCTCACCTCGACCTCCGCGGCCGCGCGCACCGCCGGCGCGGTCGACGTCGCCCTGGAGTGGTACGACGCCTCCGCCCTGACCGTCAAGCTCGGCGGCGCCTCCGCCGCGGCGACCAACTCGCGCGTGTGGGCGATCGGCTGGACCGCGGCCACCCGGGCGCTGGTGCGCCAGCCGCTGGCCCCGGCCGCCTACCAGCAGGCCGCGCTGGCCTCGGCCGTGCACGCGGCCCTGCTCGACTTCGCGCCGCCCGGAAAGCCGCAGCTGGACGCGGTCCTGGCCGGCACGCTGGCGCGCATCCCCGAGGGACAGGACAAGGAGCGCGGGATCGCCGCCGGCAAGGCCGCCACCGCCGCCCTGCTGGCCGAGCGCGCCGGCGACGGCCTGGACCCGGCGTCCGTCGACGCCCCCTACCACCCGCGGCCGGGCGCGCCGGGCGTCTGGCAGCCCACCCCTCCGTCCCACACCCCCGGCATCCAGTACGGCCTGCGCCGGGCCAAGCCGTTCCTGCTGGCCGGCGGCAGCCAGTTCCGGCCCACGCCCGACCCCCTCGACTCCGAGCGCTACCGCCGCGACATGGAGGAAGTACGCCTCTACGGCGCCGCCGACTCCACCGCCCGCACGCCCGAGCAGACCGCGGTGGCGCAGTTCTGGGCCACCACCCCGCTGCCGATCTTCACCCAGGTGCTGCGGGGGGCGCTGGAGCAGAAGGCGTCGTGGCCGCTGGCGGCCCGCGCCGGCCTGGTGGCCGCCTTCCACGTGGCCTCCGTCGACACGCAGATCGCCGTCTCCGACGCCAAGTACGCGCACGTGCGCTGGCGGCCGGTGACCGCGCTGCGCGCCGCCGGGTACACCGGCTGGACGCCGCTGCACGAGACCCCGCCCCACCCCGACTACGTCAGCGGCCACGCCGCCTACGCCGGCGCCGCCGAGCAGGTCCTCACCGCGCTGACCGGTCCCCGCCCGGCGCGGCCCGTCACCGCCTCCAGCGTGGTGGCGCCCGGGGCGGACCGCACCTACACCTCCTGGCGGCAGTTCACCCAGGAGAACCTGGACGCCCGCGTCTGGTCGGGCATCCACACCCGCAACGCCGACGACGCCGGCGCGCAGCTGGGGCGGCGCGTGGCGCTGCACTCCCTGCTGCACCTGCCCGGCCTGCTCTTCTAGGCCTCCGCCGCCCTTGACGGCCACACCGCCGGGGGCGGGGGTGGAAGACCGGTGGCGGGCCCCACCCCCAGGGTCCGTCACTACCGGCGCCTGTTCCCCGTGCCCGGGGGACAGGCGCCGCTTGCGCGAAAGCCGCGGGCGCCGCGAGGCACGCGGCACTGTCACGGTGAAGGCGCCGGTGCCGCCGGGGGGGGGCGGGGGGGGGGCGGGGCCTGGCCCCCCCCC